>NZ_RAVW01000676.1 GCF_003611585.1 Corallococcus exercitus | reverse complement strand
GCGTAGGACTGCGTGGCGGGGCGGGGCCGGTCGGTGGGCAGCTCCAGCGGCGGCGTGCCCTGGAGCAGGTCCTTCCACCAGCGGGCCTGGTCCGCCAGCACCGGGCCGGTCAGCCACGCGCGCTGCCACACGGCGTAGTCGGCGTACTGCACCGGCAGCGGCGGCAGGACGGACGCGACGCCCGCGCTGGCGCAGGCATAGAGGACGGGCAGCTCGCGGCTGAGGACCAGGGCGCACCAGGCGTCGGAGACGACGTGGTGCAGGAGCAGGTGGAGGACGTGCGTGTCGGGAGCCAGCCGCAGCAGGAGCGCGCGGGCGACGGGGCCCGTGTCCAGGTGGAAGGGCGTTGCGGTGTACGCCTGGCAGCGGCGAAGCATGGCGGCCTCGCGCGCTTCGGCCGTGTCGCCGGGAACGTCTTCCGTCTCCAGGGGAAGGGCGCCCGTCGCATGGATGACCTGCACCGCACCGTCGTCAGCCAGCGCGTAGGTGGTGCGCAGGACCTCGTGGCGTTCCACGAGGGCGTGGAGCGCCGTCTGGAGCGCGGTAATGTCCAGCGTGCCCGTGAGCCGGAAGATGATCGCGTTGTTGTAGGCGGTGCTCTCCGGCTCCAGCTCCTGGAGGTACCAGAGCCGCTGCTGAGCGAACGACAGCGGCAACGGTCGGTCGCGCGGCGCACGCGGGATCGGCTGGATGGCACCGGAGGCCACGACGGTGGACGCCGTCGAAGGGGCCGTCGTGGCAAGAGCGCTCGCGGTGCCAGGGGACACGGTGCGCGGCGCGGGCAGCTTGAACCCGGGGAGGTTCACGGCTTCGACGCGACCATTCGCGCGCAGGCGCACGGGATGGCCGGTGCGGTAGAGGCTCGACGAAGGGCGCAGCGGATGCGGCACCAGTCGCTCCGCGGTCTCACCCGCCGCCCTCCAGAGCGCGGCAGGCAGACCCGCGCCCGACAGGGCCAGCTCTCCCACGACGCCCGCGGGCACGGGGGCCCCTGCCGCGTCCAGCACCCAGACGTCCAATCCCGGAGGCAGCTTCTCCTCCGGTGCGCGCGGCAACAGGCCTCCGTCACGGGCTTCACCCGCGAGCAGCACGTCGCCGCCCGCCGTGCGCTGGAGCGCCGACGCCAGCTCCTCCGACGCGTTCTCCAGGACCCACGCCCCCACCGGGGCCAGGGCCTCACGCGCTCCCGAGAGGTCCGTCACCGCGCGGGCCAGCCGTGCAGTGGTGTTCACCAGCACCGCCCCCGCCTGCCGGGCCAGGGACAGCAACTCCTCCGCTTCCGTCTCGCGCTCACCGCGTACGCGCCGCGAGTGGGATGACGCATCCGCGGCAACTGCCTCTCTCGCCGTGGCCAGGCGCCGGAGCCCTTCCAGGACGACCGGCGTCTCCAGCCCGAAGTCGATGAGGCACGTCACCTCGTCCACGTCCGAGGCCCGTACATCCCGCAGCCGCTGGATGCCGCTCTCCACCGTGCCGATGAGGCCCGTGCCCTTCGCGTGGTGCTCGAAGGTGTGCTCCAGGAGCGCGTCGATGTCCTCGCGGGACACCTTGGCGATCTCCCCCTGGTAGCCCTGCGCGGCGAGCAGCGACGTCGTGATGTCCGCCGAGCTCCGGAAGTACGCCAGCAGCGGCTTGCGCACCTGCCTGAGGACCTCGGCCTCGTCGTCACCGAGGAACGTGTGCAGCATGCACGTGATGTGGCCCCGTCCCGGGTGCCCGTTGCGGCGCCACGCCTCGCGGTAGAGGGCCACCTTCGGCTTCAGCTCCTCCAGCGAGTGGGCGAAGAGGCCCGTGAGGACGCCCGCGCCCAGCTCGCCCGCGAGCCGGAACGTCTCCGGGTTCGCGGTGGCGGTGAGCCACACGGGCAGCTCCTTCTGCACTGGCTTCGGGCGCAGGCCCACCTCCACGGTGACTCCGTTGCCGCCCGGCCGCCGCAGCCGCTCGCCGCGCCAGAGGCCGCGCAGCGTCTCCAGGTTTCGCAGCAGGATGTTGCGCCGGTCGGCGTAGTTCCCGGGCGCGAAGACGAAGTCCTGCACGTGCCAGCCCGTGGCCACGGACACGTCGACGCGGCCCTGCGACAGGTTGTCCACGACGGCCCACTGCTCCGCGACCAGCAGCGGATCATGCAGCGGCAGCACGACGCTGCCGGAGCGCAGGCGCAGGTTGCGAGTCACGGCCGCGAGCGCCGCGGAGACCACCGCGGGCTGCGGGTAGATGCCGCCGAAGGAGTGGAAGTGCCGCTCGGGCGTCCAGATGGCGGAGAAGCCGTGCGCGTCCGCGAACTTCGCGCCCTCCATCAGCAGCTCGTACTTGGGCCCGGAGAGCGAGTCCTCGTCATTGGCGAAGTACGACAGGCTGAGCTGGAGCGGACGCGAGGCGTCCTCGGCCGACGCGCCCCGGCGCCAGGAGGTGGCCTCGGAGGGGAAGAGCACGCGCAGGCCGCGAGACAGGGCCCAGAGGGCTTCCAGCTCGGGCTTCTCGGGAGCCGGTTCGGACGCGGCGAGCCAGGTGGTGTCCGGCGCCGGATGCAGCCGCGCATCCAGGCCCGCGAAGAAGCCCGTGAGCGATGCGTGACTCAACGCCCACGCGGGCTGGCCCGCGCCCATGGGCAGAAGCCACGCCAGGGACTCCAGAGAGGGGAGCGGAAGCGCCTCGTCCCTCGTCACGGACGACGCATCCCCCAGCACCTCCTCGACGTGCAGGACGCGCGAGGACTCCAGGCGCGTGGAGGTGAAGAGCCCCCGCCAGGTCACCAGCCGGGGCACGACGCTGCCCTCCACGGCATAGACGGCCAGCGAGTCCAGGTCCGTGGGCCCGAGCGCCACCGGAGCACCACCGGCCTCCAGGACACCCCACAGCGCCGCCAGCTTCTCCGGCGACGCGCGCAGGCAGAGCGCCACGGGTTCTCCCGGCTGGAGCCCCTGTTCCCGCAGCCGCAGGGCGAGCCGTCGCGCACGCGAGGCCAGCTCCCGCCACGTCCAGGTCCGTCCCGCCTGCTCCACGGCGACGGCGTCCGGCTGCCTCAGCGCGTGTTCGCGCAGTCGGGCGGGCAGGACCGGGGCGTGCG
>NZ_RAVW01000675.1 GCF_003611585.1 Corallococcus exercitus | reverse complement strand
GTAGAGGAAGAAGCCGGGGAGGGTGGGGGAGTACGCGTCGAGCACACGCACCAGGCGCTTCTCCGCGAGCAGCCGGCGGGCGCGGCTCTCCGGGACATAGGCGAGCCCCTGCCCGGCGACGGCGGCCTCCAACACCAGTTCCGCGTCATCCAGCACCACGCGGCCCGCGACGGCGACGTCAATGCGCTTGCCGCCGTCGGTGAGGCCCCAGTGGAGGATGCCGCCGGTGGTCCGGCTGCGGTAGTTGATGCAGTCGTGGTCGCGCAGGTCGCGAGGGTGCTTCGGCTTGCCGCGCGTCGCGAAGTACGACGGTGCGCCCACCACGAACATGGGGATGTCTCCGCTCACGGGGATGGCGATCATCTCGCGCTCCACCAGCTCCCCGAAGCGGAAGCCCGCGTCGAAGCCCTGCTGGACGATGTTGACGAGCGCGTCGTCGAGCTGGATGTCCACGCGGATGTCGGGATGGGCGGTGAGGAACTCCGCGAGGCGGGGCCCGAGCACCTCCTGGTAGCCGTAGCGAGGCAGGGTCAGGCGCAGGAGGCCGGAGGGCCGGTCGCGAAGCTCGCCCAGGGACTCGAAGGCCTCCCGCACACCGAGCATCGCGGGCTCGAGCCGGGAGAGGAACCGCGTACCGGCCTCGGTGAGCCCGACGCTGCGGGTGGTGCGCTGGAGGAGCCGCACCCCGACGCGTTCCTCGAGGGCCCGGAGGCTCTGGCTCACCGCGGACGGCGTGACCCGGAGCTCCGCCGCGGCGGCGGTGAAGCTCCGTCTGCGAGCCACCGCGAGGAACGCCATGAGGCCGGAAAGGTCGTCGCGCATTCCTTAGCATAACTACAAAGTGCATCCAGACACGACGCGTTTCGCAGCAGAGGGGGCGACCGTACTTAAGGGCCCAGGGAGGCAGTCATGAACGCACAGAGCAGGGTCTGGTTCGTCACGGGTTCGTCGTCGGGGTTTGGCCGCAACATCGTGGAAGAGGTCATCGCGAGAGGGGAGCGGGTGGTGGCGACGGCGAGGGATCCGCGCACGCTGGAGGACCTGGTGGCACGGGCCCCGGACCGGGTGCTCGCGGTCCGGCTGGACGTGACGAAGCCGGAGCAGGTCCAGGAGTCCATCGCGGTGGCGCTGAAGCACTTCGGCGCCATCGACGTCCTGGTGAACAACGCGGGCTACACGTTGTTGGGTGCGGTGGAGGAGACGAGCGACGCGGAGCTGCGAGCGGTGTTCGAGCCGCTGTTCTTCGGCGCGGTGGCGATGACGCGCGCGGTGCTGCCGCACATGCGGGAGCGGAGGACCGGCATCATCGTGCAGGTATCGAGCGTGACCGGGTTTGTCACGTATCCCGGCGTGGGTGCATACAGCGCGGCCAAGCACGCGCTGGAGGGCCTGTCGGAGTCGCTCGCGAAGGAGGTCGCGCCGCTCGGAGTGAAGGTGCTCCTCGTGGAGCCGGGCATGTTCCGCACGAAGCTGCTGGGGCCGTCCTACCGGCAGATGCCGGAGCTGGCGCCCTACGCGGAGACGGTGGGCCCGATGCGCGCCTACGTGGCACAGTCCGCGGGCACGCAGCCCGGGGACCCGGAGAAGGCCGCGAAGGCCATCGTGGACGCCGTGGACGCGGGAGCCCCGACGCTGAGACTCTTCCTGGGCCCGGACGCGCCCGGAGCCATCCGCGAGAAGCTGGCGCAGGTGGCTGCGGACGTGGACCGCACGGAGCAGGTCGCGCTCGCGATGGGGTTCTAGACCCGAGTGAACAGCACGCCGTGGCTTCAAGGCGCGAAAGCCGAGTGCATATCCGCGAAGCGAGTGGAGTCCGCTCGAAGGAGCGCGGCTCCACCTTCAGAGCCGCAAGCGGGATGCGCGCTCGTCGATGCACTTCAGAAGGCGCGGAAGAACGGCCCGAGCGGATGAGCCCGAGGTCCACGGACGCAGGCGCTAGCCATCAGGGGTGGGCCCGGGGTGACGTGAAGCAGTCAGCCTCCGGGGCCCCCTGCCACGCGGTTGGGTTCGCGGAAGCCGGTGCGCCGAGGCTCGGGCTGGAGGCCACCCTCCGTGGAAGAAGCGCCTCCACTTGCCCGACAGTCGGACAGGTGGCCCAAGGACCTGTTCGTCATATCCCCCGGCGCACTTCCCACCGGGGGCAAGGGAGGCGGGCTCCATGGGGATCGCCTCCACCCCATGAGGGTGGGGGGCCACTCCGAGCACCTTGGCGTCCTCGACGGTAGACGCAAGGCCGTCGTGACCCTGCTCCTCCACGCATGAGCGTGCCTCCTGGGCCTCGTCCCGCGCGGCGGCTGGCGCGGGGGCTTCGAGGAGATTCTCCTGAGAGGGGGAGTCCTCGGGGGATGCCTGCTCCCGAGGGGCAGGGGCGAAGGCGTCCAGCGTACGCTCATCGCACGCCTTCAACAGCGCCGGCAGTTGCTGCGTAAGCGCCCGCACGTCGCGGTCACCCAGGGCGTGCATCGCGCACACGGCCCACTGGCGCAGTGATTCGCCGCCCATGAGGAACCACAGCCGGGCCACGTTGCCCCTCATGGCCCGTTGCAAGGATTGAATGAGGAGCAGGTGCCCGGGCCGCGCTGCCGCATGTGCCGCCAGTCGCAGCAACTCGAATTCCAGCTGCGCGCAGCGCGCACCCGGCTCCCAGTGCGCCGCATCCCAGAGTGAGAAGCAGATGGACTCCAACTGGCTCACCTGCGCCTCGGAGGCACTCGCACAGCAGTCGACCAGCAGCTCCACCAGCACCTGGCGCTTGAGGCTGAAGAAGCCCTCCAGCAGCCGCCGGCCTTCCTCGGAGCGCGTGTCATGCAGCGCCAGCCCCAGGTTCTCCAGCGTCAGCGACTCATCCAGCGCCACCGCGCGTGTCTTGCGTCCAGCGCGCTGCACCACCAGGCCTCGCGCCGCCAGCCGCCGCATGGCCTCGCGCACGGTGCCTCGACAGCACCCGAACTCACGCGCCAGCTTCTCTTCCGAGCCGAACTGCCCCCTCGGCAGCATCCCCAGCGCAATCGCGCGCTCGAGTTGCTCCTCCACGTACGCCACGAGCCCCACCCGTACCCTCAACGCCACCC
>NZ_RAVW01000674.1 GCF_003611585.1 Corallococcus exercitus | reverse complement strand
GCCCCCTCCCGTCCCGGCAAGCCGTCGCGCTCGGGGCCTCCCTCTAACGGCAAGGCAGGCCCGAAGCCCGGTCCTCGGGCAGGAGGCAAGCCAGGCCCCAAGTCCGGAGGCAAGCCAGGACCCAGGTCCGGAGGCAAGCCGGGCCCCACGCCCCGTGCCAGTGGCCCCGGACGCTCCGCCCCGGCACCCATCGCCTCGCCCGCGCCACGCATCCCACCTCGGGCGCGCGTACCACCCATGCCCGCACAGACGCTGGCGGCCCAACCGGGCCGGTGGCTGTGGACCTGCCGGGAGGGCTTCGAGTCCCACCTCTTCGAGGAGCTGGTCTGGACGGGCGCGGGTCCCCGCCTCCTGGGGCCTGCCCTGGTGGAGTCCGAGCAGCGGCCGGACGTGCCCCCCGCCTTCGGCCGGGCGGTGGAGAGGGTCGTCGCCACCTGGGCCCCCCCGGGCGGGGCCCAGGTGCCGGTGGAGGAGCTCGTCGCGGCGATGTCCGGACTGCCCTCGCGAGTGCCGTGGCTCGTCCGGGCCTACACGCCAGACAGCGCGAAGGGCAACACGCAGGCGGGCCGCGCCGAGGCCCTGGAGGCGGCCGTTCGCGCGGCGCTCCCCCCGAACCGGGTGCTGGAGGACGATGGGCGGGCGCGAGAGGCGGGGGCCCTGCTGGTGGGCCTGTGCGTCGCGCCGGAGGGGGTGCTGATGCTGGGCGCGGTGAGTGCCCGCGAGGCCCTGTCCCTCGCGCCGGGCGGGCGGCGGCGGATGAAGCGCGCGGGCGAGTCCCCGTCCCGCGCGGCGATGAAGCTGGAGGAGGCGCTGGACGGGCTGGCGCATGAGCCCGGGCGCGGCGACGTGTGCGTGGACCTGGGCGCGGCGCCGGGCGGCTGGACGCAGCGGCTGGTGGCGCGCGGGGCGCGAGTGGTGGCGGTGGACCCGGCGAAGCTGATGCCGGAGCTGGCCAGGAACCCGCGCGTCCAGCACGTGCAGGAGAGCGCCTTCGCCTACGCCCCGGAGGAGTCCGCGGACTGGCTCTTCTGCGACATGGCGTGGCGGCCCCTGGAGGTGGCGCAGTTGCTGGCCAAGTGGGGCCGGCGCCGCTGGGCGCGCAACCTGGTGGCCAACATCAAGCTGCCCATGAAGGACAAGAACCCGCTGCTCCTGCGCGTCCGCCAGACGCTCGTGGAGGACGGGGGCTGGGAGGGCCTCACCGTCCGCCAGCTCTACCATGACCGGGACGAGGTGACCGTCACGGCGCACCGCATGCGCTGAGGGCAGCGGAGCGGGCGCGGGGAGAAGCTTTCCTGCGCCCGACGCGGGTCCGCGCTACACACGCGGACACGATGCCCTACTCAATCGACGACGCCACCGCCACCGCCCTCGTCGCCCTCCACCCCCGGGCCGCGCGTCCCGGGCACGCCCAGGAGGCGCCGCAGGCCGCCGCCCAGGAGCTCATCGCCGCCGAGCAGCGCCGGCGCGGCCAGCCGGACGCCACCGGGGCCATGCACGTCCTGGCGCTCACGCAGGGCACGCTCCTCAAGGAGGAGTTCGACCTCTCCACGCACGCGCACCACGACGGCTGGCGCGTGGGCGCGGTGATGGTGGACGTGAAGGAGATGATCCACTTCAACGCGCGCTTCGGCTTCCCCGCCGGGGACGCGCTGCTGAAGGCCACCGTGGCGTCGCTCGCCGCGCAGTACCCGGGCGCGCGCATCGTGCGTTTCCAGCCGGATGGCTTCGCGGTGCTGCTGCTGCCCACGTCCCAGCTCACCGTGCGCGAGGACAGCGCGGAAGGGACGCGCGCGAAGCTGGCGGAGGACCTGCGCCCCGCGCTGCCTCCGGGCGCCTCGGCCACCGACGTGCCGGGCTTCACCGTGGCGCTGCTGGAGCTGACGGTGCACCAGCCGTCGCACTGGCAGGTGCTGGGGCCGCTCCTGTGGGCGGAGGTGGAGCGGGCCTACATCATGGAGCGCACCGGGCGGACGCACGGCCTGCAGCGGCGGCGCCTGCGCCTGGACGCGTTCCTCCCGGAGCCGGAAGGAACCTGAAGCCCTCCCTCGACGACTACTCCTCGAGGATGAACTTGCGCGGGTTCTGCGGCACGCCGTTCACGCGCACCTCGTAGTGCAGGTGCGGGCCGGTGGAGCGGCCCGTGTTGCCCACCGCCGCGATGGGCGAGCCGCGCTTCACCCGGTCCCCGGCCTTCACCAGAATCTTGGACAGGTGGCCGTAGCGCGTCTTGATGCCGTAGCCGTGGTCGATGACGAGCACGTTGCCGTACCCGCCCTCCAGCCCCGCGAACACCACCGTGCCGTCCGACGGCGCGGTGACTTCCTTGCCGTGCGGCGCCGCGATGTCCAGGCCCGCGTGCGTCACGCGGTCCGCCGTGTACGGGTCCAGGCGCTGGCCGAAATCGCTGGTCACCCAGCCGCGCGCCGGCCACACCGACGGCGTGGAGGCCAAGAGCGACTTCTGGTCCTGGAAGTAGGCCTGCAGGTCCTGGAGGCTCAGCTCCTGGCGGGTGGCCTCCGCGGACAGACGGTCCAGCCGGCCCAGCATCATCTTGGGCGTGTCCGTGGTGGTCAGCTGGGTGAACTGCGTGTCCGTCGCGGGCACCGTGGTGCCGGTCTCCGGCTCCGTGGGGCCCATGGCCAGGTTGCGCTGCGGGTCCGACAGCAGCGTCACCGCGCGCAGCTTCTGGTCGAAGCGCTCCACGCGGTCCAGCGTGGAACCGATGTGGTCGATGCGCTCACGCACCGACTTCAGCTGCGAGCGCAACGTGAGGTTCTCCTCGCGCAGGATGCGGTTCTCCGACGCGTCCGCCGCCACCTGGAGGTAGTGGATGCTCGCACCGGCGCCCAGGCCCGCCACCAGCATCAGGCCCATGCCCACCTGAACGAGCCAGGAGCGCTGGATGGTGTAGCGCTTCACCGGAGCGTCGTGGTCCGGGATGACCATCAGCGTGAAGGACTTTTTGGCCACAGACCACTCCTGGGGAAACTCTTTCGCAACGTGGGACTTCCGGCGCCAGAAGCTAAGTCGCTCCCCGCGCGCGCAACACCTCCCCCACCCGCCGCCCCT
>NZ_RAVW01000673.1 GCF_003611585.1 Corallococcus exercitus | reverse complement strand
AGATGTGTATAAGTGACAGGCCGTGGGGCGGGCACAGGCGAGGGCGCTGGCGACCACCAGCGCCGCGAAGGGGCTGCGCGAGGCGTGTGCCCTTCCCCGGCTCACCGGGAGGGGTTCCGCACCTGCACC
This sequence comes from Corallococcus exercitus, assembly GCF_003611585.1. Classification (GTDB taxonomy): domain Bacteria; phylum Myxococcota; class Myxococcia; order Myxococcales; family Myxococcaceae; genus Corallococcus; species Corallococcus exercitus. The sequence goes on along the minus strand of NZ_RAVW01000673.1, from coordinate 2,883 downwards.
GTGGAGCGGAGGAACTGCCCCTCCGGTCCGTACTCCCGCAGGGTCCGCCGGTCGCCTTCCTGGAAGGCAACGATCTTCACGACGGGTACCAGCTCGCCCGCTTCGTTCTTCGCGAAGCGGATGGAGGGGGGGACCTCCTTGGCGTCGACGGTCTTGGTGACTTCCTTCGTCGCGCCATCGACGAACTGGATGGTCCCCGGATGCTTGGGCTCACTCATGACTTGAAGTTCCTCTCGTTTCCGCGCGTCACGGTTTCCCAGCGATCAGTGAGTCGATGATCTTGAAGCGCTCGGGCATCATCGCCCGGACCTCCGCCTCCTGCGACGTCCCCTTCACCTGCTGGTAGAGCTGGAGCGTCTCGCCGAAGTCCTCGCCCACGGATGCCTTCGCATACTTCGAAGGCACGATGCCGTCGCTCTTCACCGCGGCCTTCCAGCCATCCCAGCGCTTGTCGCTGTCGTCGGAGCCCCACGTCTTCATGGAGAGCGTGTGGCCCGTCTCGTGGATCATCGTGCCGTCGAGGTAGTCCTGGGACTGCTTCGGCTTGCTCGGATAGACATTGATGACGCCGTCGGCGCCAGCCGTCATGTACGAGGAGAAGTTGGGATCGTTGTACTCCTTGGCCCAGTAGGCGTCGTCGGGGTTCGGCTTGCCCTCGACCAGCACCTCCTTCACGAGCGCGCGGCTGGACTTGGGCAGCGCGGCGAGCCCCTTGGCCACCTCGTCGATGCTGTGGGTGGAGGTCTTGTCCATCTTCTTGGGCAGGTAGACGGGGATCTTCCTGCCGTCCACCTCCACCTCGTACTTCACGGCGTCGGCCTTGCCGCTCTGGAACTCGATGTCCTTCGCCTTCGTGGGCCCGTGCAGCGTGTAGGGCAGCCGCTTGTCCTTGAAGGCATCCTTCTGGGGCGACACCACGTCTGGCGTGGCGGGCTGGTCGGTGAGGAACTTCTGGAGCTGCGCGGTCTGCTTGCCCGCGTCCGCCTTCTTGTAGGCGTCGGTGCCCAGCTTCTTGTCCAGCGCCGCGCGCGCGGGCCCGGACAGGTCGCGGTTGGTGCCGCCCACGTAGCGCAGCAGCTTCTGCTGATCCGCCGGCTTCATCCCCTGGAAGCCGGGAGACGCCGCGAGCGCGTTGAGCGTCTTGCAGGCCGCGCTGTTCTTCGGATGGAGCGCGAGCTGCTCATCCAGGGTCTTGCGGACGTCCGCGCCCAGCTTCGTGGTGTCCTGGCTCGCCCCGGCACCGGCCCTGGCGCCGGCCGTGGCACCGGCCTTGGCACCCTCCGCCTGGGGCTTGGGACGGGCGGTGTCCGCCTCCTCGAAGCGGCTCTCGTAGCGGGCCTCGCGGAGGTCGCTGGGCTCGGTCGCGGCCGTGTTCTTCTGCGCCGCCTTGGGCGGAGGAGGAGGTGTACCTGCGGACCGCGAGAGCGGCGATGGGCCTGTTCCGGCGCCCCCAATGCGACGGGTCATGATTCGATCCTGGAGAAGCTCGCCCGGCATCCCCAAGAGGCCGGGAGGTTCTGTCCCCCATGCTACCGGAAACGCGGGTTCTCCGAGCAGCCGCCTGGCGAGGGCTGTGCGGAAGGGGATTACATGCCCATGCCGCCGTCAACCGGCGGTCCGATGCGCGTGAGGCGCGCCGTCTCGGCCTCGAAGGCGGCGAGGCGCTCGTCGCGGGAGTCTGGTCCGGCGTCGGGATGACGGACTCGAGGTCCTCGGGCGCGAAGCAATCCGGCCGCTCGAGCTCCACCCAGCCGTGGTGCACGCGGGCGGGCACGGCGATGACGCCGCTGCCGGTGCCCTCCCAGCGGGTCTCACGCACCCGCACGGCGCGGGGGACCTCAGAGGTGCGCGCGGATGGCCTGGAACCAGCGCTCCGCCATCTTCTCCTCACCAATGAGATTCGGATGGATCCCGTCATACGTGTCCGTCGAGGGGGTGAAGCCGGTCCACTGGTCCACCACGTAGACAGGCGAGTCCTGCGTGCTCTTGGCCTCGGCCAGCCCGGGCATGCGCTGGTTGAGGGACTGGAGCTTCAGCGACAGACTGGCGCCCGAGGTGGGGATGATCTGCGCCAGGAACACCTTTACCCGGGGGTTCACCACGCGCAGCCGGTCGATGATCTGCTCCAGCTCCGACACGGTGCTGTCCTCTGTCTGGTCATAGTACGTGTCGTTGGTGCCCAGGTGGATGAGCACCAGGTCGGGACGCGTGCTCGCGGCCCAGTTGGAGATGTTCGCGAGCACCTGATCCGCCCGCCAGCTCCAGTGGCCCTCATGGTCGCGGTCGAACCAGGCCGAGGAGCAGGTGTTCTCCCCCAGGTAGCCCGTCGACAGGGTGCCCACGAAGTCCGCCCTGTAGCCCTTCCTGGTCAGCTTGCGCCAGAGCTGGCACCGGTAGCTGCCGCGCCCCGCCGCCCCCTGGGTGATGGAGTCGCCCAGCGGCATCACCTTCTTCGGCACCAGCGCGGTGACCCCCGCCGCCTCCGTGCCCAACGCCTCCAGCGAGTCCCCTTCCAGCGTGCCGCCGCAGCCGAGCATTCCCAGCAGCGCCACGCCCAGCGCGCACCCCACCTGGTTCATCCTCCGATGCATCAAAAAGCCCCCCTCCAGGAGTCCTGTTCATGAACTCCATCCCCCCAGAACCGCAACCAGGCCTGTTTCATTGGAAGACCGTCATCCAGGCCCCAAACAGGGATGTGGCATTGAAGCCACTTCGCATGTCCCTGCGGCTCGCGGTGTTGGTCCTGGGCATTGCCCTCGCATCGCGGTGCACGCCAGCAGGGAGCGCCAGGATGGAATGGGATTGCAAGGGCAGACTCTCCGGCGAGGAGGCGGACCTGGCGCGCGCGGTGGATCCACAGGGCCTTGGCCCCTCCCCTGCGCC
>NZ_RAVW01000672.1 GCF_003611585.1 Corallococcus exercitus | reverse complement strand
TGGAGGGGCCGCTCCGGGAGCGGGAGCTGGCGGGACGCCCTGGACAGTCCGCTCGCGCCCTGGAGGCGGGCCTGCTCCCCCCCGTCCGACTGGAGCCAGAGGGCGACCGTGCACCCCAGCCGCTCCGCGACGCGGTCCAGGAAGTCGTCGGCGGACCGGTCCGGAGCCAGCAGGTCGAGCGCCGCGACAGTGAGCTCCTGGAGCACGCTCAGGAGCGCGAGGCGCTCCTCGGTGAGCCTGTGCTCCGCGTCCGCGCCGTGGTGCTCCATGCGCCACCTCGTCCCCTCACCCAGGCAGCGCGACCACCACCGCCGTCTTGTTGTGGAACTGGGGGACGCCGCCCCCCATGGCCCCCACCTCGCCCAGGGTCAGACAGCCCACCACCGGGACGCCCGCGCCGAGCGCGGCCTGGAACCTGGACAGCTCGTCCTGGACGCCCTCCTCCAGGAGGAGGTACCGGGAGACGCAGTCGAACACCACCGCGCCGCCCAGCACGCCAGGGGTGGCCTTTCGCGCCAGGGTGGCGGCACCGGCCGCGGCGTCGAGCAGGTCCGTGCGCTTGCCCTCCATCACGCGGACCAGGGAGCCGTCCGGAATCTCGGCGATGAAGCGGACCGAACCGTCGGGGTCGACGGACAAGGGGTCGCGGATCACGAACTCGCCGTTGGCCTGGGGAATCCCCAGCGGGTGGGTCATCGCGAAGCGGGGGAAGCTCTGCGCATCCAGGGCGTCTCCCCGGCTCGCGGCCGTGCGCTGGTAGACGTCGAAGGCACTCTCGTAGTCGAGCTCGACGGCGGTCGCGCCCCGGGCCTTCGTGACCTGCGAGGGGGGGCCATACGGAGACCAGCCGTGCTGGATGCCGACGCCAAACGGCTCCCGGGCGTCAAAGGCAATCACCACCACCTGGTCCTGGTAGGCGTGCCCTTGCGTGAACTGGGCGGTCCTGACGAACCGGAGGTTGTTGCCCGCGCCGCCGCCTGCCCAGCGGATGCCCGCGCCCGCTTCCTGCTGAGCCCCGCGCACGACCTCCGTGGGGTTGCCGCTCAGCGCGTCCGGCAGGATGAGCAGCGCGCGCCGGTGTCCGGGCGGCTTGGGGGGCAGCTTGCCAACGGCCTCGGCCACCGCCGCGCGCCCGGCGGCTCTCGGGCTCTCGCTGACCGGCCCACCCATCCCCACGCCGACGCGGAAGTCGTCGCCGAGAAAGAGCGCGATGACCAGCCCATGGAGCAGCAGCTCGGTTCCCGCGAAGACGCCCGCCGCGGAGCACCCGGCCCAGGGCACGTCCCCGAGCTCCTTGCGGACCGCGGACGCCAACGCCACCGCGTCGTACTGGTCCGTGCACAGGACGAGCGCGAAGACGGGGGCGTCCGCGCCGCGCAGCGCCTCCTGGCTCGCCTCCCGCGCGGCGGTGGCGCAATCCGGCGAGCGGCTCTTTCCGACTTGAATCCGCATGGGGCTCTAGAATCGATACTCACGCGGGAGCGGGCGTGCAGGGCACGCAGGGCCCCACGAAAAACGCCGGAGCACCCAGGGGGGCGCTCCGGCGTTCGTGCTTCGAAGGGGAGGTCCCCCCCGGGCTCAGGTGGCCGGGTGGACGGTGCCTTCCTGGTGCGCGGGGGCCGGCGTGGCCGTCACCTCGTCGGTGCCGTGCATCATCCGCTTCAGCATGGGGGCGAGGAACAGCAGGATGACGCCCGCCAGGCCCGCGCCGATGACGATGGTGAGGAACACGCTGAACTCACCCATCTTCTCCGAGTAGCCGCCCAGCACGCCGGACAGCTTGTTGGCCACCGCGTTGGCCAGGAACCACACGCCCATCATCGCGGAGGTGACGCGCTGGGGCGCCACCTTGCTCACCATGGAGAGGCCCACCGGCGACAGGCACAGCTCGCCCATGGTGTGGAAGAGGTACGCCATGATGACCCACCACGCCGCCGCCTTGCCGTCCGCCGCGCTCTCCTTGGAGGCGCCCAGCATGAACGCGAAGCCCACGGCCAGGAAGATGAGCCCCAGGGACATCTTCACCGGGATGCTCAGGTCCTTGCCCTTCGCCGCCAGCGAGCTCCACACCATCGCGAACACCGGCGCCAGCGTCACGATGAACACGGAGTTGAAGTTCTGGAACCAGGTGGTGGGCACCTCCCAGCCGAACATGGAGCGGTCCACCTTCTGGTCCGTGTAGAGGTTCATCAGGCCACCGGCCTGCTCGAAGCCCGTCCAGAACGCGACCACGAACAGCGCGATGATGAAGATGACGATGATGCGGTCCCACTCCTCGCGGCTGAAGGCGTGGTGCTTGCCGTCCGGCGTCGTCTTCTGCGCCTCGGTGGGGCGCGGCGCGGGTGCCAGGCCCACGGTGCCCAGGTACCGCTTCGCCAGCAGCACGAAGGTGATGACGCCCAGGGTCATGCCCACGCCGGCGGAGCCGAAGCCCCAGTGCCAGCCCACGCGCTCGCCCAGCGTGCCGCAGATGAAGTTGCCCAGCACGGCGCCCACGTTGATGCCCATGTAGAAGATGGTGAAGGCACCGTCGCGCCGGCCGTCACCCGCGGGGTACAGCCCGCCCACCATGGTGGAGATGTTCGGCTTGAAGAAGCCGTTGCCGATGATGAGGAAGCCCAGGCCCGCGTAGAAGATGGAGACGCCCGGTAGCGCTAGCAGCAGGTGGCCGATGATCATCAGCACGCCGCCCAGCAGCACCGCCTTGCGCTGGCCGATGAAGCGGTCCGCGATGTAGCCGCCCAGGATCGGCGTCAGGTACACGAGGCCGGTATACGTGCCGTAGAGGCCCAGCGCATCCGCCGTGGACCAGCCATAGCCGCCCCGCACCTTGTCGGTGAGGAAGAGCACCAGCAGGCCGCGCATGCCGTAATAGGACATGCGCTCCCACATCTCGGTGGCGAACAACAAATACAGGCCCGGGGGATGCCCCTTGCGGGCCTCGCCCGCGGCGACGGTGCTTTGCATGCCGTGAGTTCCTCGAACGGATGTCTGTGAGGGGGAACGAAAAGTCGCGCGACTGTAACAGGAGTCACGCCTTCAGCGAGGACAGAGGACACCGCGCGTCCGTGGGAATTCCCGCCCCCTGCGCGAGCGGCCCTTCAGCCCCCCGCGCC
>NZ_RAVW01000671.1 GCF_003611585.1 Corallococcus exercitus | reverse complement strand
GAGCACGGGGTGCGGGGCCAGCGGATCCACGGAGGTGAAGGGGCTGGTGTTCACGCCCACCACGGACGGCGCCAGCAGGCCCGCCAGGGTGACGTATTCCGAGAAGGGATTGGGCGCCACGTCGTAGTCGATGCCTCGCGTGTAGCGCAGGTCGTTCACCGTGACGGCGCCGAGGTTCTCGATGGTGACGTCCACCTGGTACAGCAGCGGCGTCGCGGGCGAGGGCGTGTAGCGGTGGGTGACGCGGAACGTGTTGCCCACGCGCACCACGGACAGCGCCGTGGTCGTGCTCGCGCTGTAGGACTCCACCGTGACGTTGCCCTGGCCGCAGGACGCGGAGGTGAAGCCGGAGATGCCCAGGTCCGCGCTGGCCACGCCCCAGCCCTCGCAGGGAATGCCCAGCGTCGCGGCCTCCATTTGCGTGGGGACGTAGCGCAGGCCCACGTCGGTGCTGCCGTACGGCCCGCTGGACGTCGTGCCGGTGGCGCAGGGCACGTACAGGTGGCCCTGCGGTGCAACACCCAGATGCACCGTGCCGTTGCCGATGACGCCCGGGCACAGGTTCGTGGTGGGCGGAGGGCGGGCCACCGCCAGCGGCGTTTCGGAAACGCGCCGGGCGGCCTCCTTGCGCTGGAGCGTGGCGCTGTCGGGGGGTTGTCGCTCGGGGATGGCGGCAAGGCCTGCGCCGCTGATCAGCACGGCGCACAGCAGGGATTGCCTCCGAAGGGAGGACATCGAAGGGGAACGCATCGGGGAGGGCTCCAGGGGTGGAACGGGGGCGGATGTTTCACCGGGACCTTGGGGCAAAACGCCCCGGCGTGACCAGGACCCGGGGCGCATGGGGCAGAAAGCCCCGGCCCGATGCACCGTCCGCCCGTGAAGACGCGGCAGGGTTCTTGCTGACACGCCCCTGTCTCACGGCCAGTGCCGGATCCTCCGCCCCACACCCCTTTTACGGATCCGGCACTGGCCGCGAGGCAGGAAGGCGGCAACCGCGCATGCTCGAATCACGGCGCCCCGAGTCGGCCGTTCGCGACGTGCTTCCCTACCGGAAGCCGAAGCTGGGACGGGACTACTGGATCCACGACAACGTCCTGCCCAACGCGCTGGAGGTCTACGAGCGCAACCTGGCCCGCGAGGACTGGACGATGGGCGCGCCCTGGCGGCCCGAAATCTGGCCCGGCATCCGCGCGCCCCACGCGCTCACGCCTGAAGAGCTGGCGCCCGTGGAGCGGTGGATCTGCGAACAGACCGGCGTGCGCGCCCTCAAGCAGGAGGCCCCGGCGCAGGGCTCGCTGTCCCACAACCACGTGCAGCTCGTGGGGGAGAAGGAGTCCACCGCCAAGCCGCACGTGGACTCGCTGGCCCTGTGCGACTTCGCGGGCGTCATCTACCTGCACCCGAAGCCGCCCGTGAAGCACGTGGGCACCTCCTTCTACCGGCTGCGCCTGTCCAGCGGCGGCCTGGGCGGCAACACCTGCCCTCCCGGCTGCGTCAACCTCACCCAGGCCTTCGGCGTGACGAAGCTGCCCGCGAACGCGTGGGTGCAGGACGTGGAGGTGGAGAACGTCTTCAACCGCCTCATCGTCTACCGAGCGGACTTCGTGCACTCGGCGACCGCGTACTTCGGGCAGGGCGACAAGCGGAACAAGCGCGCCACCGCCCTCTTCTTCTGGAAGGCCGTGCGTTAGGCCCGCGCGTCCAGCATCCGCGCCAGCATGTCCGCGCTGCGCTCGCTGCTGAACTGCTCCTCCACCTTGCGGCGGCCCGCCTCGCCCAGCCGCACCGCTTCGGCCGGGTCCCGCGCCAGCTTCTCCAGCTTCTCCGCCAGCACCGCGGGCGCCTGCGGCGGCACCAGCACGCCGTCCACGCCGTCGTCCACCAGCTCCTTCACGCCGCCCGCGCCTGTCACCACCACCGGCGCGCGCATGGCCATGGCCTCCATGATGGCCACGCCCAGCGGCTCCTGGAGGCTCGCCAGCGCGAAGAGGTGCGAGCGCTGGATGCCGTCCTTCACCACGTCCTCGCTCACCGCGCCCAGCAGCGTCACCGCGTCCGTGAGGCCGTCCTGCGCGAGCTTCGCCTCCAGCACCTTGCGGTACGTGGTGCCGCCCGCCTCGTCCTCGCCCGCGATGGACAGCCGCGCGTCGATGCCCTTCTTGCGCAGCATCCCCACCGCGTCGATGAGGTCCGCGTGCCCCTTGCACGGGTTCAGCCGGCCGCACGCGAACAGCCGCAGCGGGCCTTCACCGGACCACGGCTCGTAGGGCACCGAGCGCTGGAAGCGCGACAGCTCCACGCCCATGGGCGCCAGCTCGATGCGCTCCGGCAGGCTCCCGGCCAGCTCCTGGCGCACCTCCGCCAGCAGCTTCTTGGTGATGACGAAGGCGAACTTCGCGTGCCGCCACTTCTCCCGCTGGTTCGGCCCGTAGTCGTCCAGCGGCCCGTGCAGCGTCATGCTGTAGGTGAGCCCCGACAACAGGTGCGCGAACATGGCGACGTGCGCCGCGTTGGCGCAGGAGTGCACGTGCACGTGCGTCCAGCCGCGCTCGCGCGCCAGCGACGCCAGCCGGCCGCCCATCACCGCGAACGCCACCAGCTGCGCGCGGCCCTTCGCGTCCAGCCCCTCCGCCCGGGCGATGGAGGCCAGCACCCGCGCCCAGCCCGTGGGCATGGCCCGGGCAATCTCCAGCGCGGCCCGCAGCACGCCCAGGGGCGGCGGCGGCGCCAGGTACTCCGTGCGCGACATGGCCTCGCGGGCCCAGCTGTGGCTGATGATGCGCGCGGGCGGCGGACGGGTGGACACCAGCTCCGGCGACACACCCTTCCCCGGCAGCGCCTGCAGCTCGCGCCAGAAGAAGATGTGGGTCTGTCCGGGGAACTCGGGAATCAGGTAGCCGATCTTCTGCACGCCCCATCCATAACACGCCGCGTCCCCCACGCTCCCCGCGCCCGGCGGGGGCCATAGGGGGCCGGTGGGGGTGTCACGTGTGACAGCAGACCGATGGCGCGCTCCTTCGCCTGCCCGCCCGCCCGGGTCGTTGGGTCATGACGCCTCATTGCGTTATACCGTCCGCGCTCCCATGTCCGCCGATTCGAGCCCCCCGTCACCCTCCGAG
>NZ_RAVW01000670.1 GCF_003611585.1 Corallococcus exercitus | reverse complement strand
GGGGAGACGAACGGGGAGGCAAGGTCCCGCAGGGCGTGCCGGCCCGGGCCTGCGGGAGGGGCGGGCGCGACGCATCGTTGGAGGTGGAGGTGCATTCAGATGATCATCGTCGGCTCGATGGTGGTGGGAGTCCTGGTGATGCTGCTGGTGATGGGTGGGGTCCTCATGGGGGGCGCGCTCGCGCACAAGAACGAGCGCGAAGACAACGCGCGGTGGGCGAAGGAAAACGCGGAGCTCGCGGCACGGCACGAAAGGGACCGGTCCGGCCCGCCGGGTGGGGAACCCGTGCACGCGTGAATGCATGAGGCGCTCTCCTCGCGTGGGTGCGAGGATGCGCCGTGCGATTCGCGCTGCTGTCATTGCTGGTGCTGCTGGTGGGGTGCTCAGCCTCGATGCCCGTGCCCACCAGCGTCGCGGCCGCCAGGACCGTTCGCGGTCCCTGGGCGGAGGTGCCCGCGGTCGAGATGCCCGCCGGGGACAACTCCATCCCCATCGACCTGATGCGGGATGTGGCGGACGCGTTGCTCAAGCGTCCAGGTGCCCGGACGTGTGACCCCGCGACGCTGCGGCCCATCCAGGGACTGTCCACGGAGTACTGCGCGACCGTCTATGTCACCGGCGGGCGAAATGCCCTGTCCTGGCGCGTGTCCGAACCTGTTCGCGGAAGCCAGGACCGCTGCTCCGCGCCACTTCATGTCCTGGATGATGATTACCCTGCCTCGCAGGTCTGGGTGGTCGGGTTCATCCATAACCACCCGTGTGGCAGCCCACCCTCTTCGGTGGACCTGATGGCCTGGCCCACGGATGCGTTCGATCCGCTGACCGCCATGGCGGTGGTGCGCCTGGTTCCCGGCAATCCCGCACCTGCCTTGTTCAAGGACCTGGCCATCGAGATGGCCTCCGCGCTGGTCGCGGAGCGCATGGACGGCAGCCGGGTCTACCTGCGCTATTTTCCCACGGGCGAGGTCGAGCAATGGAGTGAACGGCGGCGAAGGTGGATCCTCCTGGGCACCTGCGCGCCGACACAGAGTCACCTGGGGTCGGCACCCCAGTGCACGAATGGACCGCTGCGGCTGCTGCGTGAATAGGGAGCATCGATGAGGGGCAGGGCACTGGCAGCAGGATGTATCGCGGTGCTTGCGGGATGTGCCGCGAGGCCGACGGCGTGGAAGACGCCCATCGAATGGCCCGACGAGACCTCCGCCACCCTCGTGGGACAACCCATGGAGGCCGGAGCCGCGGTGGCCGCGGCAGGCGCGGTGCGGGAGTTCATCCGCACGAATCCCGACCCCACGTTGTTCCAGGGCTGCGCAAGCCCGGAACAGGGCCTGGCGGTCTCGGTCTTCACCGGGGCGACCCAGGGCCTCTACTTCGTCGCGGTGCACCAGGACTTCAGGCGGTGTGGTGGACCTCGCATCCGCGTCCTCGACGCATGGGATGCCTATGCGGTCACTCCCCAGGGAGAGGTGATCGCCAAGGCTCCTCCACCGGCGGGAGATGCCTCCTTCGCGGTCCCCCTGCCAACACCGACTCCGGACACTCCGCCCCCGGCCATGTCTCCATCACAGGAGACCCCACCGCCCGCTCCCGAAGCTCCGGCGAACGAGCCTTCCCCTACCGGGGACGGGGGGCGTAGTAGCGGCGCAGCCAGCGGCTGAGGCCGTCCAGGCCGGGGAAGAGGACCCGCTCGGTGATGTTCGCCTGGTCGAGCTTGTCGCGGACCTCCCACTTGAGCTTCGCCGGCACCACCAGCCTGCGCACACCCTCGTGCTGGTGCCCCAGGAAATCATTCAGGCTCAGGTCCGGCCCGTTCATCACCGAGAACAGCGCGAACTGGTTCACGATGCGCGCGTCCAGCGACGGCGGCTCGAAGAACAACACGAAGGGCTGCTCTCCCAACCCGTCGAACGTCGCCAGGTCCCCCGCCACCGACGCCAGCATCTCCGCCGTGAACACGTCCGCGCCCTCCAGCCGCAACTGCTCCCGCAGCGGCCCGGGCAACTGCTGGTTCGTCTGGTGATAGTCCACGCACCAGATGGCGCCGTCCTCCTCCAGCAGGTCCATGCGCTCCGTCATGAAGTGCAACGCGACATACGGACTGAACGTCCAGTCCAACAGCCGCGTGGGCATCCCATGGTGCTGCGCCAGCGCCAGCCAGTCCCAGATGGACGTCAGCCGCTCCGTGCCCGGCACGCCCCGCGCGTACTTGCGGAAGGCCCGCAGCAGGTCCCGCTCCTGCCGCACGAACGCACCCTGGCGGTTGAGCGTCGCCGTCAAATCCAGCTTCGCGTCCGGAACCCCCCGGAACACGAAGCTCGTGCGGAACCGGCCCAGCGGCTCGTTCCACGAGCCCGCGAACAGCAGGTCCTGCAACTCCAGCCACGATGTGACACGCCGCTCCTGCATCCGGTGTCCCCTCACCGCCTGACAAGGTGGACCCGGTCCCTCGGGAACGCAGTGTCCAGGGGTACAAGAAGCGGAACCGGACGACGGGCGTCCCTCCAGCCCGCTCCCCCTCCCAGCGGAGAGGCGCGGAAAGGGGCGGGACGCCCGGCCGTCTCAATCACAGACCTGAAACAGAGACACTACGGCTGCCCGAAGTTCGCGGGCTGGGTGAAGGCATACGAGCTGGCGCCTGGCGCCTTGTCCTGCTGGAACAGCGGGCACTTGGCGCAGGTGAAGCTCTCCCAGTCCTGACGGACCGCCACATCGATGCAGCCGCCGTAGAAGCGGCAGTGGACGTTGCGGTACTCCTCGATGGAGAACGAGTCGGCCCGCAGCGGGAGGTGGAACTTGGTGGGACGCGGCTGTGGACAAGGCATTGGATTCCTCTAGCCCCCCTCGTGGGTGCTAATTCCCTCTACTGACTGGTGCGTCGCGTCATTCCCGGAGTCCCGCTGCCCGGGCACTGAACGCTTGCACCCCGTCTCATCGCTGCCAGCAGAAGACCGTGTGGGTGTGACACATTCAAAAGGCACAACAGCCTAATGACGACGGGCGTCCCTGGCCCGACCCGCCAGGGTGTCTGCCTTCACGAGGGGTAGCCGGCCGGGCAGGCCGTCGGAATCTTCACGCCCGGCGCGCTTTCCCGCGAGAATGCGGCGCGTGAGCTCCCTGTCTCTTATACACCTCTGA
>NZ_RAVW01000066.1 GCF_003611585.1 Corallococcus exercitus | reverse complement strand
CTTCAATTCACCCCTCCCGCGGGGGCGGGAGGGGTGAATTGAAGAAGCGGGCAGCCCTGTCTCCAGGACCGCCCGCGCGGAATCACGGATGTGTTGATTCTACGTCAGTCACCGGCCTGCTTGAAGATGAACGGGTAGGTGACGATCACGGAGCCTCCACCCTTGGGCTCCGGGAACTTCCAGGTGCGCACGCGGCCGGCCACGCAGGTCTCCAGGTCCGAGTTGCCCGCCGTGGACTGCGCGACGTTGGACGTGGCCACCGAGCCGTTGGCGCTGATGACGAACTTCACGGACACCTTGCCGCCCAGCTTGGGGAAGCGGTTGAGCAGGCTCTCGTAGCAGTAGCGGATCTGCCCGCGGTTGCGCTGGATGACCTGGCGGATGAGCTCCTTGTCCAGCGAGCCCATGACCTCCGGATCCGACGAGGTGATGCCCACGTCCACGCTCTGCTTGCCGCCGAGCGTGCCCACGCCGGTGCCGTAGCTGCCGCTGCCGCCGCCACGGCCCTTGGTGCCGATGCCGCCGATGCCGATGCTGTCACCGGTGCCGCCGCCGCCACCGCCGCTGCCGCGCAGCCCCAGGCCGCCGAAGCCGCCCGCGTCGCCCGCCTTGGCGCCGAACATGTTGCCCATGGCGCTCTTGAGCTCGCCGCCCAGGCCCGCCTTGCCGAAGATGGTGGAGATGCCGCCCTTGCCACCGCCGAAGATCTTCGCGGTGAGGGCGCGCGCCTCGTCCTTCTTGTTCGGGTCGCCCTTGGGGGCGGTGCGGTTGTTGGACTTGGGCGCGTCCTTCTTGCCCATCTGGCCCTCGTCGCCGCGGGACTTCTGGGCCATCTCGCCCGACTTCTTCTCCTTCTGCTGGTTCAGCTTCTCCAGGAACTTGTTCTTCTGGGTCTCCGGAGGCTTGATGATCAGCTTCGCGATGCGCGCGTCGTTGCCCGCGAGCTCATCCGCGTACTGGTCCTCATCCCCCAGCCCGTTCATGGAGTGGATGACGAACCCGGTGGCGATGAAGAACATCACCAGGAAGATGTTGAGCGCCGTGTAGTCGATGGTCTCGCTCACCGGCACGACGACGCGCTTGGGCACCGGCTGGAGCTGCGCCTCCAGCGTGAGGCCGCCCAGGTCCACCCAGACGAAGTCGTCCGCCTCCAGCGTGAGGCCGTAGGCGTCGCCGTCCTGGGAGGCCTTGCCGGACTCCATGACGGCTTCCAGGTCCAGCGTCTGGCCCTTGCGGGTGAGCTCGCCCTTCATCTTGCGCGCGAAGCGCACGGTGAAGGTCTGGCCGTCGGTGCGCAGCGCCTCGAAGGTGGGGGCGCCCAGCTTGGCGTCGCCCATCACGAAGTCCACGCCCTTGGCGCTGCCCACCGTGAAGCCCTTCTTCGCGCCGGGGGGCACGAAGAACTCGCCCACGCGCTGGTCACCCCAGAGCAGGCGCAGCGACACGCCCAGCGGGCCGCTGGACTTCGTCTTCTTCACGGTGCGCACGCGCGGCGCGGCGTCCTGCTCCTCGTGCGCGTCGTCCTCCGCGGCCACGGCGGCCTTGGCCTTGGGAGCCCGGGCGGGCGCCACGACGTTCTTCTGCGTGGGCGCGACGGACGCGTCCAGCGCGGCGGCGGGCGCGGGCGCCGGCGTCGCGACAGGCGCGGCCACCGCGGCGGGCGCGGCCACGGCCTGCGCGATGGCGGCGGCGGGGGCCACCGGCGCGATGGTGGGGTTCTTGTCCGTGGGCGCGTCCGCCTGCGCGACGGCGGCGGCCAGGTTCACCGCGGCGACGGCGGCCGGGTTCTCCAGGCGGATGGTGGTGCCACCCACGCGGACCTCGTCACCGAAGGAGACCTGCCCCTTGTTGACGCGCTTGCCGTTGACGTAGGTGCCTTCGACGCTGCCCATGTCGATGATGGACATGGAGCCGTCGGCGGCCACTTCGATGACGGAGTGGATACGGCTGACCTTGTCATCCTCCAGGCACAGGTGCGCGGAGGACAGACGGCCAATCTTGATGATGTCGCGCTCGTAGTCCTTGGAGGCGACCAACGTGTCGCCCTTGAAGACCTTGAGTGTCAGGGGTACGGCCATGGACGGCTCCCGGTAGGCTTTGTCGCTCTTGGACAACGGTGTCGGCGGAAGGTTCCCGCCGTGAATTCAATCCGTGGTGGGGGGATTACAGCTCGCCCACGGACTGCATCACCTTGTCCTCGAAGTCTTCGCGGATGCGGATGAGGTTGGAGTGCTTCACGGTCTTGCGCGCCTCGACGTACTCGCCATCCGGCTTCGTGAGGTCACCTTCAATGGTGTCGTCCTCGAAGTCGACGCTGGTCGTCTTCTGCATCTTGGCGCCGCCACCCTCACCGCCTCGCGCGCCGCCGCCCTCGTCCTGGGCGAAGGCCGGGGCCACCGACAGCGTCACGCACAGCATCAGCCACTTCCGCATCCTGCCTCCACGTGGGGCCCCTTCCGAAGGCCCACTGGTGTTTCCGCATGGCGGCCCCCGCCATCAGCGCGGGGGCTCTCAAGGTTCGCATCTTCCCGAGCCGCGCCGCCAGCGTGAAGCCACTGGCGGGCGTCTCCCACATCACAGCAGGTCGTCGGTGGGCTCTTCGGAGTCCGCCGGGGCTGCATTCTTCTGGGCAGGCGCCGCCTGCTTCCCCGCCGCGGGAGTGGCGGCCGGCGGCTGCGCGCCCGTCGCGGAGACCGGCGTGGCCTGCGGGGCGGTGTTGGTGCCCGACGCGGGCGTCGCGGCGCCCGGCGGCGTCGTGCCCTTCTGCTTGGCCTCCTCCGCCTTCATCGCGGCCTGCTGCTGGGCCTGGAGGGCCTCCATCTGCTTGGCCTGGTCCTCCGCGGCCTTCGCCTCGCGCTTGGCCTGCACGATGCTCTCCGCCTCGCGCATGAGGCCGAAGACGGGGGCTTCGGCATGGAGCGCGACCTCGCCGCCCGCCAGGGCGACGTACTTCTTGTAGAGCTCCACCGCGCGCTCGGGGGCGTCCTTCACCTTGTGCAGGATGATGCCGCGGTTGAGGTACGTGGCGCCCAGGTCCGGGTTGAGCTTCTCCGCCTCGTCGTACTCCTGCATGGCCTTGTCGTACTGGCCCTGGCCCTTGAGCGCGATGCCCAGGTCCACGTGCGCGGCGGCGTTCTTGCCGTCGGCCTGCAGGATGCGGCGCAGGTGCTCCTCCGCGCCGGGGAAGTCCTCCGCGTTGAGCGCCAGCTGGGCCAGCTCCACGTGCGCGGGCACGTAGTCCGCCTTCGCCTCCAGGGCGCTCTTGAACTGCAGGCGCGCGCCTTCCGTGTCGCCCTCCTTCAGGAGGATGAGGCCCACGGCCTGGTGCAGCTCCGGATCCGTGCCGTCCAGCTTCACCGCGCGCAGCGCGACGAGCTTCGCCATGGCCAGCTGCTTGCGGTCCAGGTAGCTGCGGATCATCACCTTGAGGGCGTTGGTGTTCATCGGGTCGCGCATGAGCGCGGCGCGAGACAGCTCCATCGCCTTGTCGTGGTCGTTGTTCTGCCGGTAGATCTCCGCGAGGCGCGCGCGCGAGCCCGCGTCATCCGGGTAGCGCGTGAGCACGTCCTGGTAGAGCGCCACCGCGCCGGCCACGTCGCCACCGTTCTGCTTCATGATGGCCAGGTTGTCGGACGCCTGCCGCAGGGACGGCTTCTTGGTGAGGGCCGCCGCGTAGCGGGCCTTCGCCTCGTCGGGCTTGCCCATGCGCTCGGCGATGACGCCCAGGTTGTACTCGGCCTCCGCGAGGTTCTGGTCCGCCTCCAGGGCGGCCCTGAACTTGCGGTCCAACGACGGGTAGTCGAAGGCCTTGGCCTTCTTCTGCGCGTCGAAGGACTTCACCGCGTCATCGAACAGCAGCATGGCGCGGTTGGAGATGGACACCGGCCCCGTGGGGGCGGCGACGGGCTTGGCGACGGGCGTCGGGGCCACCGCCTGCGTCGTGGAGCAGCCGACAGCGGTCAGCGCCAGCGTGGCCAGCAGGAGGGGGCGGAACGGGTGCATGCGATTCATTAGAGGAAGTCCTCCGGCTCCTGATCATCAACGGTCTTCTTGGGGGCGCTGCCGTCCTTGGACGCGGCGGGCTTGGCGACCTCGGACTCGGTCTGCTGGCGAAGCGCGTTGGTCAGCGCGGACAGGTCCTCGTTGAGCGCCTCGCTCTTGGCCATCTTCTCCGGCTCCGACTTGGAGACCGGGGGCGGGATGTCCTGCACGGCGGCCAGCAGGTCGCCGCCCAGCACCAGCTCCTTGTTCTTCAGCGCGAGCTTCTCCTCCAGCACCTCCGGGTAGCGGTCCGGGGCGTAGGTGGTGCGGAGGATCTTCAGGCTCGCCGCGGCGCAGTCGTTGAACACGCCCAGCTCGCGGCTCTTGGCCACCGCGCCGGAGAAGGCCTCCGTGGCCTTGTCCTTGAGCGGCTGCGCCTGGTTGGCGAACTCGTCGCGCAGGGCCTGCTGCGACTCCTCGTCCAGGCCGCGCGGCATGGGCGCGTTCACGACGAGCTCCGCCATGTGGTCATACGCGAGGCCAATGCGCTGCAGCGCGCAGATGGCCGGCTCCGGGGCGCCCAGGGCCACCGTCTGCACGTACTTCTTCTGCACCACCTCCAGCGCGCGGCCCTTGTCGGCCAGCGAGCCCTTGAAGCGCTCGGGCGACGGCGGCACGCCCCAGTACAGCTTCAGGCGCTTGAACTCGACCCAGTCCGGCTCGATGGCCAGCAGGTTCGCCTGCGCGGCGGCGGCGAGCGCCGGCTTCTCCAGCGCGGTCTGCTGACGGCGGGGCAGCTGGTCGAAGTACTCGAAGATGCGCTTGTTCATGCGGCGCACGTCGTTCGTCTTCCGCATCTTCGAATAGATGTCGACGATGCGGCCCTCGGCCATGAGGAACTTGCTCTGGGAGCGCATGTTGTCGCGCTCGTACTCCTCCAGCAGCTTGATGGCCTTCATGTACGCGCCCTGCTTCACGTGCAGGTCGATGATGGACAGGAAGACGTCCTCGGCGTCCTTCGACTTGGGCCACAGCTCGATGTAGTGCTCGCGGTTCTTGAGCGCGGCCTTCAGCTGGCCCAGGCCCTCGCGGTAGGTGGCCGCGTTGAACAGGGCGATCTGCGCCTTGGACTCGTCCCACTTCTGCACCACCGCGGGCTTCGCGGGGCCGGCGTCGTTGGAGACCTGCTTCGCCTTGCCGTGGGCCTTGCTCTTCGCCTTGGCCTTCGCGGCCGGGGCGCCGCCCTTCTCGCTCAGGTTGCGCTCGTAGCCCTTCACGTAGAGCTCGTAGGTGCCCGCCGCCTCCTCGAAGTCACCGATGGCCTCCAGCGCCTCCGCGTTCGCGTAGATGGAGTCCGGCACGTACTTGGACCGGGGGTACTCCGCGAACAGGCGCTTGCGGACCTCGATGGCCTTGTCCAGGCTCTTCGCCTTGTAATAGTCGACGGACGCGTTGTAGAGCGCCAGGTCCGCGATCTCCGTCTGCGGGAAGTCGTGGACGAAGTTCAGGTACGCCTCGGCCGCCTTGGAGAACTCCTTCTTCTCCTCCAGCTGGCTGACCAGCTTGAACGACGACTGCTCGATGAGCTTCGCCAGGTCGTCGCGGAACTTGCCGGTGGCCAGCTTGTCGTTGGCGTAGAAGCGGCGGGCCCACTCGTTGACCTTCGCGAAGTCGCCCAGCAGGTTGTACGAGTCGAGGATGAGGTTGGCGGCGATCTCCGCGGCGCGCTGGCCGTCCTCGAACTTGTACTCGGGGTAGCCGAGCGCGATCTCGCTGAAGCGCAGCACCGCTTCGTCGAAGTGGTTGTGGCGGTAGTAGATGTTCGCCGCCTTGAAGGCGATCTCCACGCGCTTGTCGCCCTTGGGGACGTACTTGAGGTAGCGCTCGCACGCGTCGAGCAGCGACTTCTTCAGCGTGGGGATGGCGATCTTCTTCTGGATGTCCGTGCCGGCGGACTCGGACTTGGCCTCGCCGCGCGCCTCGGCCGCCTTCACCACTTCGTCGTAGGCGAGCACGGCGTTGTAGGAGGCGTTGGTCAGCCACTTGCCCGGCTTGCCCGGCTTGGGCTTGCCCTTGTCGTCCTTGGCCTCCAGCACCTTGGCGTCCTGGAGGACGACCAGCGTGTAGTTGGCGGCGGCCTTGTCGAAGTTCTGGAGGTTGTCGTTGAGGAGCTCCGCCCAGAAGAAGCGCAGGTCGTACGCCTTGGGGTTCTCCGGGAAGAGCGTGAGGTAGTCGCTGTACACGGCGTCCGCGTACTTGAAGGTCTCCTCGTTGCGCGTCTTCTTGCCCTCGTTGTGCCAGGTGACGGCGAGGTTGGAGAGCGTGCGCTCGGACAGCTCCTTCGCCTCCGCGAGCGCCTTCTTGTCCTTGTCGTCCTTGATGACGCCGGAGGACTCCACGTCCTTCATGATCTTCACGAGCCGGCGCACCTGGGCCACGGTGCGCTCCTTGTTGCCCATGCGAAGGATGCAGTCGACGATCTTGCCCTGGAAGCCGGGGGCCTCCGGAGACAGCGGCTTCTCCTTGATCAGCGAGTTGTAGGTGATGGCCGCTTCGCGGTCCTTGCCGTCGCCGTAGTACAGGTTCGCGAGCTGCTTCATCATCGCGAAGCGGTCTTCCGGATTGGTGGCGACCTTGCCGAAGTCCGCGCGGGCCTGCGTGACGTCACCCTCGCGGGCGAAGGCGCGCACGTAGTCGGCGCGCGCTTCACGCACGAGCGAGCCCTTCGCCTTGGCCTTGCCGTCCTTCTCCACGGCGCCGGCGCCCGCCAGCTCCCCGTAGAGGACCACGGTCTTGTACTTGTCCTTCGCGGACTCGTACTCGCCCATGTTGAAGTAGCACCAGCCCTGCTTGTAGAGGGCGAAGGCGTAGACCTGGTTCTCCGGGTACTCAGCGGCCTTCTTGTAGGCCGCGAGCGCCTTCTCCAGCTCCGGGCGCTTGCCCTTGGAGTTGTTGAAGTAGTACTCGCCGAAGGCGAAGTACGCGTCCGGGATGTACTTGGACTGCGGGTACTTCTCCACCAGGCGCTTGAACGCGACGAGCGCCTTCTTGTCCTGGCCGTCCTCCATCAGGTACTGGCCGAGGAAGAAGAGCACTTCGTCCGTGCGCTCGAACTTCGGGTACTCCTGGACGATCTTCGTGTACTGCTCGACGGCGTACTTGCCGTTCTCCTTCACCTTCGCCATCAACTCCGCCTTCTCCGCCTTGGCCTTCTGCTGGCCCGCGGCGTCGTTGCGGTTCATGGCGACGATGAGCTCGTCGTCCTTCCGGTTGGCTTCGAAGAAGAAGAACTTCGACTCCTCCCAGTAGAGCTCGCCCAGGCGGAACAGCAGGCTGGGGGCCTCCTTCTGATCAGGAGACAGCGAGATGATCTTCTTCAGGGATTCGATCTGTTCGCGGCGCTTGGAGGCGACCTGCACCTCCACGCCCAGGCGGAACTGATCATATTGAAGCGCGGGAGCGGCTTGCTGGGCTTCCTTCGGGCGCGTGATGTCGCCAGCGAGGGACTTGTCCACGGTGGTCGTGGACTTCTTGCCCAGGTCAGCGTCGCGCAGTGCTTTCTTCTCCTGGGCCGAAGCCATGGAAGTCAGGAGAACGAGGCAAACGAGTAGCGAGCGGCGCATGGTCTTCCTAGGAGCGGGGAACCGGCGTCCCTGGATGCCTGCTTGCTTGGCAAGTGTCCGGGAATCTTCGGGAATTTCCATGAGGGGACCCGTACTATGCGCGGTTTCCGCAAGGCGGGTCAACTTGGACGGACGGACGTCCGGTCCGTTGGATAGCAGGCGGGAAAACTTCAATTTTGCTGTCTACCCGGGCTGTTCCAGACAGCGACAGGAAGGTTGCACCGGCGGCCCCAACGGGTATGGGAGGCTGGCGGCTGTTCGCCTGGTCGCACTGCCTGGAGTGGTTGTCGGATCATGAGTCTTCTGCCGGAGAGCGCCAGCTTCGAAGAACTGGTGCAGGACTACTTCCTCGCGGTGCGTGGCGCGGGCCTGATGTTGTCCGCGCTGGACACCGAGCTCGTCACCGCATGGGCGCAGGAAGGCGTGCCCTTCGAGGTCGTGGCCCGTGGCATCTCGCGCTCGGCGGAGAAGGCGCTGTGGGACGCGCGGCCCGGAGAGCCCGTGCTGCGCTCGCTGCGCGCGTGCCGGCGCCAGGTGGAGACGGAGATCCGCAAGTACCGCGACCTGTCCGCGGGCCAGGGCGAGGAGGAGCGCCCTGCTTCCTCGAAGAAGCGCCCCGCGCGCTCCTGGGAGGAGGTGCGGCACGCGCGGCTGTGCGCCGCGCTGCGGGCCCTGACGGAGCGTGAGACCGCGCTGGCGCCCCGGGTGCACCGGCTGCTGGACACGGTGCTCGCGTGCGTGCCGCGCGAGCCCGCGGCGATGGATCAGCAGGAGGCGTGGGCGCTGATGGTGCTGTTGCGCGCCCTGCCCTTCACGGAGCGACGCACGGTGTGGCGCGATGCGCGCACCGGTGAACAGCAGCTGATGACCGCCCGCGCGCGGCGTGTGGCCCGGCGCTTCCGGCTCCAGGCGGCCGTCAGACGGCGGCTGGACATGAAGGAGACCTGAGGGGTGGGCTCCCTCCCGCACGCCTGAACGGCCGGTCAGTGGGCTGACGGGCGCGGGGGACGGTGTTATTGGCTGGGCACGATGGCTGCCAAGGCGAACGGCGAGGCGTGTGGGCTGTGCGGCGGGCGGACGTACCTCATCGAGCGGCGCGGAGAGCTTGCGTCGGCGCGGGTGTGTACGTGCTCGGCGGACTGCCCGGTGTGCGGTGGACGCGGGCACATCCTGGTGCAGAAGGAAGGCACCTTCAGCGTGAAGATGGGCGCCCGGACCTATGAGGTCCTGGAGCCGTGCGTGTGCACGCTCAGGCGCACGCGGGTGGCGCTCTACAACGACGTGCAGATGCCGGGCGTCATGGCGCACGCGTCGTTCGACAACTACCGGCCCTTCAACGAGGCGCAGGACCGGGGCCGCGGCGTGGCGATGCACTTCGCCCACCAGTACGTGAAGGGCGCCACCAACAAGGGCTTCGTGCTGAGCGGGCCGGTGGGCACGGGCAAGACGCACCTGCTCGCGGCGACGCTCGGACACCTGGTGCTGGAGATGGGCGTGCGGGCCCGCTACGTCGAAATCTCCCTCCTCTACGCGACCATCCGGCGCGGCTTCCAGGACGGCAAGAGCGGCGGGGAGATCATCGGGCCGCTGTCGGAGGTGGAGGTCCTCGCCATCGACGAGCTGGGCAAGGGGCGCGGCAGTCCCTTCGAGATGGAGACGCTCGATGAGCTGATCGCCCGGCGCTACAACGCGGGGCGCACGACGCTCTTCGCGACGAACTACTCGCTGGAGCCGGAGCGCAAGGGCGCCCGGAGCAGCGCGCCTTCGGGCTACCGCGCCACGGACGACGCCCGCTCCGCCATGAAGGACGCGGAACTGCTGCGCGAGCGCGTGGGCGAGCGCATCTACAGCCGGCTCTGCGAGATGTGCACCTTCGTGGAGCTGCCGCGCGACACCCCGGACCGGCGGCGCACGCGGCAGGAGATGGACGCGCCGCCGCCCCTGGGTGGCATGCGCAACCCGGGACGCTGATCAGCGCTTGATGGCGCGCACCAGCGAGTTGCCGGCGTCCGCGACGTAGAGCGTGCCGTCCGGCCCCACCGCGAGCCCGGCGGGCAGCACCAGCTGCGCATCCCGGCCCGCGCCATCATCCGAGCCGTAGCGCCCGCTGCCCGCGAGCGTGGTCAGCTTCTCCGGCTCGCCCGACGCGTTGAAGACGAGCCGGCGCACGCGGTAGTTGCCCGGGTCGGAGATGGCGAGCGAGCCGTCCGGCAGCAGCGCCAGGCCCAGGTACGGCAGCATCTGCCCCTCCTTCGGGTCGCCATCGCGGTAGCCGGGCGTGGAGCCCGCCATCACGGTGGTGACGCCATCGCGCACGCGCACCACGCGCGCCATGCCGCTCTCCACGACGTAGGTGGTGCCGTCCGCGGCCTGAACCACCGCGGAGGGCCGGTAGAGCCAGTCGCCCTGGAGCGTCGTCACCGGGTTGCCGGGCGCCACCATGTCGATGCGGCGGATGACGCTGTTGTTCAGGTCCGCCACGAGCAGCGCGGTGCCGTCCGGCGTGAACGACAGGCCCGCGGGCTGGTTGAAGGCCGCCGCCAGCGCGGGACCGTCCTGGTAGCCCCACGAGGTGCCCGCGAAGACCTCCGACTTGCCATCCGGAGTGATGCGGCGGATGAGCGCGTTCTCGGTGTCGGACACGTAGAGGTTGCCCAGCGCGTCCGCGGCGATGCCCATGGGGCCCGCGAGGTTGGTGAGCACCGTGCGGATCTTCCCGTCCGGGGACACGCGCTTCACGCTGTTGCCCAGCGCGTCCACCACCGCCCAGCCGCCGTCCGGCAGCACGGCGACCGCGAGCGGCGCGCCCAGCTCGTCCGCCGCCACCTTGGCATCCGAGTGGCAGCGCTTGCCGGGCTGGCCCGCCACCGTCGTCACGGACTCCGCGAACGGTCCCACCGGCGCCGGAGTGGCCGGGGGCTGGAACCTCACCAGGTCGCCCGGCAGCTTCCGGCCCAGCGCCTTGTAGAGCACGTTGGCCACGATGCGGCCCGCGCGCGGATCCGGCACGCCGCCCCCTGCCCCGGCCAGCTTGGTCACGAAGTCGATGCCGCCCGAGGAGAAGACGTACGCGTCGCCCTGCTTGCGCACCACCATGTGCGCGAAGCCGAAGCCGCCCTGGAGCGACAGCGAGGGGGACTCCGCGAGCACGTCGATGCCGGCCGGCTGCTTGCCGTTGGACACCAGCTGATCCACCTCGTAGCCGTTGGCCATCCACAGCGTGTCACCGGCCTTGAGGCCCGTGCCGCTGAAGGCCCAGTGGTCTGGATTCGTGATGACCGTCGGGAAGGGCCACTGGTGCCAGCGTGCGGCGAACTGCACGCCCAGGAGCGCGTTCTCCGGACGGGGCGCGGGCAGGTCGCGGAACTTCGCGGTCTTGCGCTGATCCTTGTACGGGTCCTCGGGCGCGCCCTTGTAGCAGGTGACCACGCGGCGAGGACGGCCGTCGGCGGAGGGTTCGAGGCGCACCTGCCAGTAGGCGTTGTTCGCGCCCAGGTTGATGATGGACCGCCCTTCCGACAGCGCGCGGTCCGCGTAGTCGCGCTGCTTCGAGGACCAGTACTCGTCGTGGCCGGACATCACGAAGACCTTCGCGCCACGCAGGAAGTCGTAGCTTTCGTCCATGTCCTCGTCGGTGAAGTAGCCCACGTCCAGGTCCTGCGACTCCAGCCACGTCACCAGGCTGAGGTCGTCCGTCATCAGGTGCCCGGAGCCCTGGCCCCGGTAGTAGGGCCGGTCGTAGGAGGACTGGAAGGCGCGCGCGACGCCGTGCGACTTCATCACGCCCTTCTGATCATCGTAGAGGCTGGTGCCGCCCCAGGTGTTGTAGGCCGCCCAGGTGGCCGTGGGGATGAGCACCGCGACCTCCGAGCGCGGGTTCTCGTCACGCACGAAGAAGGGCACGTAGCGCGACGGCCGGTCGTCGCGCACGAGCTTCACCACGTACACGCCGCGCACCCAGTCCTCGCCGATGGGGATCTCCAGCGTGGGCGACCAGGAACAGGCGATGATGCCCGTCGTCGGATCCGCGGGACAGTCCGCCTGCCGCGTCCCCTGCACCGGACCGCCGCGCGCGACCTCGCGGGCACCGGCGCCGCCGTAGTAGCCCAGGCGGTAGACGTACCAGCTGAACTTGCGCGCTTCGGACAGGGACACCGCCACGCGCAGCGACTCGCCCTGCTTCAGGGTGGCCTTGAGGGCGTAGCCTTCAATCTCCCGGCTGTTGGCGTTCTTGTCGATGCGCCAGCTTGTGGTGCCCTTCTTCTGGTTCTCCTTGTAGACGGCGTCCGGGTCGCGCTCGGGCAGCGCGCTGCCGCCATCAGGCAGCGTGCCCGCGTCCGGCTCCTCCTCCGGGGTGCCCGCGTCGTATTCGGGAACGACGATGCCGCCGTCCGGGCCGATGACGCCCGCGTCGTCGTTGTTCAGGGGCGGATCATCATGGCGGTCGCCGGGAGGCGGCGTGCCGGGTGCCGGACCGGAGTCCTTGCATCCGGCGGCCCCCGTCACCAGGAGCGCCAGCACCACCCCCAGCCCCATCCAGCGACGCCCGTGTCCCATGCCGCCCCTCCAAGGTGTTCAGGGGCGGAGGGTAGGCATCGACTCTGCAGAGGGAAGGGCCCTGCCCCTCTTGGGAACGGAAGTTCGACAAACGAAGGCGTCTTGTCTCCAGGGACCGCGCGCAAGTCCTTGGATCAACGAAGGTCGGGCAGGCGGCGGACGTGTCAGCTACCGAGCAGTTCGCGATGCAGACGGGCCGTGAGGGTCTTGAGGTGGGCCTTGTCCACCAGGAGGGTCACCTGCAGCGGCGAGGTGCTCACGGCGTGCACCCGGGCGGACAGGGCCTCGGCCGCGGACAACGCCTTGCGCAACGGCACCCAGTCCGCGTTGAGGCCCACGCCCACGCAGGTGACGGTGCCCCAGCCGTCCTTCCACTCCACGCCCGGGCCGAAGCGCGTGGCCAGCTCGCGCTGGAGCGCCTCCGGGCCATGGATGTCCGCCAGCGGCACCGCGAGGTACGTGCGCCCCGGCGCGCCCGGCAGCCCGTCATGCGCGAGCGTGCGGCCCCGCACGGCGCGGGCGTCCAGGAACTCCAGCAGCTCCTGGAGGGGCACGCTGGCCTGGGCCACGAGCACGGCCATCTCCGTGTCCGCCGTCACGCCCTTCACGCGGCTGTCGGTGGGCACGGCGAGCTCCTGCACGCTGGTGCCGGTGCCCTGGCCGTGCGCGGTGCGCGCGAGGATGGTGATGCCGCGCGCCTTGGCCCACTCCACCGCCTGGGCGTTGAGCACCTTGGCGCCGGCGCTCGCCAGCTCCTGCATCTCGTCGTAGCTCAAGGACTCCAGCTTGCGCGCGTCCGGCACCACGCGCGGATCCGCGCTGAAGACGCCGTCCACGTCGGAGTAGATTTCACACGCCTCCGCATCCAGCGCCGCCGCCAGCGCGACCGCGGTGGTGTCCGAGCCGCCGCGCCCCAGCGTCGTGACCTCCTTCTTGTAGGAGACGCCCTGGTAGCCCGCGACGATGACGACCTTGCCGTGCGCCAGCTCGTCCTGGATGCGGTAGGGGCGCACCTCCACGATGCGCGCCTGGGCGTGCGCGTCGTTGGTGATGATGCCGCTCTGGCTGCCGGTGAAGCTGATGGCCGGCACGCCCTGCTCCTGGAGCGCCATGGACAGCAGCGCCATGGAGATGCGCTCGCCGCAGGTGAGGAGCATGTCCAGCTCACGCCGGGGCGGGTCCTGGGACACGCTCTTGGCCAGCGACAGCAGGTCATCCGTGGTGTCGCCCATGGCGCTGACGACCACGACCACCTGATAGCCCGCGTCCCGCTTCTGCTTCACGCGGCGCGCGACCTTGCCGAGCTTCTCCGCGTCAGCGACCGATGAGCCGCCGTACTTCTGCACCACGATTGGCATCCACGCCTCGCTTCCGGGGCAGTGTAGAGTTCGCCCCCGCGCATGCCAATCACCGAGAATCCCATCATCGAGGTGCGCAACCTGACGCGGCGCTATCGCGATCGCGTGGCCATCCAGGACCTGTCCTTCACCGTGGGTGAGGGGGAGCTGCTGGGCTTCCTGGGCCCCAACGGCGCGGGCAAGTCCACCACGATGAAGGTCCTCACCGGCTTCCTCCCTCCTTCCGAGGGGAGCGTGAAGGTGGCGGGCTTCGACGTGTCCACGCACCCGATGGAGGTCAAACGGCGCATCGGCTACCTGCCGGAGACGCCGCCGCTGTATCCGGAGCTGACGGTGCACGGCTACCTGACGTTCGTCGCCGCGCTCAAGCAGGTGCCCGGCCGCGCGGTGAAGGCGGAGGTGGAGCGGGTGGCGGGGCTCACCGGCGTGAGCGACGTGATGGGCCGCGTGCTCCAGAACCTGTCCAAGGGCTACCAGCAGCGCGTGGGCATCGCGCAGGCGCTCATTGGTTCGCCGCCGGTGCTCATCCTGGATGAGCCCACGGAGGGGTTGGATCCGGTGCAGCGCGCGGACCTGCGCGCGTTGATCCGGAGCCTGGCGGGCAAGCACACGGTGCTGCTGTCCACGCACATCCTCCCGGAGGTCACGGTGACGTGCCAGACGGTGCTCATCCTCCACCAGGGCCGCGTGGTGGCCCATGACGCCATCGACCGGCTGGCGACGTCCCACGGCCAGGCCGAGCACGCGTCGCTGGAAGAAGTCTTCATCAAGCTGACCGCCGCCTGAACAGGAACCCCAAGCGCATGCGCACCGCCCTGGCCATCGCCCGCAAGGAGCTGGCCGTCGCCTTCACCACCCCGTGGGCCTACGCCGTGATCACCGCGATGGCGGCGCTCTCGTCGTTCTTCTTCGTCAGCCTGCTGGAGCAGTTCCAGCAGGTGCAGTCCCTGGCGAGGGAGCACGGCTGGAGCCGGCTGCCTCCGGACTCCATCGTCTACCGCAACCTCACCGACGGCGTGGTGGTGCAGCTGTGGGGCGTGGTGATGATCATCACGCTCTTCGTCGCGCCCTTCCTGTCCATGCGGCTGTTCGCGGAGGAGAAGCGCCAGAAGACGTTCGCGCTGCTGCTCACGACGCCGGTGCGGCCGGTGGACATCGTGCTGGGCAAGTACCTGGGCGGCCTGGGGCTCATCTTCGTGACGCTGGGGCTGACGCTGGTGTTCCCCGTGATGCTGTCGGTGGTGGGCTCCGGCCCGTCCGGCTCCGCGCTGGAGTGGCCCACGGTGCTGCTGGGCTACGGTGCGGTGCTCCTCTGGGGCGCGACCTGCATGGCGGTGGGGCTGTTCATCTCCGCGCTGACGGAGAGCCAGATGCTGGCGGCGTTCCTCACCTTCACCGTGCTGCTGCCGTGGATGCTCCTGCGCGGCGTGGCCCAGTCCACCGCGGAGCCGCTGCGCTCGTTCCTGGCCTACCTGTCCTTCGACGCGCAGTTGCAGGGGATGCTCCAGGGCGTGCTGGAAGTGCAGGCGCTGGTGTTCTTCGCGTCCGTCATCCTGTTCTCACTGCTGCTCACCCACCGCGCGGTGGAAGCGCAGCGCTACGCGTGACCATGAGAGCGACCCACGTCACCCGGGTGCTGGGGGCCTTCGGCCTGCTGCTCCTCCTGTCCAGCCCCTTCACGCTGTTCCTCACCTCCGGCAGCGTGGCGCTCGCGGGAGGCAAGGCGGTGCTGGGCGCGGCGATGTTGGCTGCCTACGTCGTCACGCACCGGCGGGAGCTGGGACGCGCGGGGACGCGCCGCACGGGACGGTTCCTCGCGTCGTCCGTGCTCACCACGCTGGGAGTGCTGGGCGTGCTGGTGGCGCTCAACGTCCTCGCGTTCCGCAAGAACCAGCGGTGGGACCTGACGCGGGAGCGCATCTTCTCGCTCGCGCCGCAGACGGTGCAGACGCTGGCGGGGCTGGAGGAGAAGGCCCACGCGCTGGCGCTCATCCCGCCCACGCACCCGTCCTATGGCGAGCTGGAGGAGCTGTTCCGGCGCTACCACGAGGCGGCACCGGAGGCGTTCGACTACGCCTTCGTGGATCCGCGCCGCGAGCCGTCCCTGGCCGCGAAGTACCAGCTCAAGGACGGACAGACGCTGGTTGTCATCTCGCGCGGCGAGGGCGACGCCGCGCCCCACACCACCCTGCCCCTCCCCGCTGAGCAGGAGCTGACGAACGCCATCCTCCAGCTGGGCGCGACAGGCACGCAGAAGGTGTACTTCATCGAGGGGCACGGCGAGTGGCCTCTGGAGCCGCCCCCCGGTGGGGACGGACTGTCGGAGTTCCGGCGCCAGTTGCAGCGCGAAGGCTACCGCCCCGAGCCGCTCAACCTCCTGGGCCGCAAGGAGGTGCCTCGCGACGCGGGGCTGGTGATCATCGCCGGAGCGAAGCAGGACTACACGGCGCCGGAGGTGGCGGCCCTGCGCAGCTACCTGGGTGAAGGCGGCCGACTGCTGTACTTCACCGACGCGAACACGGAGGACGGGCTGGGTCTGTTCCTCGCGGACTACGGCGTGCAGGTGGACGAAGGCGTGGCGGCGGACCCTCGGTTCAACTCCGGCAACCCGTTCGTCCTCGTGTCGAACTTCTACGGCAAGCACGCCATCACGCGCCCGTTGCAGGAGCGCGGGTTCAACGTGCAGCTGCCCACGGCGCGCAGCTTCACACTGATCCGCGAGGGCTTCCTGCTGCCGGGAGTGACCGTGGAGCCCGTGCTGTTCAGCTCTCCCTATGCGTGGGTGGAGTCGCGCCCGTTGGAGGACACCACCCCGTCCAGCGGGGAGAAGATGGGACAGCTCACGCTCGTGGCCGCCGCGTCCCGGGACACGCGCGCGGCGGAGCACAAGCGCTTCGACGAGGCACGGCTGGTGGCGGTGGGCGAGTCGGAGCTGCTGCTGGATCCGAACTGGCGCTACGAGGCCAACCGCAACCTGGTGATGAACTCGCTGGGCTGGGCGTCCCATCAGGTGGAGAAGATCACCCTGCGTCCCCCCGACCGTGAGACGTCCACCCTGGAGCTGAGCGAGGACCAGATGCGGACCCTGCGCTTCGTGTCCACCGACCTCTTTCCCCTGTCCCTGCTCGGCGTGGGACTCGCGGTCTGGTTGTCGCGGAGGAACCGGTGAGGACTTCCACTGTCGTGATGTTGGGGTTGTTGGCGGCCGGGTGTTCGCGCGACGCGGAGAAGCCTCCGCCGCCACCGAAGCTCTTCGCGACGGAGCCCGCGGAGCCTCGACGTGGCGCGACTCCAGAAGTGGCACCTGTCTTCACGCACCTGACGGTGAAGGCCCGTGGTGCCACCACGGAGCTGGAGCGGACGCCGGAAGGCTGGCGGCTCGTGTCGCCCGTGGAGGCGAAGGCGGATCCGTACGCGGTGGAGGCCCTGGTGCAGCAGCTGACCTCCGCGAAGTTCAAGGCCACCGTGAACGCCTCGCCGTCGGACGCGGACCTGAAGAAGTACGGCCTCGCGTCCCCGACGTTCACCGTGACCGCGCGGGCGTACCTGCCGGACGCGAACGGCGAAGGCGCGGAGGATCCGTCCCGCCAGCGCACCGTGACGCTGGCCGGTGGCGATGAGAACCCCTTCGATGGCTCCGTCTACGTGCGCCGCGAAGGCGACGCGACCGTGTACGCGGCCGACGGTGCCGTGCGGTACTCGCTGGACAAGGGCCCCTTCGAGCTGCGCGCCAAGGAGTTCCTGGGACCGCTGGACCTCGCGTCGCTCCAGTCCATCGAGGTGAAGGCGAAGGACCACGCTTACGTGCTGACGCGCGAGGCGGACGGCAAGTCGTGGCGGCTGGAGAAGCCGGAGCAGACCCGCGCGAACGCCAGCCGGCTGTCGGACCTGCTCAAGGAGTTCGCGGGACAGCAGGCCCTGTCCTTCCCGCAGGACACCGCCGCGACCCGGAAGGCCCTGGGCCTGGACACGCCCGTCGTGGACGCGCGCTTCGTCCCCGCATCCGGTGAACCCATCCGCGTCCGGTTGGCGCAGGTGACTCGCGACGGCGCGTCCGTCGTCCATGCGCTTCGTGAGCAGGGCGCCCGCGCCACGCTGGCGGAGGTGGATGCCCGCGCGTTGACGACGCTGGACGTGGGCGTGCAGGAGCTGAAGGACCGGCGCGTGCTGTCGTTCCCTCGCGACGCCGTGCGGCGCCTGGAGTTCCATCCCGGAGGCAAGGCCGCCCCCGTGGTGGTGACGCGCGGCGAGGGGAACAGCGAGGCGTGGCAGGTGGAGGGACCCGAGAGCGGACCCGCCCTGCGCTTCCGCGTGGTGAAGCTCCTGGGCCGGCTGGAAGCGCTGAAGGCCGCCGCGTTCGGCGAGGCGAAGGTGAAGCGCTGGGAGCGCTACGGCATCAGCGAGGCGTCCCGGGGCGTCGTGCTTCGCGACGCGGACGGGCGCGAGCTGGCGCGACTGTGGCTGGGCGACGCCGTGCCGGATACGGAGGACCGGCTCTATGCGCGGGGCGCCGGGCCGGACCTGGTGGAGGTGTCCATGGGCGCGGTGGCGGACCTGCCCACGCGCGCCGCGGACCTGAAGGAGGCGCCGCCCGAAGCGTCGGACGGCGGGGCTCCCGCGCCCTGAAGGAGCGCTACACCTCCAGCAGGGCGAAGCGCTGCTCCGGCGTGAACTTGGTGAGCAGCGGCATCGCGACGTTGAACACCGGGATGCCGCTCTTCGTCTTGCCCTCGCGCGCGCCGTGGTGCGCGTGGCCGTGGAAGACGTACTCCGCGCCGTAGTGGTCAATGGGCATCGACAGGCGGCTCGTCCCCAGGAAGGGGCGGATCTCGATGTTCTCCCCCTCCAGCGTCTCCGGGATGGGGGCGTAGTGCATGATCACGACCTTCTTGGGCGTGTCCAGGTGGCTGAGCGCCGCCTCCAGCTTGAGCGACTCCGTGACGGCCTCCTGCACGAAGGACTTCGTCTGGCCCTCGCCGAACGCCTGCAACGTCGCGTTGCCGAAGCCGCCTCCGAAGCCCTTCACGCCCGCGACGCCGAGCGTCTTCTCGAAGATGAAGTGGTCCCCGTCGAGGATGTGCACACCGACCTTGGAGAGCTCCGTGCAGATGTCCTTCACCTGCCCGTGCTCGTAGTCGTGGTTGCCCAGCACCGCGGCGCACGGCACGCGCAAGGCCGAGAGTTCCTCGGCCAGCACCTTGCCCTCTTCCGCCATCCCGCGGTCCGTCAGGTCGCCACACAAGAGCAGCAGGTCCGCCGAAGCGTTCACCTGCTTGATGAGCTGGCGGAACCGCCCGTGCTGATCATCCCGGCAGTGCAGATCACCGACCGCTGCCAGCCGAATCTTCGAGCTCGGATCTCGCGCCACGGGTGCCCCCCTCGGGTCTGTCCTGTTCGTCCCACGCCCTGCCGTCCCCAAAGCCCCAGTGGTGGATGTCCACGTGGTAGTTCACCTTGGACACCAGGTTGCCCCGGCACAGCTTCTCGTCCCAGCTGCCGTCGCGCACCGTCTGGAGCGTGCGGCTCATCAACTCCGTCATCACGTAGTTGGGCACGATGTCGCGCTCGCTGGGATACGCGAAGCGGAACATCATCAGGTGGCTGAGCAGCACCTCCCAGTAGCGGTCGAAGCGCCGGAGGATGCGGTCCCAGTCCATCTCCCGCCCCGCCTTGAGGATGAGGTGGTTGATGTCCGCGCCGTCATAGCGCTCGCGCTCGGTGACGAAGGCCTTGGACCAGATCATCTCCTCGGCCGGCGCGATGAGGCACTCGTAGCCGAAGATGGTGGCCTTCTTGGCGTGGGTGAACCACTCGTCGTCCACCGTCGCGACACCGTTGCCGGAGGAGAAGATGAAGTCGACGAAGTAGTCACCCTTGTAGGCCTTGTAGAGCCAGACCTCGTCCGGGCGTTCCGTGCGCCAGCCATCCTTCTCCAGCACGTCCAGTGCACGGATGGCGTCCTGCTTGCGCGGGAACAGGTCCAGGTCCTTGGTGTCGCGGTAGATGCCGGTATAGGTGGCGTAGGCATACGCCCCGCCCACCACGAACGGCACCCCGGCCTCATGGAGCAGACCGACGGCTCTGGCGCGGGCGTTGATCTCGTCCGGCTCACGCTCCCGCTCGGCCAGCGTGGCGTCCGTACCCATCTCCCCGGGATGGTTCGGGTGTCGTTTTTCCATGGGCGAAAGGTAGGGATGGCCCATTTCAACCGTCGGGCAAGCGGGCGTGAGCGCCCGGGGAGCAGGCAGCCAGCCGCCAAGGGGCCGGTTTCGTTGAAGTTTTCCCAGCCAAGCGGGCCCTTTTTCTGTTTTTCGCCCGGCCGGTGTCCATAGGGGCGAATTCCCTGCCACACGGCCCGCACGACGGGCCCTGAAAGGACACCCGACCATGCTGCGCAAGAGCCTGCTGTGTGCCTCCCTGCTGTTCGTTGGCTGCAACGACGCCCAGAGCAACGACGCGGACACGTTCCGTGACGGCCTGCCATCCAAGGAGATGACGCAGGTCAAGGCGCCGAAGCAGAACGGCCAGGGCCTGACGGCGGCCGGCCCCTCCGCGCAGTACGGCCAGGGGCAGAAGGCGGAGTACTACCAGGCGACGGTGAACGCCACGGTGGCGGTGAACGGCGGCACGCTCTGGGTGCTCAACCTCATCGAGCAGATCACCAAGTATCCGCCGACGACGCTGGAGGAGAACAAGGCGGTGTGGGGCCCGAGCACGGAGGCGCTGAGCCCCACGTCGTGGCGGCTGACGGTGACGAAGTCGGGGGAGGCGTCGTTCTCCTGGGTGCTGGAGGGCAAGGCGAAGACGGAGGAGGACAGCGCGTTCCGGGCGGTGCTGTCCGGCACGCAGCAGGTGGCGGTGGACGCGGACGGCGAGCGCGTGAAGGGCTACGGCTCCGGCGAACTGTTCATCGACTGGGACGCGGCGCACACGCTGCCGGACGCGGATGACCACGTGGGCACGGTGGAGATCCGCTACGCGCGCCCGAACGCCAGCGCGGAGGCCACCGTGGACGCGGACTTCCACCAGGTGCGTGACGACAACGACGCCAACAAGCGCGTGGACGGGAACTACCACTACAAGGCGTCCGCGACGGCGGGCGGCGAGTTCGAGTTCGCGACGAACCAGGACATCGACAAGGGCGACCCGCTGCGCGCGAAGCTGGAGAAGCTGTCCATCAAGAGCCGCTGGACGGCGACGGGAGCGGGCCGCTCGGACATCAAGGTGACGGGGGGCGACCTGGTGGGCGAGGCCACGCTGAACGAGTGCTGGGACACGAACTTCCTCAGCACCTACTTCCGCGTCAGCCTGGACCCGCGCGTGGGCTACGGCGAGGCGGAAGCCGCCTGCGGCGGATTCACGGCGGCGGTGTACTCGTCGCTGTGAGCCGGGTCGCGGTAGGCTACAGCCGCGCGTGACCGGACCGACCCCGCTGGCCCTGAAGGTGATGCCTCCCCGTTCCAACGAGGACCGGCGGGCCGTCCTGCGCGAGCTGTACGTGAAGTACGGCGGCAGCGTGCGTGAGCGCTGCCGCTACCTGCTGAAGGACGAGAGCCGGGCGGAGGACGCGATGCACGACGTCTTCGCCCGTGTGCTCGTGCACGGGGATTCGTTCCGGGCGGAGGCGTCACCGCTGACGTGGTTGATGAAGATCGCCACGCACCACTGCCTCAACCAGCTGCGCTCGGAAGGGGCGGCGTGGCGGAAGTGGTTCGCGCGGGACGAGGCGGCCCGTTCGGAGGGCCACGGCGGGGCGGAGGCGATGGAGACGCGCGACCTGGTGCGCAAGCTGCTGGCCCGGGTGGACGCGGAGACGCAGGCGGCGGCCATCCACTACCACGTGGACGGGATGACCCTGGAAGAGGTGGCCGCGGTGCTGGGGCGTTCGGTGCCCACGGTGAGGAAGCGGCTGGAGCATTTCGCGGAGCTGGGTGGAGAGGAGCTGAGCGTCCGATGAGCGCGCATGAATCGAGCTGGACCTTGCGCCGCCTGCACGCCGGCGAGCTGTCCGCCCCGGAGGCCACCCGCGCCCGGGAGCATGTGGATGCGTGCGAGGCGTGCGGCGCGACGCTCCGGTCCTTCGTGGACGCGCAGGCGGCCTTCGAGGCGGAGGTGCCCTTCGAGCGCTTCGAGGCCGGCGTGGAGCGGGCTCGCGCGAGGCAGGCGAAGGCCTCCGTGGAACCGGCGACACGTGCGCAGTGGGTCCGGCCGCTGATGGCGGTGGCGGCGTCCGTCGTGGTGCTGGTGCTGGCGCGTCCGCTGCTGGAGACCCACGGGACTGCGGATCCGGTCCGGCCTCCCGCGGCGGGCAATCGCCTCAAGGGCGGCGCGGGCGCGGAGCTGCGAATCGGTGGGGGCGTGGATCCGCAGCGGGTGGCGAGCACGGAGGCGCCAGAAGCGTTGCAGCCCGGCGAGCGCGTGCGGCTGGGCTACACGGCGGACGCGTACCGCTACGTGGCGGCGCTGTCGGTGGATGCGCAGGGCGAGGTGACGCCGCTGTATCCGGAGTCCGGGGACAGCCTCGCGGTGGAGCCGGGCGTGGGACAGCACTGGCTGCCGGAGAGCGTGGAGTTCACGGGCGCGGGGGCGGAGCGCGTGGTGCTGGTGCTGACGGACGCGCCCGTGTCGATGGACGCGCTGAGCGACGCGGCCCGGAAGGCCTTCGACGCCGCGGGCCGTGACGTCACGCGCATGGCGCCGCTGGACGTAGCGGGCGCGCAGACGCAGTGGATCCTGCAGAAGCCATGAGCGACGGCCCCGTGACACTGCTGCGAGCGCGGCTTGCTCCCGTCGCGGCCCGGGCGCGGGACGCATTCACGCGCCTCCTCGCTTCGCGAGCGTCATGGAGCGTTTCGTCGACACAGGCAGCAGGTGCCCGCCCGGCAGCAGGGACCAGGCCTGCATGGGCCTTGGCGATGCGGGCATCATGGAGCGTTCCGTCGACGCAGGCAGCAGGCGCCCGCGCGGCAGGAAACAGGCATGCATGGGCTGCGGCGATACCGGCGTCATGGAGCGTTCCGTCGACGCAGGCAGCAGGCGCCCGCGCGGCAGGGAACAGGCATGCATGGGCCTTGGCAATGCGGGTGGCGATTCCCGCAATCGCGTTGGCCTCCACCGCCGCGCACGCGGACACGCTGCACCGCTTCGCGCTCATCGCGGGCAACGACACGGGCGGCTCGGACACGCGACCGTTGAGCTACGCGCGCGACGATGCGCGCAAGATGCACGACCTGCTCACGCGTCTGGGCGGCGTGGCTCCGGCCGACGCGAAGCTCCTCCTGGATGACGACGCGAAGGACTTCCTCGTCGCGCTGTCGGACCTGGAGCAGCGGGCCCGCGCGGCCCAGGCTCGCGGTGAGCGCACCGCGCTGTTCGTCTACTACTCCGGCCACGCGAAGGACGGAGCACTGCGGCTGGGCGCCTCACAACTCGCCTTCGACGCGCTCAAGCGCCGGCTGGCCGACGCTCCCGTGGACATCCGCATCGCCATCCTCGACTCCTGCCGCTCCGGCGCGCTCACCCGCACCAAGGGCGCCCGCAAGGCCCCGGCCTTCGACGTGGAGTCCGGCGCGGCGCGCGATGCCCGGGGCGTCGTCATCCTCACCTCCAGCGCCGCCGACGAGGACTCGCAGGAGTCCGACGCGCTGGGCGGCAGCTACTTCTCCCACCACCTGGCCAGCGGCCTGCTGGGCGACGCGGACCGCAGCGGCGACGGACGCGTGACGCTCTTCGAGGCGTATTCGCACGCCTACGCCCGCACCGTCGCGGACACGGCCGACAGCAGCGCGGGCCCCCAGCACCCGACGTTCAGCTACGACCTGGCGGGCAACGGCGACCTGGTCCTCACCGACCTGCGCGCGGCCGCCGAAGGCCTGGTCGTCCCCGGCAACGCCCCCGCGGGCTCGTACTACTTCGTGGATCCCAGCGGCAGCGTGGTCGCGGAGCTGGACAAGGCCGCGGACACCGAGCGCCGCGTGGCCCTGGCCCCCGGCACCTACCGCGTGAAGCGCCGCCTCAGCGACCGGCTGCGCATCGGCGAAGTCGAGGTCGCGCGCGGCCGGACCACCATCCTGCAGGAGCCGCGCTTCAAGGACGCGCCCTTCTCCGACGACCCGGTGAAGGGCGCCATGCTGGACAAGGGCGCCTGGTGGACCTTCGGCCTCACCGGCGGCTTCCAGTCCTTCTTCGACGCACGGACGCGCCAGTCCCTCTTCCTCTCCGTGCCCCTGTTCGGCGCGGAGGCCGAGCTGCACGACTACTTCCGCCGCGACTGGGTCTGGGGCTTCGACGCGGCGGTGGGCGGCACGAACGGCGTGCTCGCGCTGCCCACGCTGGAGGGGCCGGCGTACCGCTACTCCGTGGTGAACGTGGGCACCAGCCTCACCGCCGAGTGGCCCGTGGGCCGCGTCTCCCCGTTCGTGGGCGTGCGCGTCGCGTACCTCATCATGGGCCGCAAGTTCGACGACGGGGCGTTCCCGGATCAGCGCTTCGCCATGGTGTCGCCGGGCCTCGCGACCGGCGCGCGCTTCCAGCTCACGCGCCGGCTGAACCTCACCGCGCGCAGCCGCCTGCAGTACCTCCAATACACCGTCGACGCGCAGCGCTCCCTGGGGTTCTGGGAGCTGGCCGCGCTCCTCACGTACGAGCCATGAGGGACCCCGTGACGCGAAAGCTGGCCCTGGCCCTTCCCTGCCTCCTCGCGGTCGCGTGCGGCGGCGACTTCTCCAACGACGACCTGGAGTTCCAGAACGCCCTGCCCCAGCGCGAGGACCTGGCCGCGAAGCTGCCGGACACCGCCCGCTCCGGCCAGGGCCTGGGCACGCGCGGCCAGCGGCTGAGCGCGTCGCAGGTGCTGGGTGGCACGTCGGAGCTCGCGCTCCAGGCGTACACCGCGGGCACGCGGTTCAACACCAGCGTGGACGGCCTGCTCTCCCTGCTGGAGCTGTTCCGCAACGCCCCGCCCACCACGCGCGAAACGGACCGGCGCATCTGGGGCCCCTTCCCCGCGGAAGACCACCCGGGCCACGAACTGCGCTTCGTGATGGAGCGCCAGGGCGCCTCCTTCGCGTACCTCCTCCAGTTCCGCCCCAACGGCGGCGGCGAGAGCGCGTGGTGGACCTACCTGCCCGGCACCTTCAGGGCGGACGGCGGCATCCGCAAGGGGGAAGGCACGCTCGCGCTGGACCTCAAGGCGGCCCGCGCGAACGGCTTCGACACGAAGGAGGCGGACACGCTGGACCGGCTGGACATCGGCTACCAGACCAAGGCCCTGCCCACGCGTGTGGAGCTGCTCTTCACCGGCATCGGGGCCACGGTGCCCCTCACGCGCTATGCGTCGCGTCAGACGCCGGAGGGGCTGGGGGAGATGGCGTTCCGGCTGCTGGGGGTGGACTTCGTGCCAGGCAACCTCGCGGAGACGCTGGACATCGTGGCGCGCTGGACGCCGGACGGCAGGGGCGTGCTGGTGCTCAACATCCTGGAGGGGGACGCGAAAGGCGCGCAGTACACGGAGTGCTGGGACGCCCGGACGCGCATCACGTTCATGCAGCGCAACTGGGACTTCCTCAACCCCACCGAGGGCGACCGCGGCAGTTGCCCGGACGTGTCCGCGCTGAACCCGTAGCCCCGAAGAAGCCGCCCGAGCCTGGGGCCGGACAGCAGCCGGGCGGACAGTCCCTGGCCTTCGGAAGGTGACGCGCGGGGTGGATTCTCTATGCTGGTGGCTGTTTTCCCGCGCCCCCATGCCCAACTCATCGCTTCTCACCGTCTTGAAGAGCCGGCGCGTCTGGCTCCTGATGGCCGTCGGCTTCGCGTCCGGCCTCCCCCTGTGGCTGACCGGCGTCACGCTGTCCGCGTGGATGAAGAACGAGGGGGTGAACCTCAAGACGATTGGCGTCTTCAGCCTCGTCGCGCTGCCCTACACCTTCAAGGTGCTGTGGGCGCCGCTGATGGACCGCTACACCCTGCCCTTCCTGGGCCGGCGGCGCGGCTGGATGCTGCTCACGCAGGTGCTGCTCGTGGGCGCCATCTCCGCCATGGGGCTGGTGAACCCGAAGGACGCCCCCATGGCCATGGCCTGCATGGCCGTGGTGGTGACGTTCCTGTCCGCCAGCCAGGACATCGTCGCGGACGCGTGGCGCACGGACATCCTCACGATGGAGGAGCGCGGGCTGGGCAACTCGCTGTACGTCACCGGCTACCGGATGGGCATGCTCGTCGCGGGCGGGCTCGCGTTCATCCTGTCGGATCACCTGGGCTGGTCCCGGACGTACTACGTGATGGGCCTGCTCATGATCGTGGGCGTGGTGGCCACGCTGCTGGCCCCGGAGCCCCAGAGCGTGCGGCCTCCGCGCAACCTGGCGGATGCCATCGTGCGGCCCTTCGTGGACTACTTCCGCCGCGAGTACGCGCTGGGGGTGCTCGCGTTCCTGGTGCTCTACAAGCTGGGGGATGCCATCGCCGCCAGCATGGTGACGCCCTTCTACATCGAGCTGGGCTTCTCCAACACGGAGATTGGCGCGCTCAGCAAGACGCTGGGCATGCTGGCCACCATCGGCGGAGGCCTGCTGGGCGGCGTGCTGATGGTGAAGCTCAGCATGCGCCGCGCGCTGTTCATCTTCGGCGCCGCGCAGGGCCTCACCAACCTGGCCTTCATGGCCCTGGCGCTGGTGGGCAAGAACGACCTGATGCTCGCGGGCACCATCGCGGTGGACAACGTCTGCACGGGCCTGGGCGTCACGGCGTTCGCGGCCTTCGTGATGTCGCTGTGCCACAAGAGCTTCAGCGCCACGCAGTACGCGCTCCTGTCCGCGCTGGGCACCATCGCCAACCGGCTCATCGGCTCCGTGTCCGGCTACCTGGCCACGTGGATGGGCTGGCCCACGTTCTTCGCCTTCACCGCCGCTGCGGCCATCCCCGCGCTGGTGCTGCTGATGTTCCTGCCGGAGCACGCCGCCCAGCCCCAGGAGGACGAGCCCCCCGCGCCGGAGGCCCTGCCTCCCGCCTCCTCCACCGCGGCCTCCGTCGCCGTGGCGCGCTGACGGCTTCCGGACACGCGCCCGCAGCCTGACGGCCCGTGCTGCCGCCCGCTACTGGACGGAGCGCGTCAGGGCGGGTGCGGCGCCGGACAGGGGACGCGACTTCGGCTCCCCTCGGAAGGCCCGCACGGCTAGGGTGGCCCCGTCATGGCACACCCTTCCGCTGGCAAGCCCCTTTCGCGCGACCTGCTGATCAACCCCGAGAAGCTGCGCGCGCAGTACTACGACGACACGCCCGACGCGTCCGTGGCCGAGCAGCGCGTGGCCTTCGGCACCTCCGGTCACCGGGGGAGCGCCGCGCGCCGCAGCTTCAACGAGGCGCACATCCTCGCGGTGGCGCAGGCCCTGTGCGAGTACCGCAAGCAGCAGGGTTATGACGGCCCGCTGTTCCTGGGCATGGACACGCACGCCCTCTCCGAGCCCGCCCAGCGCACCACGCTGGAGGTGCTGGCCGCCCACGGCGTGGAGGTCCGCTACACGGACGGCGCCACGCCCACGCCGGTCATCTCCCACGCCATCCTCACGTACAACCGGGGCCGCACGAGCGGGCTCGCGGACGGCATCGTCATCACCCCGTCCCACAACCCGCCGGAGGACGGCGGCATCAAGTACAACCCGCCCAACGGCGGCCCCGCCGACACGAACGTCACCGCGCTGGTGGAGAAGCGCGCCAACGAGCTGATGGCCACGGGCAACAAGGCCGTCCAGCGCATCCCCTACGAGCGGGCGCGCACGAGCGCCACGGTGAAGCCGTACGACTTCATCACCCCGTACGTGGCGGACCTGGTGAACGTGGTGGACCTGGAGGTCATCCGGAGCGCGAAGTTGAAGCTGGGCGCGGATCCGCTGGGCGGCTCCAACCTGCACTACTGGGCGCCCATCGCGGGGAAGTACGGCCTGGACCTCACGGTGGTGAACCCCACCGTGGACCCCACCTTCGGCTTCATGCCCGCGGACCACGACGGGAAGATCCGCATGGACTGCTCGTCGCCGTACGCGATGGCGAACTTGGTGAAGCTCAAGGACCAGTACGCGCTCGCGTTCGGCAACGACACGGACTCCGACCGCCACGGCATCGTCACCCGCAGCCAGGGGCTGATGAACCCGAACCACTACCTGGCCGTCTCCATCAGCTACCTCTTCCGCAACCGCCCGGGATGGAAGGCGGACGCGGCGGTGGGCAAGACGCTGGTGAGCAGCAGCCTCATCGACCGCGTGGGCAAGGACCTGGGCCGCCGCATCGTGGAGGTCCCGGTGGGCTTCAAGTGGTTCGTGGACGGGCTCCTGGACGGCTCGCTGGGCTTCGGCGGCGAGGAGAGCGCGGGCGCGTCCTTCCTGCGCCGCGACGGCACCGTGTGGACCACCGACAAGGACGGCATCATCCTGGACCTGCTCGCGGCGGAAATCCTGGCGCGCACCGGCAAGGACCCGGGCGAGCACTACCAGGACCTGGCGAAGAAGTTCGGCGCGCCGCTGTACACGCGCATCGACCAGCCGGCCACGTCCGCGCAGAAGGCCGCGCTGAAGAAGCTGTCGCCGGAGGCGGTGAAGGCCACGTCGCTGGCGGGCGAGCCCATCCTCCAGCGCCTCACGCGCGCGCCGGGCAACAACGCGGACCTGGGCGGCCTCAAGGTGACGACGGAGAACGGCTGGTTCGCCGCGCGGCCGTCCGGCACGGAGGACGTGTACAAAATCTATGCGGAGAGCTTCCGCGACCAGGCGCACCTGGACACCATCGTCCAGGAGGCGCGCGCCATCGTCGGTGAGGCGTTCGCCGCAAAGTAGGCGTGGACTCAG
Source organism: Corallococcus exercitus (assembly GCF_003611585.1). Classification (GTDB taxonomy): domain Bacteria; phylum Myxococcota; class Myxococcia; order Myxococcales; family Myxococcaceae; genus Corallococcus; species Corallococcus exercitus. Next base: position 1,332 of record NZ_RAVW01000066.1, on the reverse strand, counting down.
GCGCCTCGCGCGGGCTTCCATGCCGCCGCGAGGAGCCCCACCGCCCATGGACGTCAAAACCATCCTTCAGTACGTGCTCGCGCTGTTCATGGTCGCCGCGGGGGTGAACCACTTCCTCAAGCCCCGCATGTACATGCGCATCATGCCGCCGTACCTCCCCTGGCACCGGGAGCTGGTGCTGCTGAGCGGCGTGGCGGAGGTGCTCCTGGGCATCTTCCTGCTGGTGCCCGCCACCACGCGGCTCGCGGCGTGGGGCCTGATGACGCTGTTCGTGGCGGTGTTCCCCGCGAACATCCACATGGCCCAGCACCCGGAGCAGTTCCGCAAGATTCCCCGGGCGCTGCTCTGGGCGCGTCTGCCGCTCCAGGTCGTGCTCATCGCCTGGGCACTCTGGTACCTCTGAGGGCCATCAGCGCCAGAGCGGCGCGTGGTCCTCGATGTACTGGCGCACCGTGCGCGTGGGGCGGCCCAGGAGGTTCGCCAGCGTGGGGTCCACCTGCTCCGCCTGGCCAAAGCGCAGCCCCACGTGGAGCAGCGTCTGGACGGCCACCTGGCCCCAGGGCATCCGCCGGCCGTGCAGGTGGCGCACGTAGCCGGCCACCGACGCGGGCTCGTAGCGGATGGGGCGGCCCAGCACCTCCGACAGGATCGCCGCCACCTGTTCGAACGTCACCGCCTCAGGCCCGGTGAGGGTGAAGGCGCGGTTGAGCAGGGACGTGTCCACCATCGCGCGCGCCACCAGGTCCCCCACGTCGCGCACATCCACGAAGGCCACCCGGCCGTGGGCCGCGGGGACGAAGAGACGGTGGTCCTGGCGGAGGTCCTCCCGGTAGGCGTCCCCCAGGTTCTGCGCGAAGAAGGTCGGCCGCAGCAGCGTCCACCCCAGCGACGAGCGCTTCAGGTGCTCCTCCACCGCGTGGTGGGGAATCCACGAGCGCTTGTCCGCGCCGTCCACGGAGAGGAACACCACCTGCTTCACGCCCTGCGTGGCGGCCGCATCCACGAAGGCGTTGAGCGTGTCCTGCATGCTGGCGATGGCCGGAGGCCGCATCAGGAACACGCCCCGCACGCCCTCCAGCGCGGGGAGGAACGTCTCCGGCCGCCGGAAGTCCAGCGGCACCGGCATCACGTCCCCGTCCATCTCCTTGAGCAGTGACACCGTGTGCTCCGGCGACTTCACCGCCGCGCGCACCGCCACCCCTTCCGCCAGCAGCGCACGCACCACCGCGCGCCCCACGTTGCCCGTGGGCCCCGTGACAAGCACCGGCCTACTCACCACGGCCACCCCCTGTCTCTTATACACCTCTCCGAGCCCACGAGACACGCGCAGAC
>NZ_RAVW01000669.1 GCF_003611585.1 Corallococcus exercitus | reverse complement strand
CGTGGGCTCGAAGATGTGTATAAGAGAAAGGGTGAAGGCTTCGTAGAAGGCCGCGACTTCCCGGACGAGGACGCCCATGGACCAGCCGTCGGAGACGATGTGGTGCATCGTCACCAGCAGCAGGTGCGAGTCGTCGGTCAGCCGCACCAGCGTGCTGCGCAGCAGCGGACCCGTGGCGAGGTCAAACGGCCGCCGTGCTTCCCCGTCGGCCAACCGCCGCGCTTCGTTCTCCCGATGCTTCTCGGGCAGGGAGGAGAGGTCCGAGAGCGGCAGCGTCCATCCCGCTGGAGCGTGGACCGTCTGGATGGGCTGGTCCTGGTGCTCGTGGAAGGTGGTGCGCAGGGCTTCGTGGCGCTGGACGAGCGCCTCGAAGGCACGGCGCAGGGCCTCCACGTCCAGGTGTCCGGAGAGCTGGAGCGCGGTGGGGATGTTGTAGGACGCGTCACCTGGCTGGAGCTGATCCAACAACCACAGCCGCTGCTGGGCGAAGGACAGGGGTCGCAGGCTGTCCGCGTGAGCCCGGGTGCTCGGGGGCTGATGATGGAGGTTCGGTTTGATCCCCTGGATGCGCTCCGCGAGCGTGGCGACCGTCGGGGCTTCGAAGAGGGTCCGGAGCGGCAACTCCACGCGGAAGGTGGCGCGCACGCGCGAGACGAGCTGGGTGGCCAGCAGCGAATGGCCGCCGAGCACGAAGAAGTCGTCGTGGATGCCCACTCGCTCCACGCGCAGCACCTGCATGAAGAGGGCCGCGAGCTTCTCCTCCGCGAGGGTACTCGGTGCGACGTAGGTGGAGGCGAGCGCGGTGCCCTGGGGGGCGGGCAGCGCCTTGCGGTCCACCTTGCCGTTGGTGTTGAGAGGCAGGGCCTCCAGCACGAGGAATGTGGAGGGCACCATGTACTCGGGCAGGTGCTGCTTGAGGAAGGCACGCACCTCCGTGGTGTCGAGGGACTGGCCTTCTTCCGGGACCAGATACGCGACGAGCCGCTTGTCACCGGGCACGTCCTCGCGCGCCAGCACCACGGCGGCGTGCACCTGGGGATGTCCCAGCAAGCGGGACTCGATCTCACCCAGCTCGATGCGGAAGCCACGCACCTTCACCTGGAAGTCCGCACGGCCCAGGTAGTCGAGCATTCCATCCGCGCGCCAGCGCACCACGTCGCCCGTGCGGTAGAGACGGGCACCCGGGGTGGAGGAGAAGGCGTCGGGGATGAAGCGGTCCGCTGTCAGCTCGGGACGATTGAGGTAGCCGCGCGCGACGCCTTCGCCGCCGATGAACAACTCGCCCGCGACGCCGACGGGCACGGGGCGCAGCGTGCGGTCCAGCACGTAGACGCGCACGTTGGGCAGAGGCCGGCCAATGGTCGGCGTAGGCGAAGCGTCGAAGGCGCAAGCAGTGGCGTCGACGGTGCACTCGGTGGGGCCGTAGACGTTGAAGACGCGCGGGCGCGGGACTTGGGCCAGGTGACGCCACGTAGCCGGGTCCACGGCCTCACCGCCCACGAGGACGCGGCGGGGAATGGACTGGCTTTGCAGCAGGCCTTCATCCACCAGCAGGCGCAGGTGCGCGGGAGAGCAGTCCAGGACGTCTAGCCCGTCCTGGCCAATACGGTGGACAAGCTCGCGCACGTCGGCGCGGGCCTCGTCGGGGACGATGCAGAGGGTGTGGCCGTCGAGCACCTGGATGAGCTGCTTGACGGAGGCGTCGAAGGAGAGAGGTGCGTTGACGCTGACGCGCTCTGCCGGTTGGGCACCGGCGTGCACGGTGGCGGCGAGAGCGACGCGCAGGTTCAGCACGGAGCGGTGCTGAATCATGACGCCCTTGGGGCGGCCGGTGCTGCCGGAGGTGTAGATGATGTACGCGAGGTGCTCCGGTGTGACGTCCGTCGCGGGCGCGTCCTTTGACTCAAGAGCGAGGTCCGCGGCGTCGGAGTCCAGACAGATGTCGTGCGCGGCATGCGGCGGCAGTGAATCGCGTAGGCGCTGCTGGGTAAGGACGACGGGGGCGCCCGTGTCGATGAGGACGTGGGAGAGCCACTCACGCGGGTAGCTGGGGTCGATGGGGACGTAGGCGCCGCCGGCCTTGAGAGTGCCGAGGATGCCAACGAGGGCTTCGACGGAGCGCTCCACGCAGAGCACCACGCGCACGTCGGGGCCGACGCCCAGCTTCACCAGCCGGTGGGCGAGCTGATTGGCGCGCGTGTCCAACTCACGGAAGGTGAGCTGCTCCTCGCGGCAGAGGACGGCCAGGGCTTCGGGCGTGCGAAGGGCCTGGGCGGCGAAGGCCTCATGGAGGCAGAGGTCGCGAGGGAACTCAGCGCTGGGGCCATTCCAATCGACGAGCAACTGCTGGCGCTCCGGAGCGGTGAGCAGCGGCAGGCTCGCGAGCGTCGCGTCCGGCTTCGCCGTGATGGCCTCCAGCAGTACGCCCAGGTGGCCCCCCATGCGCTGCACGGTCGAGGCATCGAAGAGCTCCGTGGCGTACGTCAGTGTTCCGACGAAGCCCTGGGGCGACTCCAGCAACGTCAGGGTGAGGTCGAACTTGGAGGAGCGCGTATCCACCGGGATGGGCTGGAAGGACAGCCCGGCCAGGCGAAGCGTTTCGGAGGGCGCGTTCTGCAGGGAGAACATCGCCTGGAAGAGCGCACTGCGGCTCAGGTCTCGCGAAGGCTGGAGGACTTCCACCAGCTTCTCGAAGGGGACGTGCTGGTGCTCGTAGGCCGCGAGCGTCGTGCCGCGCACCTGAGAGAGGAACTCACGGAAGGTCGCCTGCGGCTGGACGTGGGCACGCAGCACCAGCGTGTTGACGAAGAAGCCGATGAGGCCCTCGGTCTCCGCCTGCGTGCGGCCTGCGATGGGCGTGCCCACGCTGATGTCATCCTGCGTGGAGTAGCGCGACAGCAGCACCTGCCAGGCCGCGAGCAGCACCATGAAGGGCGTCGCGCCTTCACCCTGTGCCAGCGACTTGAGGGCCTGGGAGACGTGCGACGGAACACGCACGTCCACCGTGGCACCCCGGCGTGACTGCACGGGCGGGCGAGGACGATCCGTCGGCAGGTCCAGTGCGGACGGAGCCCCCGCGAGCTGCTGCTTCCAGTAACCCAGCTGCGCGTCCAGGGCCTCGCCCTGGAGCCAGCCTC
>NZ_RAVW01000668.1 GCF_003611585.1 Corallococcus exercitus | reverse complement strand
CCTGGATGCTGGAGGACGCGCACCCCGCCGTCCTCCTGGCCCAGGAGCACCTGCTCTCGCGCCTGCCTTCCCATGACGCCCAGGTGCTGTGCATCGACACGCAGTGGGAGGACATCGCGCTCCAGCCCCGGCATGCGCCTTCTGCGCGCGCCACCGCCGACGGCCTGGCCTACGTCATCTTCACCTCCGGCAGCACCGGCCGCCCCAAGGGCGCCATGAATGCCCATGGCCCGGTGGTGAATCGCCTCCTGTGGATGCAGTCCGCCTACTCACTGCAACCCCACGACGTCGTCCTGCAGAAGACGCCCTTCAGCTTCGACGTCTCCGTCTGGGAGTTCTTCTGGCCCCTCATGACGGGCGCGCGCCTCGTCGTCGCGAAGCCCGGTGGCCACCAGGAACCCGCCTACCTCGCGCGCCTCATCTCCGAGGCCGGTGTCACCACGCTGCACTTCGTTCCCTCCATGCTCCAGGTCTTCCTTGAGGAGCCCGGGCTGGAAGCGTGCACGTCGCTTCGCCGCGTGGTGTGCAGCGGTGAGGCCCTGCCAGTGGAGCTTGCCGAGCGCTGCCTGCGGCGGCTGCCGTGGGCCGGGCTGCACAACCTCTACGGCCCCACCGAGGCCGCCGTCGACGTCACCTTCCACCAGTGCCTGCCGGGCGAGTCCCGCCGCTCCGTGCCCATTGGCCGGCCCGTGGCCAATACCCAAATCCGCCTGCTGGACTCCCGCCTGGAGCCCGTGCCCGTGGGCGTGCCGGGAGAGCTCTTCATCGGCGGCGTGCAGGTGGGGCGTGGCTACCTGGGCCGTCCGGAATTGACGGCTGAGCGCTTCATCCCGGATGCCTTCAGCGACATGCCGGGCGCGCGGCTGTACCGCACCGGCGACGTGGCCCGCTGGCTGCCGGACGGTGCCATCGAGTACGTGGGCCGTGCGGACTTCCAGGTGAAGGTGCGCGGTTTGCGCATCGAGCTGGGAGAGATTGAGGCCGCGCTGGAGCAGCACCCCGGCGTGCGCCAGGCGGTGGTGGTGGCCCGTGAGGACGCGGCCGGCGACAAGCGGCTGGTGGCCTACGTGGCATGCCGGAGCGGCGTGGAGGCGGTGGACGTCTCCGCGCTGCGCGCGCGGCTGCACGAGAAGCTGCCGGAGTACATGGTGCCCTCTGCCTTCGTGGTGCTGGAGGCCCTGCCGCTGACTCCCAGTGGCAAGGTGGACCGCAAGGCCCTGCCGGCCCCGGAGGCCCCGGTCTCCACCGCCGAGTACGTCGCCCCTCGCAACCCCACCGAAGAGAAGCTCGCGGCTCTCTGGGCCCAGGTGCTTCGCGTGCCCCGCGTGGGCGCCACCGACCACTTCTTCGAACTGGGCGGCCACTCGCTCCTGGCCACGCAGCTCGTCTCACGCGTGCGCGCGGCCTTCGGTGTGGAGCTGGCCCTGCGCACCGTCTTCGAGGCCCCGACGTTGGAGGGCCTCGCTCGGCACCTCGACGCGGCCAATACATCAGAGCCTGCGACCGGGTTGCCGCCCCTGGTGCCGGTGCCGCGTGGGGAAGCCCCTCCGCTGTCCTTCGCGCAGCAGCGGCTGTGGCTGATTGATCAGCTGGAGCCTGGGACGGCCACGTACAACATGCCCGTCGCCCTGCGGCTGTCCGGGGCGCTGGACGTCGAGTCCCTGCGCCGGGGGCTCGAGGCGCTGATGCACCGGCACGAGGCCCTGCGCACCACGTTCCGCGACACGCCCGTGGGGCCCGTCCAGATCATCGCGCCGCCCTCGGCCCTGACGCTGGACCTCACCGACCTGCGCTCCCTGCCGCAGGAGGAGCGTCAGGCCGAGGCACGCCGCCGCGCCATCGCCGAGGCCCTTCGCCCCTTCGCGCTCACCGCCGGTCCCCTGGTGCGCGCGGCACTCCTGGTCCTGGAGGAGCAGGAGCACCTGCTGCTCCTGACGATCCACCACATCGTGTCCGACGGCTGGTCCCTGGGTGTGCTCGTCCGCGAGGTGGCGGAGCTGTACCGGGCCTTCGCTTCCGGCCAGGCCCCGACCCTGACACCGCTGCGCTTGCAGTACGCGGACTATGCCGCGTGGCAGCGCCAGTGGATGCGGGGGGACGCGCTCGAAGCGCAGCTGTCGTACTGGCGCCAGCGGTTGGATCCGCACGCCGTGCTAGAGCTGCCCACGGACCGCCCACGCCAGGCGCAGCCCGACGGCCGGGGGGCTCGTTACGAGTTGCTGTTACCCCTTCCGCTCGTCCAGCGCCTCAAGCTCGTAGCCCTGCGCGAAGGCCGCACGCTGTTCTCCGTGCTGCTGGCGGCGTTCAACGTCCTGATCCAGCGCTACTCCGGCCAGGATGACCTCGCCGTCGGAACTCCCGTCGCCGGCCGTTCGCGTTCCGAGCTCGAGGGCCTCATCGGCCTGTTCGTCAACACGCTCGTCCTGCGCTCGGACCTGTCTGGCGACCCGTCCTTCCGCGAGCTGCTGGCCCAGGTGCATGACTCCGCCCTTGGCGCCTTCGCGCACCAGGACGTGCCCTTCGAGAAGCTGGTGGAGGTGCTCCAGCCTTCGCGCTGGCTGAACGTCTCACCGCTGTTCCAGGTGATGTTCGTCCTGCAGAACGCGCCCCTCTCGCTCGTGCCGCTTCCCGGCCTGCGCATGGACACGCTGCCCGTGGACGGCGGCGTGGCCCGCTTCGACCTGACGCTGGTGGCATCCGAGGAGGCTCGCGGCCTGCGCCTCTCCGCCGAATACCGCACCGCCCTCTTCGATGAGGCCACCGTCGCGCGCATGCTGGGGCACCTGCGTTCGCTACTCCAGGCCGTCGTCCGGGACGTGCGGCAGCCCCTGTCCGCGCTGCCGCTCATGGACGAGGCCGAGCAGCGCCAGTTGCTCATCGACTGGAACGACACGCGGTCGCCGTTCCCCGACGAGATCTCCATCCACGAGCGCTTCGCGGATCAGGCGCGCGCGGTTCCGGACGCGGTGGCGGTGGTCTTCGGTGATGACCACCTGACGTACCGGCAGCTGGATGAGCGCGCCAACCAACTCGCCCATGCGCTCATCGGCCTGGGCGTGCGTCCGGGCACTCTCGTGGCGCTGGGCCTGGGGCGCTCGCTCGACCTCATCGTCGCCCTCCTGGGCGTCCTCAAGGCCGGCGCGGCCTACGTCCCCCTGGACGTGAGCTACCCCCACG
>NZ_RAVW01000667.1 GCF_003611585.1 Corallococcus exercitus | reverse complement strand
GCTCGGGGCGGCGCTGGGGCTTGTCGGGGAACACGGGCACCTGTTCTAGCACGGTGGCCATCGCCGACCGCGATGCGCCTGGCCCTGAATCCAGCTCACAATAATATTCCAGCTTTACAATGAATCCCTTTGTAACGGGGAAAGCTATGGATTGTAGCTTCGCCGGTTACAATCCTTCTCGGCCGCGAGTCCCCTTTCTCCGTCCCTCCTCTGAGCGGCTCCTCCGTCCTCGCGTGGCACCGTGAGTGCAACGGAGGGATTGCCACCCACGCATCGGAGGTCCCGTGAAACGTCTTGCATGGCCCTTCGTGCTGCTCACCGCGTTCTCGACCGCGGCCCTGGGCAGCACGAATCCCAAAGGCAGTCCTCCCAATCTCATCCAATCCGCCACCCAGACGGCTGTCTTCACTCCCGTGGACGACCGGGGGCAGCCCATCGACGTCCTGCCCGTGGGTGATTCGCTCACCGTCGGCGCCCAGGGGCTGGCGCCCAACACCGTCTACGAGCTGCGCTTCGCGCTGGACGCGGAGCGCATCCCCACGCTGAAGGAGGCCGTCGGCTTCGCCCGTGCGACGACGGACGCCAAGGGCGCGCTCGCGCCGCACATCCTCTGGTTCCAGTCCGGTGTCGTGGGCTGCCCGGAGCGCGCGGCCCCGCCTGAGTCGCCGTACCGCTTCCCCAGCTTCGAGCGCGCCCGGGAGGCGCTCGACGGCCACATGCTGCTCGTCACCGCGCAGGCCGTGGCGGCGGACAAGAGCGGGGAGATTCCGCCCATGGAGCTCCCCGTGGGCGAGCCGGTCGCCGCGTTCAACCTCCCCATCAAGGTGGGCTCCGCCCCGCGCGTCTATCCGTCCACCGCCGACGGCTGTCTGCTCAACGCCCATGAGACGGGCCGGGGCGACCTGTACGTGACGGGCTCCGGCTTCCGGGGCAACGAGACCGTGGAGGTCTCCATCGTCCCCAACCAGCGCGCCTGGCGCGAGGGCGACGCCTTCGCGGACGTGACGGGTGACGGCTTCGCCTCCGCCCCCAAGAAGGTCGTCACCGACGCCTCCGGCCGCTTCACGATTCCGGCGTGGAACGAAACCCTCCAGCGCCGTGGCGTCTACGACATCATCGCGCGCCGTCCCCTGTTCAACCCGCCGGTGGGCACGCTGAGCGCCAGCGACGTCGTGTCCTACGGCATCGACACGGGCGTCGTGCTCTACATGCTCTACCCGGTGGGCGGCCCCACGATGGACATCGCCGGCCGGCCCCTGAACGGCTTCCCCTACTTCGAGTTCGCCGACTCGTTCGCGGACACCTCCGACCCGGTGTGGGGCGCGGTGGATCCCACCTACGTGCCCGCCGGCCATCCCGGCGGCACCTGGGCGGCCTACTACGTGGTGAACCACCGCAGCGTGCTGGGCTGGGCCCTGAACAACACCCTGGTGGACGTGTCGGGCGGCATTGAAATCCAGCAGGTGAAGGCGGGGTGTGTGAACGGCACCGACGTCGTCATCTGGCAGCCGCCGCTGGTGAAGGGCCAGTACGACGTCGTGGTGGACTTCGGCTCCACCGTGGCCACCACGCCCGGCAGCTACGCCACCGACGGCCACTACAACGACACCGTCGACTTCCTGGACGGCTCCAACCAGATTGGCTTCCAGGTGGCGAAGGATCCGTACGCGCTGGGCACCTATCCCATCGGCCAGGACAGCTACTCCGTCGACAACTACTTCCCCACCCTGGGCGCCGCCTCCAACGTCGACCTGCGCGCCGTCGTGCGCTATCCGGCCGTCGCCGCGGGTGTGGGCACCGCCGTCGCCGCGGGCACCTTCCCCCTCTTCGTCATCCAGCACGGCAACCACCGCATCTGTTACAACTCCAGCCAGACCCACGCCACCTGCACCAGCCGCGTGCCCAATCACCAGGGCTACATGCGGCTGCTCGACACGCTGGCGAGCAACGGCATCATCGCGGTCTCCATCGACGCGTATGACCTGTCCGGGCCCGTGCCTCAGTGGATCCCCGAGCGTGGCCAGCTCATCCTGAAGCACCTGGAGCAGTGGTCGCACCTCAACAACGCCGCCACCTACCCCAGCTACCCGAACTTCTTCGCCGGGCGCTTCAACGGCAAGGTGGACATGTCGAAGATCTCCGTGTCGGGCCACTCGCGCGGCGGTGAGGCGTCGGTGTCCGCGTACATGCAGAACACCGCGTTCAACATCGTCTCCGTGTCCTCCATCGCGCCGGTGGACGGTCAGCTCTACACGCTGCCCGCGGGCGTGCCCTACTTCGTCATCCTGCCCGCGGCGGACGGCGACGTGACGTCGCTCTCCGGCGCGAAGATCTACGACCGGGCGCTGGGGACCAAGAGCTCCATCGACGTGTATGGCGCCAGCCACAACCTCTTCAACACGGTCTGGGCGGCGGACGGTGATGACTCGCCCACCACGCGCAATGACTACATCACCGCGCCCAACCAGCAGCGCATCGGTGAGGCCTACCTGTCCGCCTTCACCCGCCTCTACCTGAAGAACGAGACGGTCTACGCGGACATGATGCGCGGCCAGCTCACGTTCCCGTCCACCGCGGGTTACAAGATCTACACGACGCACCACGAGAACTCGCACACGCGGCTCAACAGCGGCTCCTCCGCCGGCTTCACCCCGGCGGGGCCCATCACGCTGGCCACCGCGAGCAACCCCGCGCCGCACAGCACCAGCGTCATGCGCGCCACCTGGACGGGCAACACCGCCACCGCGACGTTCACCGTCCCGGTGGCCCAGCGCGACACCACCGGTTACGAGGTGCTGTCCTTCCGCGTGGCCCAGACGACGTCCGCATCCAACCCCGCCAGCGGCACCCAGGACTTCCGGGTGGAGCTGGCCACCGGAGCGACCGTCAAGGCCACCTCCACGTCCCTGTTCGACGTCATCCCCAAACCGTACGTCCGGCCGGGCAACGTCGTCCTGCACACGGTGCTCACCACCGTGCGCATCCCCCTGCATACCTTCATCATGAACGGCAACGGGGTGACGCTGACCAACATCGACACCGTGCGCCTGCGCTTCACCAGCCCTTCCACTGGAGACATCTATGTCGACGACGTCGAATTCTCCCGCTAGCCGTCTCTTCCTCGTGGCAGCGGCCTGCCTGGCGCTGACGGGCTGCACGGAGGAGCCCAAGGGCGCCGCCGAGTCCCCCACCCCGGCTC
>NZ_RAVW01000666.1 GCF_003611585.1 Corallococcus exercitus | reverse complement strand
CCGCCGCGCCATAGACACCGTAGGCCACGAACACGAGCCACTCGGGGTACGGCGCGTGGGTCTTCAGGATGCGCTCCAGCTCCGCGCGAGCTTCTGGCAGCCGCACGCGCCCTTCGTGGATGGCCTCCGACAGCCGCAGCAGCGCCGCGGCCCGGCCCAGGTTCCAGTGCGGGTCGAAGGGCAGCCGCGCGAAGGCCACGTGCGAGCGGACCGGGGATACCACCTCCGTCATCGCCAGGCTCTGGAGCGTGAAGACCTCCACGTCCAGCCCCCACGCCTTCGCCGCCGCGCGCACGCGCGCCTCCACCAGGAGCGACGGCTGGTAGGCCAGATGCAGCGCCTTCGCCAGGTCCAGCAGGAAGGCGGAGGCCGCCGCTTCGTCCACCCCGCGGTCCGCCTGGGGCTCCCCCGTCATGGAGACTCCGCGGTGGGGTCCTCGTCCACGCTGCCCTTGCCGCCCGTGCTCCGCGTGTCCTTGAAGGAGAAGCTGGCGCCCACCAGCAGCGTGACCTGGAAGTAGCGGACGTCCTGGCTGCGCGAGGTGGCGGTCAGGCCCAGCTGCTGGAGCGTCTCCGCGAACCGCTCCGTCTGCTTGCTTCCCCACGCCAGGTTGCCGCCGAACGTGAAGCGCGAGCGGCCCAGGAGGAAGTGGATGCCCGTGGCGACGTGGTACAGGTCCCAGCCCCCGAGCAGCGCGTTCGTCCCCGGCGTCTGGTCCAACGCGCTGAAGTCCGTGTGCCCGCTCAGGTACGCCCGCACGCGCTCCCCCAGGGGGTGCTCGAAGCCCAGCGCCCCGTTCAGCACCGGCTTGAGCGCGAAGGCGTAGTCCCCGTCGATGATCTCCGTGGAGTCGCGCGGCACGATGGGTTCGGTGTCCAGCAGCTTGACGGTGGAGACGCGCGCGTTGCCCTCCAGGGACGCGTACACCGTGGTCGAGCCGAAGCTCCGGCTGGCCCCGAGCGCCGCGCCCCAGGAGTTGCGGAAGTGCGCTGGCAGGTCCTCCTGGTAGTTGAACACGGGTGCGGGCGCGTTCATGTCGAACCCCTGGGACTGGACGGCGCGCTCGAGCCCCGCGGAGCCCCGGCCCCAGAGGGCCAGGCTGGGCGTCGTCAGGGCGAACCCCACGGCCCAGGGGCCGTGCTGGTAGCTGGCGCCCACCTTCAACAACACGCGGACGTGGTCGAGCTCCAGGTCGCGGCCCAGGGTCGCCAGCAGCTGCTGGCCGGCGGCACCGGAGCCCTGCGCGAGCGTCTGGAAGCGCAGTTCGTGGTGCCGGGTCGCGAGGAAGGGAGTCAACCCCAGGCCCAGGTGCTTCGTGACGGGGAAGGCCCAGGAGAGGCCCGTCCAGTACTCGCTCACGGACTGGTCCAGGCGCACGTTCGAGGACAGCAAGTCCATGCCCCGCACCCCGGCCAGGTCCGTGCCCATCCGCGTGCCGCGCGTCTGGAGGCTGTACTCGAAGCCCTGGCGCGTGAGCAGGGAGTAGGCCATCCGGGACTTCCCCAGGAACCCGAAGCGCAGCGAGCCGGCGATCAACGACGGCAGCACGTCCACGTTGGAGTCGGCCAGGCCCCTTCCCTGGCCCTGCCCGTCCTTCACGTTCACGTGCGTGTACTCGTACACGCTGCCGGTGAGCTCCAGCTCCGGGGCGCCCAGCAGCGCGAGCGCGCCGGGGTTGTAATAGACGGCGCTGATGTCCTTCGGGTCGCCCACGAAGGAGCCCCCCAGCAGCCACGCCCGGTTGCCGAACTGCCGCGTGGTGTAGTGCGCGTCCTGCGCCAGCGCCGTCATGGACACGAGCAGGCCCAGCACCGCGGCCATCACCGAGCTACCTCGGGCCCTGGATTGGATTGGCGTCATGGCGTCAGTGCACCTGTGGCGATAGGGCGGGCTCGCCGTCCGGGGCGGCCCGTGCGTCGTCTCGCGCTTCGAGGTAGGCGCGCACCGCCGCGCCCACCGTGGGAAAGAGCAGGTCCTGTCCAATCAGCGCGGACAGCCCCGAGCGCTTCAGCATCCGGCGCATCGGCGCGTGCGCCTGGGCCACGGCGAAGACGATGCCCTCCTCCGTGAGTTCGTGGAGCACCTTGCCCAGGCTCTCCGCGGCGGTGATGTCCAGGTCGAACACGGAGGACGCGTCCAGCACGAACCAGCGCACCGGCTGGCGCGAGTCCGCCACCAGCCGGCGCACCTGTTCGCGCAGGAAGCGCGCGTTGGCGAAGAAGAGGGGCGCGTCGAAGCGGTAGACGACCAGGCCGGGGATGGTCTCCGCGTCCGCGTGGCCCTCCACGTCGTGCCAGCCGGGCAGGCCCTCGCGCTCGCCCAGGACGGCGTCGTGCGGGTGCGCCGCGCGGCGGATGAGGTCCACCAACGACAGCACCACCGCGATGAGGATGCCCTGGAGGATGCCCAGGAAGAGCACGCCCAGCGTCGTCACCACCGCGAGCAGCGCCTCCACCGGCCGCACGCGCCAGAGCAGCAGGAGGGGCGTCATCTCCAGCAGGTACACCGCCGCGACGATGACGATGGCCCCCAGCGTCACCAGGGGCAGCTTGGAGAGCAGCGGCGTGAGGAACAGCGCGAACAGCAACACCCCCACCGCCGCGCCCACGCCCACGAGCTGCGTGCGCCCCCTCATGGACGCGTTGACCGCCGTGCGGGAGTCGCTGCCCGACACCGGGAAGCCCTGCGTGAGGCCGGTGAGCAGGTTCGCCGCGGCCTGTCCAAAGAACTCCTGGTGGGTGTCCAGCCGGTAGCCGAAGCGGTCCGCATAGATGCGGCCCGTGAGCACGGAGCTGGCGTAGTTCACCAGCGCGAGGCTGAAGGCCGCCGGCAGGAGCGTGCGCACGTCCTCGAAGCGCAAGGAGGGCAGGCCGAAGGCGGGCGCCGACGCCTCGATGGGGCCCACCACCTTCACGCCGCCGTGCTCCAGCTGGAAGCCCCGGGCTGCCAGCGTGGTGAGCACCACCATCACCAGCGGCGCGGGCCAGCGGGGCAGCAGGCGGCGCATGGCGACGAGCGCCGCGACGACGGCCAGCCCCAGGAGCAGCGTGGGCATATGCGTGTGGCCCACGTTCGCCGCCACTTCGTGGAGCTGCCCCGCGAACGCGTTCGACCTGCGCTCCAGCCCGAACATCCGGGCCAGCTGGCTGCCGATGATGATGAGCGCCGCGCCGTTGACGTAGCCGATGAGGATGGGCCGTGACAGGAAGTCCGCCAGCGCCCCCGCGCGGCACAGCCCGCCCAGCAG
>NZ_RAVW01000665.1 GCF_003611585.1 Corallococcus exercitus | reverse complement strand
CCCAAGGAGAGCCCCGAAGAATGTCGAAGCGCCGCCTCCTCGCCGCCCTGCCGCTGTTCCCCCTCACGCTGCTCCTGGGTGCCTCCGCGCCCGGGACGGACGCGAACCCCGCGCCGTCAGCCGCCACCCCGACGGACGCCCAGACGCTGGCGCAGGCCGTGACCGCGCAGGGCACGGACGCGGGCCCCATGGGCGCCCGCGCGCTGGTGGAGAAGGTGGAGGCCGGGCAGCGCGCCCAGGCGGGGACTTCCGACGCGGGTGCCGCCGCGAGCGTCGCGCAGGCGCAGGGCAACCCGGGGACTCCGTCCGCGCCCACGACGGATGCGTCCGGTTCGGCCGCTGGCGTCGCGCAGGCTCCGGCCGCCGCTCCGTCCACGAACGGCGCGACCGCCTCGCAGGCCCCAGCGGCGCCAGCCCTGGCGGGTGCCGAGGCGCCCCCTGCCGCGCAGGTCACGGACACGCGCCCGGTGGATGCCCGCGCGCTGGCGGAGGCGCTGGCCACGAAGGATGCGGCCGCGCTGGAGCCCGGCATGGTGCCGCCGATGCCGGTGCCCTCGCGGGAGAAGGCGCCGCCGTTCGGCAAGCTCCAGGGGCTGCCCCGCGCGCAGGACCTGGTGGCCCGTGCGAAGCTGGAGGGCAACAAGCTGGTGGTGAAGGGCGGCAAGAGCGCGCCGGATCAGGTGCTCACCATCGACCCCGGCCTCCAGGCGTCCCTCACGAAGATCATGCAGAACTACCAGGTGCCCTACGGCGCCGCGGTGGTGCTGGAGCCCTCCACCGGCCGCGTGCTCGCGATGGCGGAGCACTCGGAGGCGAAGCCGGAGCTGCGCGGGCTGGCCGTCCGCGCGGTGTACCCGGCCGCGAGCATCTTCAAGATCGTCACCGGCAGCGCGCTCATGGAAGCCGGCGTGTCACCCGAGACCGAGGAGTGCTTCCACGGCGGCAAGCGCCGGCTGAACGAGCGGCAGCTGGAGGACACCGAGCGCGACGGCGCCTGCTATTCGCTCGCGCTGGCCATGGGCAAGAGCGCCAACGTCATCTTCGCCAAGATGACCAGCAAGCACCTGAGCGCGGACGCCCTCAAGCGCATGGCGGCGCGCCTGCGCTTCAACCGCGAGATCCCCTTCGCCCAGCCGCTGGACGTGTCGCTCGCGTACATCCCGGAGGACGGTTTCGCGCTCGCCAACACCGGCGCGGGCTTTGGCGACGTCTACCTGTCCCCGCTGCACGGCGCGCTGCTGGCCGCGATGGCCGCCAACGAGGGCCGCTGGGTGGATCCCGTGCTGGTGGAGCCGGAGCCCTTCATGCCCCTGCCGGAGCCGGAGCCCGTGCTCACGCCCACCGCCGCGCACGGGCTCACGCGGATGATGGAGGAGACCGTCACCCACGGCACCGCGCGCGGCGTCTTCCGCGAGCGCGGCTTCCAGGTGAAGGACGCCGTGGGCAAGACGGGCACGCTCGCGGACCGCGAGCCCTTCCGCGACTACTCGTGGTTCGTCGGCTTCGCGCCCAAGGACCACCCGCGCGTGGCCGTGGCCGCGCTCATCGTGAATGACCCCAAGTGGCGCATCCGCGGCTCCTACCTGGGCCGCGAGGCCCTGCGCCTGGCGTTGGAGCGCATCCCCGCGCCCGTGGAAGTGACGGCCCCGGCGGGCGCCGCCGGCAAGCACTGAAGCCGGGCGCGGCCTTCAGGACAGCGGACGCGGGGTGAGCTTCACCAGCCCCGTGTCCACGAAGCCCTGGAAGAACTTCAGCGCCTCCAGCTCCTGAAGCGGCGACACGTGTACGATGGCCGCCACATCCCGGCGTCCGTCGATGCGCGACAGCAGGTAGCGCTCCGGTGACGTGAGGGGCAGCGTCTTCAGGTGCGCGGGCGTCACCATCAGCGCCGGCACCCGCGACGGCTCCATCAGCGCCTTGCGCAGCTCCGTGAGCAGCCTGCCTTCCGCGTCGCGCAGCAGCTTCGCGGTGTGCTCGGTGGGGGCAATCTCGTGCGCGCGCCGGACCAGCGCCTCGCCGTCGCGCAGGTTGCCCGCGTCCAGGAAGAGCTGGGCGGCCTGGAGCACCTCGTCGGAGGAGGACTCGGAGCCGATGACGCCGCCCGAGTTCAGGTCGTCGTCGTCATCGTCCTCCACCACGACGACGGTGTGCGAGCCGGGCTCCGGAGCGGGCAGGGGCGCCTCGTCCGACACGCGCAGCGCGTCCTGGCGGTAGAGCGCGTACAGCCGCTGGTAGAGGAAGAAGTCGGTGGCGTGCAGCGCCAGCGCGATGCCGTCGATGCTCAGGCCGTCCTTCGCCAGCTGCACGATGCGCTCGTCCATGCTGCCGGCCTTGCGGTCCGTCAGCTTGCGCTCGTCCACCTCCAGGCGCACGCGGCCGGAAGGGAACACCGCGCGGATGGCCTGCCACGCCGTCTCGCGGAACTCGCCCTCGCGGTGCACGTCCAGCAGGTCCACGCTGACGTCCAGGCCCTCCAGCTCCGGCGCGGCGTCCGTGGCGCGGAAGTCGAAGCCGCCTTCCTCCCAGGTGAAGGCATCCAGCAGCATCTCCCGGAACTTGTGGGAGAGCACCGTGCGCACGGTGGCTTCCGTCACCGTGCCCGTCATGATGAGGATCTTTCCCAGCAGGATGTGCGTCTCCGCCTGCGTGGAGAAGGCGCGCTCCAGCTGGTCCTCCGTCAGGTGCCCCTGGTTGATCAGGAACTGACCGAAGTACTCGCGCGGCTGGTTGGAGCTGGCGGTGATGACGTGGCCGTCGCGCAGCAGGAGCTGCTTGCGCACGTCTCCCCGCTCCACGTTCAGGGTGCCGGTGGCCCGGCGATTCCCGAGGTGGACGACCAGGTCCTTGAGGGGCATCGTCGAAAAATCACCACACACGCCGCGCATCGAGCGCCCATCCTGCAACGCATGCGAGTCGATATCTACTCGAAACCCCGGTGTTCCCTCTGTGAGCAGGCGCTCGCGGTGGTCGAGGAGGTGCGGGCCCGGCTGCCCTTCGAGCTCTACGTCACCGACATCCTCCAGAGCCCGGACCTCTTCGAGGCCTGGCGTTACGACATCCCCGTGGTCCTCATCGATGGGGTGCCTGCCTTCAAGCACCGCGTGGACGCCGAGGGGTTGGAAGCCCGGATCCGCGAGGTGATGAATGGCATACCCATTGCTAAAACCGTGGGCCAGGATGGGTAACGGAGTGCCCTTCCCTAAGAAATCCAGGGGGATACGAAGGGCGCAAAAGTGACGGGGCTGTAAATC
>NZ_RAVW01000664.1 GCF_003611585.1 Corallococcus exercitus | reverse complement strand
CGGCATCCCCGCCAGCCACCTGGACGAGGACGGACTCCTCACCGCTCTGGAGCCCACCTACGGCGAGCTGATCCACGAGCTGCGTGAGGACGAAGAGCTGCGCGAGCTCATCCTCCCGGGCCTGCGCGCGGACCTGCTCCTCGTGGAGTCCTATCGGCACGAGGACCGCGCGCCCCTTCCCTGTTCCATGACCGTCACGGGCGGAGCCCAGGACGACCTGACCCTCGCGGAGCTGGAGCCGTGGCGTGTCCACGCCACCGGGCCCTTCGCGCTCCACCTGCTCCCCGGTGGCCACTTCTACCTCCGGGATCCGGAAGCGAAGTCCACCCTCCTGCGCCTCATCGCGGAGCCCCCCTCCAGAAGGAACCCGACCCCATGAGCCACGAACCGCTGCACCCCGCGATCCGCGGCCGCGAGGGCTTCCTGGGCCAGCTCTTCGCGGGGAGGCTCCGCTGGGACCTCGTCCGCGCGTTCCCTGAACAGGACCCCGAGGAACGCCGGCAGGGCGACGCCGTCATCGCCGAGGTCGAGCAGTTCCTCCAGGCGCACGTGGACCCGGACGAGATTGAACGCACGGGCCGCATCCCGCCGGAGCTGCGCGAAGCCCTGCGCTCGCGCGGCTATTACAAGCTCCAGGTGGAGCGGGAGCTGGGAGGCCGGGGCCTCTCCATGCTGAACACCTTCCGCGTCATCGAGGCCGTGATGAGCGTGTGCCTGCCCGTCGGCTACACGCTGGCCATCCACAGTGGCCTGGGCGCGGGCGCCATCATCGAAGCCGTGCAGGACGGTCCGCTCAAGGACTACGTCCGGGGCCGCGTCGCCGATGGGGTCATCTCCGGCTGGGCCGACACCGAGCCCATCGGCGCCTCCGTGCGGCGCGCGTCCACCACCGCCGTGCCCACGGAGGACGGGACGGCCTATGTGCTCAACGGGGAGAAGGTCTTCATCGGGAACGGGTCCATCGCGGACCTGCTGAACGTCACCGCCACGCTCCAGGAAGACGGCCGCGAGCAGATCAGCCTCTTCTTGGTGGAGACCTCCAGCCCCGGCTTCCACGTCCGCGCCGAGCACGGGCTGATGGGCCTGCGCGGGCTGCCCATCGCAGCGCTCGGCTTCGAGAATGTGCGCGTGCCAAAGGAGCGGATGCTCGCGATGGCGCAGGAGCACTGGCGGAACACACCGCTGCTGGAGCCGCTCAGCGCCCTGGGCCGCATGTACATCATCGTGGCCGCGTCGCTGGCGCTCTCCAAGAAGTGCCTCCAGTGGTCGCGCGACTTCCTCCACCGGCGCCTCGCGCAGGGGCGCAGGCTGGGTGACTTCGATGAGATCCAGCGCCAGGTGTCCGCCACCGCGGCGGAGGTCTTCGCCATGGAGAGCGTGGCCCGCTGGAGCCTCACGGGTGTGACAGCGGACACGCTGCCCCTGCGTTGGTTCGAACAGGTGGCGGCCAAGAACATCGCGTCCCTGACGTGCGCGCGCATCACGGACCGGACGATGTCGCTGCTCGCCGCGGAAGGCTACGAGACGCCGGAGAGCAAGGCCGCCCGTGGCGCGACACCGGTCCCCTTGGAGCGCACCCTGCGCGATGCCCGGGCCTTCCGGGTCGCGGGTGGCGTGGACTTCCTCGTGGACCACAAGGCCGCGCGCGAAGGCCTGTTCTCCCGCTACTACCCGTCGGCCTCGCACGCGGCGGAGCTGGACTCGCCCCCCGCCCCGTTGCCCGTGGAGGAGCACCTGTCCCCACGCAACCGCGAGCACCTCCAGCACACGGCCCGGGAGGTGCACCGGCTGGCGAAGCGAAGCCTGGACCTGTCACGCCGCTACCCCGAAGCGGGCGTCCTGTACGCACGCCAGCGGACGCTCATCCTGATGAACCAGCTCTGCAACGAGCTGTTCACGATGTCCGTCACGCTGGCCCACGCGTCGGCCCTGGCTTCACGGGGACAGCCTCACGCCGATGCGCTGGCGGACGTCTACTGCACCGCCGCGCGCTATCGCCTGGAAGACCTCTGGCGCCAGGCAGATGCCGACGCGGAGCCGGACTTCGCGGACGTGAGCGAGCGCTGGCTGTCCGGGGACACGCTCGACTTCCTGCTGTCCGACGTGCTCATCCGGAAGTGAGCCTCACGGCACGGCGCGCGGACAGGCCGCCGTGTCGTCGCGCTGGATGACGCCCTCCTTCATCACGAAGAAGACCTTCTGCGTGGCGCGGATGTCCTTCAACGGATCGCCCGGCACGGCGACAACGTCCGCCAGCTTCCCGGGCTCCAGCGTCCCCAGCCGGTCCGCCACCCCGAGCAGCTCCGCCGCGTTCACCGTGGCGGTGCGGAGTGCTTCCGCCGGAGACAGGCCAGCCTCCACCAGCAGCGCGAACTCCTCCGCATTGCGCCCGTGGGCGAACACGCCCGCGTCCGTGCCGAAGGCGATGCGCACGCCCAGGGCAATCGCCTTGCGCAGCACGTGCTCCCGCCGCTGGTCCACGGCGCGCAGCTTGGCGACGGTGTCCGGAGGCAGCTTGCCCTGGTCCGCCAGCTCCTTGATTCCGAAGAATGCAAAGGCCGTGGGGACGTACCAGGTGCCCTTCTGCTTCATCAGCGCCACACCCTCGTCGTCCATCAGCGTGCCGTGCTCGATGGAGTCCACGCCCGCGCGGATGGCCCGCTTCGCTCCTTCCGCGCCGTGCGCGTGCGCGGCCACCTTGCGCCGGTGCGCGTGGGCTTCATCCACCACCGCGTCCAGCTCCGCCTGGGTGAGCTGCGGCGCGTCGGGGTCCGCGTTGAGGCTCATCACGCCTCCCGTGGCGCACACCTTGATGACGTCCGCGCCGTACTTGAGGTTCTCGCGCACCTTGGCGCGCAGCGCGTCCGGGCCATCCGCCACGCCGGGGCTGGCGTCGTGGGCCAGCAGGCCCTTGCGGAAGGAGTTGCCGTAGTCGCAGTGCCCGCCCGTGGAGCTGAGGCTGGACGTCGCCGCGAGGATGCGCGGCCCCACCACGTTGCCTCGCGCGATGGCGTTGCGCAGGCCCACGTCGATGAAGTCCTCCGCGCCCAGGTTGCGCACGGTGGTGAAGCCCGCCATCAACGTCGCGCGGGCCCACGGCAGCGTGTCCAGCGTCTGTTCGGGGATGGTGCGCTGGAAGCTGTCCACCAGGTCCTTGCGCCAGTCCGGGCCGGGCTCCACGGTCAGGTGCGTGTGCGCGTCCATGAAGCCCGGCAGCAGCGTGGCGTCGCCCAGGTCCACGACGCTGGCGCCTTCGGGCACGGGCGCCTTCGGTCCCACGCCCACCAC
>NZ_RAVW01000663.1 GCF_003611585.1 Corallococcus exercitus | reverse complement strand
TCCCGGAGGAGCTGCGCGAACCCACGCCCGCCCCGAAGTCGCCGGAGCCCAAGCCGAAGAAGGAGAAGCGCCGCCGCGCGGGGTGAGAGGGGCGCCCGGGCGCTCAGAGGAAGAAGCGGGCAAGGTGCAGGTCCGTGACGACGGGCCAGCGCCCCTCCTTGTCCCGCCGGTCCTCCAGCAGGTCGCTGACGAGCAGGCCCCGGTTCCCGGGCAGCGGGAACAGCCAGCGGGGACGCTCCAGCCGGTAGTTGGGATCCGTCCCCAGGGGGAGGGATGGCCGCGCGGTGAAGGCCGCGTTGCGGGCGCCTTCGCGTGACGTCGGCGTCACGGTGCCGTCCGGCTGCAACGTGAAGACGAAGGCGACCCGCACCTTGCCCGCCGAGCCCCAGTCCGCGGAGGCGATGCGCCCATCCTCCAGGCGCACCAGTACGTCGAGCGGGGGCTGGGTGATCATCCCGGGCAGGGGCTGCAGCTTGCGGTATCCGCCTGTGCCCCACGCCCGGTCCAGGCTGCCAGCGGGCGTCAGCCGGAGCAGCTCCCCGCGATGGCGCAGGGACAGCAGGAGCGCCCCATCCGGTTCCAGCACGGCCCCCGCGACAGTGCCGCCTTCCCGCTCCAGGCCCGGGTTGAGGTCCCCCGCGCCATAGGACGGATCCCGCCGCCCGTCGGGCAGGAAGCGAAGGACGGCCGGGTAGCGGCCCATGGACGCGGGCGAGTCGGGCTGCGGGCGGAGCACCTGGACGAGGGTGAGGAAGCGCCCGTCCGGCAGTGGAAACAGCCTGGGTGCGGCCCCCTCCGTCGTGATGAACACCCAGCCGTCTTCACCAAAGGCGCCGTCCCGGGTGCCATCCGGGAGCAGGCGCAGCAGCGAGGACTTGCGTTGTCCCAGACCGGAGACGAGCGCCCGGCCGTCGGGAAGGACGAACAGGTCGCCCGTGCCCAGGAAGGCCGACCCCATGGAGGGCACGGGGTCGATGAGCAGGACGCCGCCTCTTCCGAAGCCCGGGTCGCGGCTTCCATCCGGCAGGAGGCGCGTGACGAGCAATCCCAGCTGGAAGTCGTCGGTGGCGAAGGTGCCGCTGAGCCAGATCGCGCCGTCGGACGCCACGGCCAGCCCACAGCGCGCCTCGCCGGCGGTCGCGTACGAGCGCCCTTCTGGCACCGGCGTGGTGTGCAGGAGCGTCCCCGCCTCATCGAGCCAGGACACCTCGTAGCCGGAGGGGTAGGCCCGGGCGAGGACGAGCTGTCCATCAGGCGTCGTCGCCGCGCCGCAGACGCCCAGGTTGTCCGGCGTGGGGAGGGACCTGGAGCCGCCCACGCCGAACGACGGATCCACCGCGCCGCCTGATACATCGAACGCCACGGGGACGTCCGTGGCCGCGCGCTGGCCGGCCGCGTTGAAGACTTCGATGCGCGCGGTCACCTGGGTGCCGGCGGGCACGGTGTCGACGACGCGGAAGAGGATCAGCGCCGTGTCCTTGGTGTCCAGCACCCTGGACGTCCGCGCCTCCACGAAGTCTGGCAGGCCGGAGACGCGCAGGAAGAAGTCCCCGGTGATGCCCGCGCGTTGGACCTGAACGGTGAGGCGCGTCTCCCGGCCCGGAGCCAGGCGCAGGGGTGGTGCGGAGACGCTCAGGGACTCGCCTTCGCCACAGGCCGCCGTCAGCAGCAGGCCCACGGCCAGGCAGAGGATGCGCATGGGTTCGCGGGACATCGGGGGCGGACCTCCCTGGGATGGGTCGCGCGCGAGAAGCTACGGAGGTGGCCCCGGCGGCTCCACGCTCTCCTGGGACAAGCGCCCGGCAGTGGACACGGGAGCGCCCGGGTCCCGTTTCCGGGGAAGACCCGGTAGGCTAACGGACGCCATGCAGGCGTGCCCCTTCTGCCAGACGACGATGCGCAACACCTACTCCCGGGGGCTGGTGCGCGACGAGTGCGGTGCGTGCGGCGCCGCCTGGTTCGAGGAGGAGATGCTGGCGAAGGTCGTCGGCGCGCCCACGCTGACGGCCGTGTTCGAGCAGGCGAAGGGCAAGCCCGGACGGTGCAAGGGCTGTGAGGCGTCGCTCCAGTATGTCCCGGGCTGTCCGTCCTGCGGGCGTCAGGCGCCCACCTGCCCCACGTGCGGCGCGGCGCCGCTGCCGGAGGTGGAGCTGCGCGACGTGGCGGTGGATGTCTGCGGGAAGTGCCGGGGCGTGGCGCTGGACGCGGAGGAGCTGGCCCGGCTCCGGAAGGCCACGGAGCCGGAGCCCCGCCACGAGCCCCCGCCCGCCGCCGACTTCGAGCACGAGTACGAGGACCGGCGGAGCCTGAACCTGCTGCCCCGGGTGCGCATCGGCGACGAGCCGGCCTGCGTGACGTGTGGCCGGCGGATGGACGCGCGCTACGGCTTCGTCTGGGAGGAGCGGCTGTACTGTGGAAGCTGCGCGCCGGAGGGCTCCGCGCCCTACACGGACGAGCTGACCAAGGCCCAGCCCAGTGAGACCTACGGCCGCCGCGCCCGGCACCTGAACAACAGCGCCGCGGAGTCCGCCGTCGTGTGGCTGTTGTCGAAGATCTTCAAGTAGCCGTAGGTCCAACGCGCTTAAGCAAAGTAAACATCCAAGCAAGACCGACAAGGCGAGAGGGATATGGAGATCAAAGATCCTGCGAGCCTGTCAGAGCCGGTTCAAAAAAAACAATTCAGACGGTTGCCAATGTAATCGGCGCAGTCGCTCACCCCTGAATTGTTTGACGGGAAGCAAGGGCCATTACGGAAGCCCACGAGATCCTCGCAGAAAGCGGATTGGCGTTCACTTCAGCAACAATGAAAGTCTTCCTGCGCAAATTGCTTCGCAAGTCGCCCATCAAGAGGCGAAACACCAAAGAAACCTCGGTCAATTTGTTGACGCTGCCCATAAAATGCTTCCAGAGAACGTTTCAGGAGATCAAGTAGACTCAGACTGGATCAATCGACTCTTTGCGGTGGCACAGGAAATTCCGAATAAACAGATGCAGCAATCGTGCGGGCGAATGCTGGCTGGCGAAGTAGCTCGGCCGGGCGGATTTTCGCTCAGAACAATTGATTGCCTCCGCAACATGAGCACCTCAGAAGCAATACTCTTCTCGGAACCCTGTGAATCCACGTTTAAAACGAACTGGGGAATGCCTTTTGCACTGTTCGCAGACCCATCCCTAGGGGCTGTCCCTGATTAACGCAGCCAGAGAAGCATGGAAGCGACGTGGAGGACAGCGAGGTAGCAGGTCGCCGTCTTGTCGTAGCGGGTGGCGGCGGCGCGAAAGCGCTTGAGGTCGTGGAAGA
>NZ_RAVW01000662.1 GCF_003611585.1 Corallococcus exercitus | reverse complement strand
GGCATAGGAGGTCTGCGCATGTCTGGTGGGCTCGGAGATGTGTATAAGAGGCAATGTCGGGACGGGGGGAGGACTCAGCAGCGGGGGGCGCGCCGTCCCTGTTCGCCCGGCTGGCGGTGGGCGTGTTCCGGCACCGGGGACGGGTGCTGGTAGGCACGCTCCTGCTCCTGGCCGCGGCGGTGTGGGCGCTGCTCCAGGGCGGGCACCTCACCACCGGGACCATCGAGGGCATCGAATCCGCGCGGGCCGAAGCGCTCGCGCGGGGCGCCGCCGCAGGGTCGAACGACCAGACCCTGGCGGTCATCTTCCACCACGATGCCTGGACTCCGGATGACCCGCGCTTCGCCCGGGCGGTGACGTCCGTGCTGTCGCGCGTGCAGCGGCTGCCGGAGGTCGCGTCGGTGGTGTCGCCCATCGGGGCGCCCGAAGCGTTCCGGGCCCGCTTCGTGGCGCAGACGGGCCACGACCTGCTGGCGCTGGTGCGGCTCAAGGGGGGCGAGCGGGAGGCCACCGCCGCGATCCCCGCCGTGCGCGCGGCGCTGAACGACTCGGGACTCCAGACGACGCTCACGGGCAAGGTGGCCTTCCTGGCCGCGCTCAACGAACTGCTGGAGCACGACCTCTTGCGCGCGGAGTTGCTGTCGTTCCCGCTGGCGCTCGTCGTGTTGCTGTGGGTGTTCCGGACGGTGGTGGCGGCCATGCTGCCCCTGGTGGTGGGCGGGCTGGCGGTGCTCTGCGGCGTGGCGGGCGTGCTGATGCTGTCGCACGTCACGAACATGGCCCAGTACACGCTCAACGTGGTGTCGCTCATCGGGCTGGGCGTGGCCATCGACTACTCGCTCTTCATCGTGAGCCGCTTCCGCGCGGAGCTTGCCCGGGGATTGACGACGGAGCAGGCGCTGACGCGCACGCTGGACACCGCCGGACGGGCGGTGGCGTTCTCCGGGCTGGCCGTGACGGTGGGGTTGGGGGGCCTGCTGTTCTTCCGGGGTTCGTACCTGAGCGCCATGGGGCTGGGGGGCGCCCTGGTGGTGGCCTTCGCGGTCCTCTTCGCGCTCACCGTGCTGCCCGCGCTCCTGGCCTGGCTGGGGCCACGCGTGGACCGGGGGCGGCTGCCCTTCGCGCGCGCGGAAGGACGCGGCGGCGGCTGGCACGCGCTGGCCACCTGGGTGATGCGGCATCCCTGGTGGGTGCTGCTGCCAACACTGACGTTGCTGCTGGCCATGGGGCTGCCGTTCCGGCGTCTGCAATTGGCGGCCACGGACATCACGGCGCTGCCCGAGGGCACCGAGGCCCGCCAGGGCGCGGAGACCCTGGCCCGCCTGTTCCCCCGCGAGGCCGCCACCCGGGTGCTGGTGGCCGTGGAGTTCCCGGGCGGCAACCCCCTCACGCCGGAGCGCGCGGGCGCGCTTCACGACGCCAGCCGGCGGATTTCGGCGCTGCCCGGGGTGCTCGGCGTGGAGAGCGCCGTCACCCTGGTCCCCGGCATGGACCGGGCGACCGTTCAACGGATGGCCGCCGCGCCGCCCCAGTTCCTCCCCGCGGACGTCCAGGCCGCGCGAGCCGCGTACGTCACGGGCAACGTGGCGGTGATGCAGGTGCTGACGTCCGCGGCGCCCAGCAGCGTCGAGGCCCGGAACCTGGTCCGCGCGCTGCGCGAGGACCGCGTGGTGGGTGACGGCAGGTGGCAGGTGGGAGGGCAGACCGCGACGGACGTGGACGCGGCGGCCTTCGTGAAGCACCACACGCCCGCGGCCGTGGGGTTCGTGATGGGGATGACGTGCATCGTCCTCTTCGTGCTCCTGCGCTCCGTGGTACTGCCGTTGAAGGCGCTCCTGATGAACCTGCTGTCGCTGTGCGGTTCGTTCGGGGCCCTGGTGTGGATCTTCCAGGAAGGCCACCTGCACCGGCTGCTGCGCTTCGAACCCGGGCCCATCGAACCATCGCTGCCCATCCTGTTGTTCTGCGCGCTGTTCGGCCTGTCCATGGACTACGAGGTGCTGCTGCTCAGCCGCATCCGCGAGGAGTGGCTGCGCACGGGCGACAACACCCACGCGGTGGCCGAGGGACTGGAGCGGACCGGCGGCCTCATCACCAGCGCGGCGGCCATCATGGTGGCCGTGTTCGCGGCCTTCACGCTGGCGTCCGTGGTGGTGGTGAAGGCGATGGGGCTGGGCATGGCCATCGCGGTCGCGCTGGATGCGACGCTGGTCCGGGTGCTCATCGTCCCCGCGATGATGCGGCTGATGGGGGACTTCAACTGGTGGGGGCCGGGCCACTGGCGGCGCTCGCACGCGCGGGCGCAAGGGACGCGGGGCACGGAGGTGCGGCCATGAACGCGCGGAACCTGGGATGGACGGCGGCGGCGCTGGGGGTGCTCGTGCACGGCCACCTGGAGCTGATGGCCGGCCTGCGACGGCGTCAGGCGCCGCCCGTAAGGCGCTTCGAGCCGCCCTCGGTGACGGTCATCCGGCCCATCCGGGGCCTGGACGTGGACGCGCGGGCGAACGTGCGCGCGCTGCTGGACCTGGACTATCCCGGCGAGTGGGAGGTGCTCTTCGTCTTCGACAGCGAGGAGGACCCGGCGTTCCTCCCCACCCGGGAGGAAGTGGCCGCGCACCCCACGCGCGCGAAGCGGGTGGAGCTGGTGGTCGCGGGTGAGCCTCCGGACGGGATGACCGGCAAGCTCAACGCGATGCAGGTGGGCGTGGCCCGCTCCCGGTGCGACCTGCTGGCCTTCAGTGATTCGGACACGCGGCCCACGCCCGGCGTGCTCACGGCGCTGGTGGGCGCCCTGCTGGAGGACGGCCGCACGGGCGCCACGTTCGCGCCCATCTACGCGGCGGCGGACGCGCCCCTCGCGGGCGACGTGGGCTACGGGCTGCTGGTGAATGCGTGGTACGGCGCGTCGGTCGCGTGCGCCGCGGCGCCGGATGGCGCGCTGCCCTTCATCATGGGGCAGCTGATGGTCTTCCGCCGTGAGGCGCTCGCGGCCATCGGGGGCGTGGGCTGCGCCGCCGGGCAGTTCGTGGATGACATGTACCTGGGGCGCCGGCTGCACGAGGCCGGGTGGAAGAACCGCGTCGTCCATGCGCCCCTGCGCGTCGTCACGGGACACCTGGAGCTGGGCGCGTTCCTGCGCATCTTCCGGCGGTGGATCCTCTTCTCGGAGGCGGGATTGCCCGGCGCCTTCGCGCGGCCCCACTGCTGGCTCTTATACACATCTCCGAGCCCACGAGACCTGCGC
>NZ_RAVW01000661.1 GCF_003611585.1 Corallococcus exercitus | reverse complement strand
CTTCGGGGCGAGGCCGGGCCGGGGGTGGGGCCAGGCGGCCCCCCTTGAAGCCGCGCAGGTACACGTAGCGGCGGAAGTCGCGCAGGAAGGCGTCCACGGGCAGGCCGATGGACTCCTGGAAGCCGCCGACGAAGTCCTGGCCCCGGCGCATGGCGGCGAGGACGCCCCGGACGCGCGTCTCGCCGTAGCGTTCCATGAGGAAGGTGAAGGCGTGGTGGGCGGCGCCGTACACGGTGGCGTTCTCGGTCTCGTAGAGGGACTCGGCGCGCGCGATGGGATCCGCCTGGGGGTATTCGTGGAGGAAGCGGGCCAGGTCCTCCAGGCTGGGGACGCGGTAGCCCTGGCCGGCGGTGTAGGAGGCCATGCCCTCGCTGAACCACAGGGGGATGCCCTTCTTCGTCCAGTCCGACACGCTGGCGGACGCCTGCCACATGAGGCTGTGGGTGAGCTCGTGCAGGAGCAGCTCGTCCACCTGCTTCTGCGTGGCGCCGGCGCTCGTCCACGTGCGGGGGCTCTGGACCTCCACCTGCTCGTAGCGGGCCCAGGCGCGCAGGAAGTCGTAGCCGGGCCGGTGGGCGGCGCGCTCCAGGGCGGCGTGGTTGGGGTGGATGATCAGGGTGACGGGCTCCTGGAAGGTGCCCCAGCGGGCCAGGCGGGGACCGGCGTGCTCCACCGCGCGGCGGACCATGTCCGCGGACTGGGCGTCCTTCGCGGAGTGCGCGAAGAGGAAATCACCGCCGGGCAGCGCCAGCGTGGCGGCGGGATTGACGGCCTTCTGGGGCACGGAGGCGCAGGCGGAAAGGAGGACCGTCGTCCCGAGCAGGGCGGGCAGCAGGCTCCATCGTCCGGTACCGCCCACCCGCATCCCACGTCCCTTCAGTCGGCGCCCAGCCAGCGCACCACGGCGCGGCCCACGTCCGCGACGGTGGAGAACGACGCTACCTCCGGGGCGTTGGGGCCGAAGTAGAGCATGGGCACGGCGTGCACGGTGTGTCCTCGAACCGACAGGTCCTCCACGTTGCCGTGGTCACTGCACACCAACACGCGCGCGTCGTGTGGCCGTGAGGCGGCCACTGCGCGCAGGAAGGCGTCGAAGGTGTCGAGCGCCAGGCGGGCGGCCGTGAAGTCCTGCGCGTGGCCGGCCTCGTCGGCGAGGTAGTGCTCGAAGAAGGTGAAGTCCGCCTGGCCCGCGATGCGCCAGAAGAGGGCCGCGGCTTCGCCCGGCGTGCGGTGGGGCACGTCCAGTCCGTGCGCGCGCGCGTTGGCGCCGGTGATGTCGTGGGTGAGGCCGTCATCCGCCCGCGCATCGTCCAGCGTGCGCAGGGGTTCGCCGCCCGCGGCGAAGGCGAGCTTCGCGGCGGAGGGGCGCACCTTGCGCGCGGCGCGTTCGGACAGCGCGAACTCCGGCGGGGACGTGGACGGGCGCCGGGGAACGCCGAGCGCGTCCAGGTACGGCGCGGGGTACGCGTTGGCGAAGGTGGCCGTGCGGCCCGCGGCCTTGAGGCGCCGCACGATGGAGCGCTCCGCGAGCAGCTCCCGCAGGGCGGTGTTGGGGTAGCCCAGCACATGGCCACCCACGAGGACGGGGGCGGGGTCGCCGGTGAGGATGGCCGTCTGGTTGGAGGCGGACTGGGGACGGCCGGGCACGCCGAAGGTGGGGTCCACCGCGAGGCCCAGGCCGCCGTGGGGCAGGACGGGGGCGGGGGCGTCCTGGAACCAGGCCAGGAGGTGGTCGCGGTCCGCGAGCGGGTTCACGGCCGGGTCCTTCCGTCCGATGCCCACCCCATCGATGAACAGGACCGCGACGCGCACGGCCTGGGACTGTATCCTCGAATCCGACACGCATGGCGATCCACGGCGACCTCTTCAGCTACCCGCTCCCCGAGTTCCTTCAATGGCTGGACAGCTCCCGCAAGACGGGGACGTTGCAGCTGTCGTGGGAGGCGGGCGAGCGCAAGTTGTTCCTCCTGTCCGGCCAGGTGGGCGCCACCGCGAGCGAAGGCCTGCGCGGCCGGGTGGCCCGCCTGCTGTCATTGCCGAAGCTGGCCACGGGCACGCGCGTGCTGGCGGCCTTCGACGAGCTGGCGCGAACGCCGGACGTGGACGCGGCCTTCGACGCGCACGGCGTGCAGGCCCGATGGGTGCGCGACCTGGGCCGCGAGGAGCTGTTCGCGGCGATGACGGACCTGACCATCGCGGGGCAGGGCACGTTCCACTGGACGGAGGACGCGGACCGCACCGGTGAGGACTGGGTGCCGTCCGACATGAGCATCCGCGAGCTGCTCTTCGAATCCCTGCGCTGGGTGGACGAGCAGGGGGACGTGGACAAGGCGCTGCCCATCGACGCGCTGAGCGTGAAGGCGCTGGCGCCGCCCAGCCCCAGCCAGCCCCTGATGCACCGGATCATCCTGGCGCTGACGACGACGCCGCAGAACCTGGGGCGGCTGCGGCTGTCCATGGGCGTGTCGCGCTCGTCGGTGACGCGCCGGGTGCATGAGCTGCTGCGCGCGAAGCTGGTGGAGGTGGACGGCGCGCCACAGGTGGAGGCCGACCCCGTGGCGGAGATGCTGGAGAAGGGCGCGGTGCTGATGCGCGAGGGCCAGTACGACGCGGCCGGCATCGTGTGCGCGTCGCTGCTGGCCAGCGACCCCGCGGACCGGCGCGTGCGTGAGTTCGCGCGCCTGGTGCAGCGCGAGCACGTGGCCGCGCTCTACGCGGACCTGCCGCCACTGGTGGTGCCGCGGCTCATCCAGTCCCCGCAGACGATGGTGATGCTCAAGCCGGAGGAGCGGCAGATCGCCGGGCTCATCAGCGGGACGTGGGACGTGTCCACGCTGGTGTTGGCCAGCCCCGCGCGCGAGCTGGAGACGCTCAAGACGCTGGCGAAGCTGCACCGCATGGGGCTGCTGGAGCTCGCGTATCCGCGCTGACCTGGGGCCGGTGGGCACGGCTTGCAAGCCGTGCCCGGGGCCGTGCGTCACCCGGCGGTCGGAAGCCCCACGGCGTTGAGCCGCACGAAGACCTGCATCAGGACGTAGAGCGCGAAGGCCGCGTCGTCCACGCGCAGCTGCGGCAGCGTGGACAGGCCCTGCAGCCGCAGCAGGTCCGAGCCGTCCACGTGGAGCAGGAAGGCCTGCTGGGCCAGGGAGCCTTCACCCGCGAACGCCATGGCGCGACGGACGGCGTCGGTGCAGGCGGTGACACAGGTGGTGTAGTCCCCCGCGATGAAGGCGGCCTCCGCGGCCCGGGCGTGGTCGAAGAGGTCTCCGGGCGCCAGCGCGCTCGTGGGCCCCAGCACCTTGCTGCCCGTGTTCGCGGAGACGACGGGCACGGCGGCGGGC
>NZ_RAVW01000660.1 GCF_003611585.1 Corallococcus exercitus | reverse complement strand
CCCCTCCACCACCAGCAGCTCGCACGGTGAGGCCAGCGTGGCCAGGAGCCCGCTGACGCGCTCGGCCTGCTCCGGCGTGACGACCAGGGCCGCCGGCCGCGTCATTTCCAGCGCGGAGCGCAGCCGGGCCTCCGGCCAGGCCGCGTCCATGGGGGCGAAGACGCCGCGCCGGTCCAGGATGGACAGCATGGTGGCCACGTAGGCCAGGTCGCTGGGCAGGAGCATGGCGATGACCGCGCCCTCCAGCCCCCGGCTCACGAGCCCGCTGGACAGCGACACCACGCTCCGCTGGAGCGCGGCATAGGACACCGCTTCGCGTGGCCCCACGACCGCGGGGTGCTCCCCACGGGCCGCGGCGAGGTGCGCGAAGGTCTCGGCCAGGGGCCGGACGGACTGGGCGTTCGGACGTTGCATCGGAGGGCTCACCGGCTCCAGCGCGCGCTTCGCGTCAGACGACCCGCCAGGCCGCGACGGAGCTGCCGGAGGTTCCCGTGGCCAGCCCCGCGACGACGGAGCCGGAGGGCGCCTTCGAGCGCGTCGCCCAGTCCACCAGGTTGATGAGCTGGTCCGTGGAGAAGACGTGCGCGTACTCTGGGAGGTTGTCCAGGTAGAACATGCTCGCGGGGATGCCCAGCACGCTCGCGAGCGCGCCGGCCACCTCGGAGTTCGCCGTGTTGGGGATCCACTTCGCCAGCGGCTTGTCGATCTTCGCCAGCACCGTCTTCTTGCACCGCATGGCGGCCGCGCAGATGTCGCGGAAGCTCTTCGCGGGGTTGGACATGCCGGCGCGCGACAGGTGGTGGAACGCCTTGGCGAAGGCGAGCAGCTCGAACGAGGGAACGGCCGAGCCTCGCGGCTCGCGGGTGATGACACACGCGGCGGCGCCGTCGGAACAGATGGTCTGTCCCGTGGTGACGCGCTGTTCCTTGCTACATGCGACGTCCGTGGAGACCAGCAGGACGGTGCGCGCCCTCCCCGTCTCCAGCAGCATGGCCGCGTGCTCGATGCCGAGCATCGCGTTGGTACATTCGCCGAAGCAGACGCCGGTGATGGGCGTGGTCAGCATCTCCATGCGGTGGGCGAACAGGCCGATGGAGAGGTCGCCGTGCGCGGGGGTCCGGGAGCTCACCGACGCGTAGACGACCTGGTCGATGTCCGCGACGTTGACCTCCGCGGCCTGCATGGCCTGGCGCGCGGCCTCCACGCCCAGCTCCCACGCCTCCACCTGCGAGTGCCGGTAGTTCTTGAAGCCCCGGTCCGCCAGGAACTTGATGGCTGCCTCGTCGCCTCCCAGCTCGGGGACGCTGCTGATGGGCCGGGACTCGCCCAGGACATAACGGATGCCGTTGACGAAAATCATTGGGGGTTCCTCGTGTGCGCTGGCGGAGTTCGCGAGCGTGGGGTCAGTGCTTCGCCTTGAGAAAGAGTGCGTGGGGCTTGCGGAACGACGCGCCCCGGATGATCGCGGGGGCGTCCTCCACCGGCTGGACGCCCTGCCACGTGTTCCAGAGCGTGCGCAGGGTGATCTCCGCGTTCATCATCGTGAAGGTCTTCCCGACGCACGCATGCGGGCCCACCGCGAACGACAGGGAGTTGGACAGCGTCCGCGTGGGGTCGAACACGTCGGGTGACGCGAACGTGGCGTCGTCCCGCGCGGCGCTGGCGAGCAGCAGGTTCACGGCCTGGCCCCGCTTGATGGTGACGCCGCCCAGCTCGACGGTCTCCGAGGCGAACCGCACGGTGGAGGCCTGCACCGGTTCGTACCGGAGGACCTCATCCAGGATGGCGCGCGCCATGGACGGCACGGTGGCCAGCTGCTCGAACCAGGACGGGTTTCGCGAGAGCACCGTGGCCGCGTTGCCCAGCAGGCACATGGAGGTCTCGATGCCTCCGGCGAGGAAGGTCCAGTAGAGGATCTTGATGGTCTCCGGGGTCTCGTCGCGGATGCCGTCGATGAGGCGCTTGAAGCCGCGCGTGCCCGGGCCCTCGTTCAAGAGCCGCGCGATGATGCCGTCCAGCCACGCGCTCACCTCGGTGTGCACGTCGAAGACCTCCTGACGGTTGCCCCGCTTCCCGTCCAGGTGGTCCATCAGGATCATCATGCGCTCGAACAGCCAGCGCTCGTCCTCCAGGGGGAACCCGAGGAACTCGGAGATCATCAGCGTGGGGACGCGCTCCGCGATGGCGCGCATGAACTCCATGGGCGGCTGCTCGGCGGCGGCGCGGACCAGCGCGGTGATGCGGGGCTCGGACACCTCCCGCGCGAAGATGGCGAGGTTGGCGTTGCCCACCAGCGGGGCGACCTTCCGGCGCAGCCGCAGGTGCTCCGGTCCCTCCATGTCGATGAGCGTCCGGCCGAAGAGCTCCTCCGTGATGCGGAAGGGGAACTCCACGGTGAAGCGCGGGTCCTTGAGGATGGCCTGCACGTGCTCGTAGCGGAACACGCAGTGCATGCGGATCTCGTCCGACCACCAGATGGGCTGCTCGCGCCGGAACTGCGCATAGAGCGGCCACGGATTCTCCAGGTAGTCCGTGGACATGAACTCTAGGGAGCGCACGAGCCCTCCTTGGAGGAGCCGACGAAGGCCTCGTACATGGTGTCGAGCGTGAAGAAGACCTCGCTGCGGCGGGACTTCAGGTCCGCGCGGCGGTCCAGCATCCGCTCGATGTGCGCGACCAGGCGCGGCAGGTCGAACGACTCCAGCACGCCCAGGTCGAAGAGGTTCTCCTTGGGGCCGCAGGACCAGCCCTCGGGGAGGGACGCCTGGGTCGCGAGGTATTGGATGATGTTCGCCTGAAACTCTTCACGTGTCATGGGACCTCCAGGGAGGGATTGCGAGGCGTCCGGAGCGGCGCCGGGGCCTCCGGTTCGGCGGCCATCCGGGCGAGTCGCAGCCGGTCGACCTTGCCGTTGGACAGCACCGGGAAGGACTCCAGCCGCCGCAGGTGACGCGGAACCATGTAGCGGGGCATCGCGGCCGACATGCGCGAGCGCAGGCGGACCATCAGCTCGTTCCACGGCGTCGAGCCGCGCGTGACGACGAAGCACGTAAGGGTGGCCCGCGCCTCGTCCGCGGGCACGACGGCCACCGCCGCCGCGACCTCGGGGTCTCCCTCCACGACGTGCTCAATCTCGGAGAGTTCGACGCGGTTGCCACCGACCTTCACTTGATGGTCCAGCCGGCCGATGAAATAGAACTCGCCCTGCTCGTCTCGCGTCACCACGTCGCCGGAGCGGAAGACGACGCCCTCTCCGGTGCGGGGATCCGGCACCAGCCGCTGACGGGTCTGCGCCTCGTCGCGCCAGTAGCCTTGGAAGAGGTGCGGCCCGCGCACGTACAGCTCGCCCTCC
>NZ_RAVW01000065.1 GCF_003611585.1 Corallococcus exercitus | reverse complement strand
CCTCCGCCCTGTCCCGGAAACGCATCGCCAGCCTCCCATCCCCCGACAAGGTGCTCTTCCCTCCGGAGTGTGGCGGCGGAGGCGCGGACAGTGGCTCAGCTGGCGGGATGCCCGGGAGGCCAGGGCACCGCGAGCGAATCCCGCGCTAGGGTGCGGCCTCATGACGCCATTCGCCCTCGTCGTCGGCAGTGCCAGTCCCCACCTCGGCCGTGCGCTCGCCCAGGCGTCCGGCGCGGCTCCCGTGGGGGTGAAGATGGAGCGCTTCCCGGATGGAGAACTGCACATCGAGGTGCCCCCGGAGGAGGTGCGCGGCCGGCGCGTCGTCCTCCTCCAGTCATCCACCCCGCCCGTGGGGGAGCACCTGCTGGAGTTGCTCCTGCTCGCGGACGCGTGCTGGCGGGCGGGCGCGGCGTCGATGGAGGCGGTGGTGCCCTACGTGGGCTACGCGCGTCAGGACCGGCGGGCCCGGGCCGGCGAGCCCCTGGGCGGCCGGCTGGTGGCGGACATGTTGTCCCATGGACGCTTCTCGCGCGTGTTCACCGTGGACCTGCACAACCCGGCCCTGGAGGGCTGCTTCGGCGCCCCGCTGGAGCACCTGTCCGCGCTGCCGCTGCTAGCAGACGCGCTGCGCCCCCACGTCACCGACACGACCGTGGTGGTGGCGCCGGATCTGGGGGCGGTGAAGCGGGCGGAGGCGCTGGCGAAGCTGCTCGGCCGCCCGTGGGCGGTGGTGCACAAGGCGCGGCTGAGCGGCAACGACGTGGAGACGCTGGGCCTGCTGGGCCAGGTGCGCGGCATGCGGCCCATCCTGGTGGACGACATGGTGTCCACCGGCGGCACGCTGGCGGCGGCGGCGAAGGAGCTGAAGGGCGAGGGGTGCGTGGACGACTTCATCCTCGCCACCACGCATGCCCTGCTGGTGGGCCCCGCGCTGGAGCGCCTGCACGGTGTGCCCGTGAAGCGGCTGGTCAGCACGGA
The DNA here is from genome assembly GCF_003611585.1 of Corallococcus exercitus. Classification (GTDB taxonomy): domain Bacteria; phylum Myxococcota; class Myxococcia; order Myxococcales; family Myxococcaceae; genus Corallococcus; species Corallococcus exercitus. The sequence goes on along the minus strand of NZ_RAVW01000065.1, from coordinate 29,021 downwards.
CAGTGTGGAGCACCGGCAGGACCTGCCCTTTCCCCACCAGGTGGTGACGCTGGCCCCGCTGCTCTTGCGCGCACTGCGGCCCGACGCGCGTTAGTCTGCCCGGCCATGTCCGACACGCTTCTGACGCAGCTCGACGCAGGGGTCTTCTCCGTCACCTTCAACCGGCCGGAGAAGAAGAACGCCTTCACCCACGCCATGTACGAGGCCGCCACCGCCGCCCTCCTGGAGGTGGACCGCCGCGACGACGTCCGGGTGGTGCTCCTGTCCGGCGCGGGCGGCGCGTTCACGGCGGGCAACGACATTGGCGACTTCCTGGAGCACCCGCCCACGGGCGAGGACAGCGCGGTGTTCCGTTTCCTGCGCGCCCTGGCGGGCCTGGCCAAGCCGGTGCTCGCGGCGGTGGAGGGCGCGGCGGTGGGCATCGGCACCACGATGCTCCTGCACTGTGACTACGTGGTGGCCGGGGAGAAGGCGCGCTTCAGCATGCCCTTCGTCAACCTGGGCCTGTGCGCGGAGGGCGCCAGCAGCCTGCTGCTGCCGCGCGCGGCGGGCTTCGCGCTGGCGTCGGAGCTGCTGCTCTTCGGAGACCCGTTCGACGCGGCCACCGCGCTGCGCGCCGGCATCATCAACAAGGCCGTCCCGGAGGCGCAGCTGAAGGAGGTCGCCACCGAGCGCGCCCGCGCCCTGGCCCAGCGTCCCGCCCAGGCGCTGAAGGTGACCAAGGCGCTCATCCGCGGCCCCCTGCGCGAGCAGGTGGAGGCCGCCCTCAAGCGCGAGGGCGCGGAGTTCGTCCAGCGCCTGGCCTCCGACGAGGCGAAGGAAGCCTTCATGTCCTTCATGTCGCGCGGCCGGAAGTAGTCCCTTCCCCCTTCGCGACGAAGGCCTCACCCACCGGGTCCGCGTGCATGTCACGCGGACCCGGCGTCGTTTCATGCGCCTAGCGGGGCGCGGGCGGGGCCTGCGGCGTCTTCGGCTTGCCGGACAGGAACGTCCCGATGCTAGCGCCCTGGGCCTCCTTCAGCGCGACGCACTGGTCGACGATTTCGAGCACCTGGCGCAGCACGCGCTCGGAGCCGGGCAGCTTGTCCGCGCGCGGCTCGAAGAAGGCGGCCAGCTCCTTGCGCTTGCCCGCGTCGCAGTAGCCGGCGGCCATGTACGGCAGCCGGGAGCCCATGCCCTCCGGCATCAGGCCCGGCTTGTCGCCGGTGCCCACCAGCGTGTCGAAGTGCGTCTTCACGAACTCCACCGCGGTGTCACGGGTGCGGGGGTCGCGCGACGCGCCGAAGAGCAGCCACAGGTTCTCCCGCATGTCCTGCTTCGGGTCGAGCAGCAGCTCCAGGTTCGCCTTCACCAGCTTCGGATCCGTGACGTGGGACAGGCCGCCCAGCAGCTGCTGGCGCTGGTAGCGGCTCTTCTCCGCGCGCAGGGCCTCCATCAGCTTCGCGTGCAGGGCCGCGTCACCGTGCTCCACCGCGATGGAGAGCACCGCGCCCACCACCTCTGGCGCCACCGCCTTGCGGTCCTTGAGCCACTGGTCCGCCAGGGTGCGCGCCTCGGCGACGAGCTTCGGGTCGTTGCCCTCGTTGCCGGCGAGCTCCAGCAGGCGCGGGCGCAGGAGGCGCAGGTCCTCGCTCTCACCGGCGCGCGGCTTGAAGCCCAGCTTGCGCGCGCGCGGCCCGAAGGTGTCCCGGACGTAGCGGGCGCGGTCCGCGTCCTGCGCCTCCGTGAGCAGCCGCGACGACACCAGGTCCATCAGCTCCAGGCCCGCCTCCAGCACCTGCCGGTCCGGGTCCTCCGCCACGCCCGTGAGCAGGGGCAGCGCCTCCGCGGCGGGCATGAGCCCCGCCTGCGCCAGCGCCAGCGAGTCGCTCAGCAGCACCACGCGCTCCGCGCGGGACAGCTTCGTCAGGCCGGACTTCATCAGCCTGGCCCGCGTGTCATCCGAAAGACGCAGGCGGTAGTAGCCCGCGCCGTCCGCGTTGGGGAACACCCACGCCGGGCACGCCTTGGCCTCCGTCAGCGGAACCTCCGCCTTCTCCTCCGTCATCAGCGTGCACGCGGTGGCGTCCTTGCCGGCGCCCGGGTACTTCACGCACACCGGCACCTTCCACGACTGCGCGTCCGGGGCCTTGGAGCCCAGGCGCACGTAGCGCTGCTGGGTGAGGGCCACGCGCGGCTTGCCGCCGTCGCACAGCAGGGTCGCGGTGATGAAGGGCGCGCCCGTCTGGTCCAGGAAGCTGTTCATCACCTGGGCCACGTCCTTGCCGGACTCCTGCGACAGCGCGTCCACGAAGTCCTTCGCGGTGGCGTTCTTCCCCGCGTGCGCGCGCAGGTAGCGCTGGATGCCCTTCTGGAAGACGTCGCGGCCCAGCCACGTCTCCGCCATGGACAGCACCGCGCTGCCCTTGCCGTAGGTGATGCCGTCGAAGGCGTTCTGGATGTCACCCGCGTCCTGGATGGGCTGGCGGATGAAGCGCGCGGCCACCAGGCTGTCCGCGTCCAGCGCGCCGTTGCGGTCCTGCACGCGCTCCACCGGCGCGTCCCACGTGGGCTGCCAGGACTCCAGGATGCGCGGGGTCATCCACGAGGCGAAGGACTCGTTGAGCCACAGGTCGTCCCACCACGCCATGGTGACCAGGTCGCCGAACCACTGGTGCGCCAGCTCGTGCACCTGCGTGCCCGCGAACGCGCGCTGGCGGCCCACGGAGTCCTCCTCCGGCTTCGCCAGGATGAGGCGCGAGTTGAACGTCACCAGGCCCGGGTTCTCCATGGCCCCGCCCAGCAGCGGCACCGCGAGCACGTCCAGCTTCTCGAACGCGTACGGGATGCCGAAGTACGCCTCCAGGCGCTCCAGGATGTCGGGCGTCACCTGCGCGGCCCACGCGCCCTCACTGGCCCGGCCGCGCGGCGTGATGATGCGCGTCTTCACGTGCTTCTGCCCCGCGTCGCGCGCGGGCAGGAAGTCGAACGGGCCCACGCCGAAGGCGATGAGGTAGCTGGGCAGGGGCTGCGTGGGGGCGAAGCGGTAGATGTGCCAGCCGTCCGCGCCCTTCTCGTCCGCCAGCTGCGGCGTGTTGGTGACGGCCACGTTGCCTTCCGGCACGTGGAAGGTGAGCTGCCACGGCACCTTGAAGCCGGGCTCGTCGAAGGACGGGAAGGCGCGGCGGGCGCCCAGCGGCTCGAACTGCGTGTAGATGTACCAGTCGCCGCCCTCGTTGACGCGGAAGGCGCCAGACGTCTCGCGCTCGGACGCGGTGCCCGTGTACGTCAGGTGCAGCTTCGCGCCGCCCACGGCCAGGGGCTTGTCCAGCGTCAGGCCCAGGAAGTCCTCGCCCGCGGAGGAGGCCTTGAGCGTCTGGGTGACGCCCGCCTGCTCCAGCGTGGCCTCCTTCACGATGAGGCCCTTGCCGTGCATCCAGATGACGTTCGTGGCCTTGGCCACCTCCAGCATCACGTCGACGGTGCCTTCGAAGGCCTCCGCCTTCGGATCCATCTTCAAGACGATGGAGTACTTCGTGGGCCGCACGTCCTCCGGCAGCCGCAGCGTGGGGGGCTTGGGCGCGGCGGCAGCGCTGGGCCCGGAGACGGCAGGCGGCGTTTCAACGGCACCGGGAGCGGGAGCGTTACCCTGACGGGCACCGCATGCCGCAAGGAAGGTTGCGGTGGCCAGGGCCACCGGACGGAGCAGGTTGGGCATGGCCGCGCAGTGTGGACCAGAGCAGCCTGGCAAGGTAGCGACGAGCGAGCAGTGCGTGGCCTTGCTGTCAGGTCGTGTTCGCGCTGGAGTGCGCGGCCGTGTCCGCTCCCCTCCCCTCGCATCCGCTGCCATCGCAAACGAACACCCCTCCCGAGGGGAAGACGCCGCCGGAGCACCTGCGCCGCATCATCGGTTCGCCGCCGGGCCCCATCGTGGCGTTCCTGACGCGGGGCGTCTGGGCGCTGCTCACGTGGCTGTCACCCGGTGCACGCGATGCGCTGGCGCGCTTCGTCGCGAGCCTGGCCTACACGCTGGGCATCCGCCGGAAGGTGGCGCTGGACAACCTGGCGCAGGCGCTGCCGGAGAAGAGTGAAGCGGAGCGCCGCGACATCGCGCGCGGGGCATACCTCACCATGGCGCGCGTGGTGGTGGAGTCGCTGCCGTCCGGGGACCGGATGACGCCGGACTGGGACCAGCAGGGCATCGTGGGCGAGGAGGCGTGGGCGGCGCTCAAGGCGCACGTGGCCACGGGCAAGGGCGCGCTGCTGGTGACGGCGCACTTCGGCAACTGGGAGCTGGTGGGCCAGATGCTGATCCGCTGGGGCATCCCGCTCAACGCGCTGGTGCGTCCGCTCAAGGGCGCGCTGAACACGCGCATCGCGGTGAACCGGCTGGGCGCGGGCGCGGGGCTCATCTACCCGAAGGGCGCCATTCAAGAGATCACCGACGCGGTGAACCGCGGTGAGTCCGCGTACATGCTGCTGGACCAGGCGCTGCCCGCGAAGTCCGCGGTGTTCGTGCCCTTCTTCGGAAGGCTCGCGTCCACGACGCCCGCGATGGCGGTGGCCGCCGAGCGCACGGGCGTCCCGGTGTTCGTGGTGATGGGCGTGCGGCCTCCCGGCCCGGGCGCGCGCTACAAGCTGGAGGTGGAGGGGCCCATCCTCCCGCCGAAGCCCGGCGAGTGCGCGGACCCCATCACCGAGCACACCGCGCGCGTGACGGCGGCCCTGGAGCGCGCCATCCGCCGGCACCCGGAGCAGTGGCTGTGGCTGCACCGCCGCTGGAAGGTGCAGCCTCCGGCGCTCACCACCGCACCGTCGCCGGGCCTCACGGAAGGCACGCCGCCGAAGTAGCGCGCTACTCCACGACGACGCGGCGCAGGTGCGCGCCCAGGCGCGTCACCAGTTCGTAGTGGATGGTCTGTGCCCAGCCGGCCAGGGACTCGGCGGACACGGACTCTTCTCCATCGCGGCCCAGCAGCGTGGCCGTCACGGGGCGCTCGTCGGAGGTGGCGCGCGTCACGTCCACCATCAGGTGGTTCATCATCACGCGGCCCAGCACCGCGCACCGCCGCCCGTTCACCAGCACGTGCGCCTTGCCGGACGCGAGGCGCGGGTAGCCGTCGTAGTAGCCCACCGGCAATACGGCGATGCGCGTGGGCTCCGGGCAGCGGTACGTGCAGCCGTAGCCCACGTACGCGCCCGCCGGCAGCCACTTCACCACCTGGCTCCTGCACCGCCACGACAGCACCGGCTTGAGCACCGGCAGCTCGCCCAACACCAGCCGCGCCGACAGCCGCGTCTCCGGCGAAGGCCACAGGCCGTACAGCGAGATGCCCACCCGCGCCGCCTCGTAGCGCGCCCGGGGCAGCACCAGCGCGGCGGCACTCGCGGCGATGTGCCGTTGCAACGGCTTCGCGGGCTTGAGCTGCGCGGTCAGGTGCCCCAGCGCCGTCTCGAACGCGTCCAACTGCGCCAGCGCGTACGCCTGCTCCGTCACGTCCTCCGTGTTGGCGAAGTGGCTGAGCACGCCCACCGGCTCGAACACGTCCGGCGCGTCCGCGAGGAAGGCCGTCTCGCGCGGGAGCTGATCCAACGTGAAGCCCTCGCGGCCCAGCCCCGTGTCGATGTGCACGTGCACGCGCAAAGGGCGCGTCAGCTTCGCCGCGCGCAAGGAAGGCACCGCGTCCGCCCAGGAGCGGTCCGCCACCACCACGTCGATGCCCTCGCGCGCCAGCACGACGGCCTCCTCCGGAGCCACCGCGCCCAGCACCACCACCTGCCGCGCGGGCAGCCCGTGCGCGGCTTCATGCGCGCGCACCGTGAGCGCGTCCTGCGGGGCGATGAAGTAGAGGACGTCCACGCCCGCGTGCACCAGCGGCAGCACCTGCGCGAGCCCGTGGCCGTAGGCGTTGCCCTTGAGCACCGCGCCCAGCGCCCGGGGCGTGGGGCCGGCGGACTCCAGCGCGCGGAACGCCGCCACGTTGTGCCTCAAGTGGGACGCGCTCACCTCCAGCCACGAGGAGTACACCGCGTCACCGGGCCCGGCTCCGAGCCCACCACCGACCTCATCCACGTTCACACCTCCGCACCAGCCAACGTCCCCTGCCGCATCGCCTCTACCAGCAAAGCGCAGGCCATGGGCGGGCGTGGCCAGAGGGCCACAGGGGCTGGATGCAGCTCGGGCGGACAAGGGCAAGAGGGGGAGCCCCATCCGCCCGGGCAGGCGTGCGCGGGTGGACACGCGGGGCCTGGAGCGTATCCCGGGGGACACCTGACGGGTGGGAGTCCGTGCGCGACATGACGGGTGACCCGGCGTCGCGACAGGGGCCGGTGGTAGTGTCTCCTATCGTGGCGTCCCCGGAATTGCCCCTAGCCCAGGCCTTCATGACCGCCCGAGGAAAGACGGAGGCGGCAGGCGCCCTCTCCGTCCTCCAGGAGCGGCTGGCCCAGGCCCTGGACGTGGCCCGGCAGTCCTGGCCGGGCATCCCGCTGGAGGGCTCGCGCTTCGCGGCGCACCTGGCGCGGCTGGTGCCCGCGGACGGCCACGAGGAGGCCTGGGGCCGGCTGCACATGGCGGACGTGTACCTGGCCCGGGCGGCGGCGGACGGGCTGCCCTCGGCGCTGGCCACGTTCGAGCAGCGCCTGATGCCGGAGGTGGACGCGGCGGTGGCGCGGCTGAAGCTGCCCCCGTCCGGACTGGACGAGGTCCGCCAGGCGCTGCGGCAGCGGATGCTGGTGGGCAGCGCGGAGGCCCCGGCGCGGCTGGCGGCGTACCCCGGCACGGGGCCGCTCGCGGGCTGGGTGCGCGCGGCGGCGCTGTGGCTGGCGCTGGACTGGCAGCGCCAGCGCTCGGGGCAGGCGCAGTCGGAGGACGGCGACCTGTCCATGCTGGTGGCGCCCGGCGACGACCCGGAGCTGGCGTACCTGAAGCAGACGTACCGCGCGGAGTTCACCGCGTCCTTCCAGGCGGCGCTGGCGGCCCTCTCCGCCCGGCAGCGCAACTTCCTTCGGCTGAAGTACCTGGACGGGCTGGGCATCGACCAGCTGGGGGCGCTCTACGGCGTGCACCGCTCCACGGCGGCACGGTGGGTGGTGGGCGCTCAGGAGGAGCTGCTGGATGGCACGCGGCAGCGGCTGACGGAGCGGCTGCGGCTGACGCGCTCGCAGCTGGACAGCGTGCTGCGGCTCATCTCCAGCCAGCTGGACGTGAGCTTGAGCCGGCTGTTGCGCACCAAGGCCGAGTAGTAACGCGGCGCGCGAGCCCCCGCCCGCACGCGAGGTGCCCGAGAATCCGGGCAGGGCATTCGTGGACAGTGCGTTAAAGAGAGGGGAGATGCGAACACTCTTCATCGGAGATGTGCACGGCTGTTCCGCCGAGCTGGACGCGCTCCTGAAGGCGTGTGACTGGACGCCCGGCGACCGGGTGGTGCTGGTGGGCGACCTGGTGGCGAAGGGGCCGGACTCCGCGGGCGTGGTGCGGCGGGCGCGCGAGCACGGCTTCCATGCGGTGAAGGGCAACCACGACGCGCACGTGCTGCGCTGGCACGGCGGGCACGCGGCGAAGGGCAAGAAGCTCAAGCCGGAGCACCGCCAGGTGCTGGACACGCTGGCCGCCGCGGACTGGGCCTGGATGGAGAAGATGCCCGCCTATCTGCACTTCCCGGACCTCAACGCGCTGGCGGTGCACGCGGGGCTGGTGCCAGGGGTGCCGCTGGCCGAGCAGAAGGAGGAGTTCCTCTTCAACCTGCGCAGCATCGCGGCGGACGGGACGCCGTCGAAGCGGCTGGAGGCGGGCGCGCCCTGGGGCAGCCTGTGGAAGGGCCCGGAGCTGGTCATCTTCGGCCACGACGCCATGCGCGGCCTGCAGAAGCACCCCTTCGCGGTGGGCCTGGACTCCGGCTGCGTCTACGGCGGCAAGCTCACCGCGTACGTGCTGCCGGAAGGGCGGTTCTACTCCGTGCCGGCGGCCCGCGCGTACATGACGCTGTAGGCGCGGACCGCGCTTTTCAGCTCAGGGCTTCGCGCTCAGCGTCTTCACGGCCTCCAGCGCGCTCGCGTTCTTCGGATCCGCCTTGAGCAGCTTCTGGAACACGGCGAGCGCTTCGGCCTTCCTACCGGCCTGCATGTAGGCCATGCCCAGGCCGCCCTGCGCCTCCGGGTCGTCCGGGAAGAGGGCCGCGTTCTCCTGGAACACCCGCAGGCCGTCCTCCACCTTGCCGGACATCATCATCCCGTAGCCCGTCTGGTTGAGCACCTGCGGCGACAGGCCCTTGCCCTTCGTCTTCCGCGCCCAGGCGATGACCGCGTCCGCCCCCTTCGTGCGCGAGAGCAGGTCCGCCGTCATCTCCGGTGACTTGAGGTGGTCCGGCAGGGGCTGCCAGCCGTACTCCGTGACGATGCTCGCGATGAGCCGCTCGAAGAGCAGCGCGCCGTTGTCCGAGTTGGCCATCAGCACGACGCCGCTCCCCTTGTCTCCCATCGTCACCACGGTGGAGGTGAACCCGTCGTTCCACCCGCCGTGCTCGAAGCGGTCCGGCGCGTCGTCCACCATGTAGCCCAGCCCATACGGCCCGGACTGCTTCGTGAGCATCTGCCGCGTCATCGCCTGCGACAGCACGCGCTTCGACTTGCCGGCCTTCGCCTTCGCCACCTCCAGTTGGAGGAGCGCCAGGTCGGACGGCGTCGTCCACAGCCCCGCGGGCGCCAGCTCCGGGTAGACCTTCCAGCGGCCCTCCACGGCCTCGCCGCTGGCGCGCGTGCCCGCGGCCGTGCGCGCCGCGAGCGCCGGAGGCAGCGGCTGTTCGAACGTGCTGTGCTTCATCCCCACCGGGTCCAGCACCGCCTCCTTCATGAGCTGGGGGAAGGGCTTCTTCGTCAGGTCCATCAGCAGCTGCTGGACGACGACGTAGCCGCCGCCGCTGTAGCGGGCCTCCGTGCCGGGCACCATGTCCACCCGCACCGCCTCCGTGTTCGCGGGCTTCTCGCCGTTGAGCACCTGCTGGAGCGTGGGCAGCGGCTCGCCCACGCCGTAGCCGGGGAAGCCGTGCACGGTGAGCCCCGCGCTGTGGCTGAGCAGCCGGCGCAGCGTCACCTTCTGCTCGCGCGTGAAGTCGTTGTCGGGGACCTTCCAGCACTTCAGCGCGTCGTTGACGTTCGCGTCGAGCGACACCTGGCCCTGCTCCACGGCGCGCAGCGCGGCCAGCGCCGTCACCGTCTTGCTGACGGACGCGGCCTGGAAAAGCGTCTCCAGCGTGACAGGCTCCTTGCCCCCGGCCTGCGTCACTCCATACGTCTTGCTCCACACCAGCGCGTGTCTGTCATACACCGCCACGCTCAGGCCCGGGATGCGGTACAGGTCCATCCAGCGCTGCACGGAGAGGGCCTGCGGCTTCTCCCCTGGCAGCACCAGCGGCGCGAGGCTCGCCTCCACCCGCGCGATGCGGGTGGACTCGGCGGGCCGCGCCATCCACTGCGTGACGGGCGGCGGCGGGGCGGCCCTGGGTGCGTCGGCCGCCGTGAGCAGGGCGACCGCCGTACAGCCCAGGAACCACACCGGGACGAAGCGAGGGACGGCTTGGGGCATGACGGACTCCGGGGTTGACCCGCGGGAGGGGACCCGCGGAGACGGAAGGTCAACCTACGAAGTCATGACTGTCTTTGGGCCTTGGCCCGTCCCTGGGTTCGTCATGGTTGCGTCATGACGCGCTTGTCTTTGTCAGTACGGCAGCGCTTCGCCGCGCGCCTGGACGGACGCCACCAGGTCCTGACGCGCGGTGCCGTAGAGCCCCGCGTCCAGCACACCCGCGCCCGTGTCCAGCAGCCACAGCTCCAGCGCGCCCGAGCCTCCGGACACCGCCGGGGCCGCACCGGCCACGCTGGCGGCGCCCAGCCCCATGGGCACCACGGCCGCGACGGCGGTCAAACCCATCGCCTTGAGGAAGTTCCGGCGGTTCGAGTCTTCCGACATGACACGCTCCTTCGCTTGGAAAAGCCCCGCCCGCTTCGGGCTTCAGGGTTGAGCAGCCTGCACCTGTGACGCCACCACCGTGAACAGCTCCGGATCCAGGTGCGCCCTGGACCCCAACAACAGCCGCTCCTCCACCGCCCGCGGCACGTCCTCGCGCAGCTGCGTGCGGCCGCCCGACACGAGCTCCACGACGTCGCGGTACACCCGGGCTCGCGCGCCGTCCGCCCACGTCACCGTGAAGCCCCGGTAGCCCAGCCCCACGTCGGGCAGGGGTCGCGAGCCTTCCGGCAGCGCGTTCACCGCCTCGCGCAGGGCGCGCGACTCGTCGTCGGACAGCGCCCAGGTGGGCGGCTCCCGGCCGCTGAAGACATCCACGCTCGCCCGAGCCGCTGACGTCATGGCCTTCTCCTCCGCGCCCGGCCCATCCGCCGGAGCACCGCCCGTCGCGCAGGCCCACGCTCCCAGAAGCCCCAGGCCCGCCGCCAGCCAGACACCTCGCGGTGACCGCTTCACGACACCGTCACGTTGTAGCCACGGTAGTAACCGCAGAATACCGTGTAGCCGCCGCGGTCCGCCGTCTCCGGATTGAGGATGAGCTGGTTGGCGTTGTCGTAGTTGCGCGCCGCCGTCCCGCCCGGCTTGTGGCACCAGTGGCTGTTCGCGCAGTAGCGATACCAGTGGTAGTCGTAGTTCGGCCAGATGACCAGACAGACGTTGTAGTTGGCGTCCGCCCGGCAAGACGTCTGCCATCCGTCCCGCACCGCCCCAGTGCCCACCGCCGAGCAGCTGATGCTGGTGTACATGGCCCCCGCCGCGCGCCCCGGCTGCGCGAAGGTGTTGGTGCGCAGGTTGCTCGCGAAGTTGTAGCAGTTGTTGTACGGCTGGTTCGCGGCCCCGTTCCAGTAGCTGAAGTCCGTGTCGCTGGTGAGCGCCGCCGGATTGCAAATGGTCATCACGCCCTGAACGTCCTGGGACTGGAGGATGACGGACTCCGCCTCCGCCAGCACCGGGCCCGGGTCACGCAGGTCCAGCCGCGCGCTCTCCGCCGAGTGCAGGAGGAAGCGCGAGCTCTCCGCCGCCTCCGGCTGGAACGCGCCGCCCAGGCGCACCATCGGCGGCAGGCCCAGCCGCTTCCAGTCGTCCGCCATGCCGGTGTCCTCGGCGCGCACGATGAAGCCCCGGTAGCCCAGGCCTCCCGTGTCGGCGTCCAGCGGCAGGAGCAGCGACGGATCCGCGCGGATGCGCTCCGTCAGCTGACGGGCCTCGCGCTCCGTCAACGCCCACCGCGGGTTGGGACGCCCCGAGAAGATATCCAGCTCGACAGTCACCATGTGACACCTCTGGAGACGCTCGCGAAGCCACTGGCGGGCGCCAGGGAAGGCGGGGGATGTCTGTCCTGGATACGGCCAAAGCCTCTCACCTGTCCATAGCGGAAATACGCTTTTCCTGCTTTTTACATGATGACGCGATATGACGAATTTGAGCAGGAATTGAAGGATCCGTCCCGGCGCTCCGGATGTGGGCTTCGGGTGCCTTTCGTACGCACCTGGGGCTCTGACATATTCCACGGAGATCGTCTTTTTCCGGGAGGAGTCCATCATGGTCCGCACCTCGAGCCTCGTCAGCGCCCTGCTCCTCGTGAGCGCCTGCCAGAAGCCCCCGGAGGCTTCGCCGGCCGTGCCTCCCGCGCCGGAGGTGGCGCCGGTGAAGGCGGCGCCGTTCTCGCTGTCGGTGCTCCAGGACGCGGCGCCGGCCGGCTGTACGTGGCTGCGCCTGGAGTCGGACGGAAGACGCAGGGCGCTGGTGACGGTGGATGCGGCGTGTGACGGGCTGCAGCTCGCGTGGAGCGCGGATGGGAAGCACGCGGCGGTGCGGGACCCGGCTGGCAGCGCGCGGGGGCCCGGGCGCGTGTGGATGGTGGACCTGACGTCCGGGCAGGGGGCGGCGCAGCTGCTTCCGGAGGAGGGGCTGACCGGCGCGGTGGGGTTTGATTCGGTGGGGCGGCTGGTGGCGCTGACCGCGCACACGGGCGAGTTGGTGCGGCGCGACGGGGCCTTCCTCTTCGACGGCCGGCGCATCCCCCTCCCGGAGGAGGACGAGGGCGCGGGGCTCGCGCATGCGTACCGGCTGGAGGCCGGGGCGTGGAAGCGCATCGAGACGGTGGCCACGCGCGGTGACGCGGACGCCGTGTTCGCGCTCGCCACGGCGGAGATGCTGGTGTCCTCCACGGTGGCCGGGGATCCGGATGCGCTGGTGGCGCAGGCGCTGGACGAGGGCGGCCAGGACGCGGTCCGGCTGGACGCGGTGGTGCCGCACCGGGGGCACGACGTGTTCGGCGGCTGGGCGCGCATGGAGTCGCGGGGCGGCCCGCTGTTCGCGTGGCAGACCGCGGGCGAGCAGACCGCGCTGATGATGCCGGTGCGCTGGGAGGTGGAGGACGGCCACCTGGCCGAACCCGAGGGCCTCGCCCTGCCCGCCCAGAGCCCCGTGCGCGCGATGGCGCGAGGGGACCTGCTGCTGCTCACGGGCGCGACGCAGGTGCGCGTCTACGACCTGGGCTCGCGGCGCCTCGTCGCGTCGCTCAACGGCTTCCGGGCCGCGCGCTTCTGGCCGGAGCCGGGCTCTCTGGTGCCGCACGGGGCCACGGCGGCGTCCGGGCAGCAGTAGGCGCCGGGGCTTCAGAAGAAGCGTCAGGGGAAGGTGATGACCACCTTCCCGAACTGCGCGCCGCTCTCCAGGAACGCGAACGCGTCAGGGGCCCGGGCGAAGGGGAACACGCGGTCCACGACGGGGTGCACGCCGTGCACGGCGAGGGCCCGGGCCAGGGCCTCCAGGTCGTCACGGCTGCCCGTGGACACGGCCTGCAGGCGCACCACGCGGCTCAGCGCGGGACGGAGGTCGAAGCGCACGGCGGGGCTCTCCAGGAAGCCCACCAGCGTCACCGTGCCGCCCATGCGCACCGCCTCCACCGAACGCGCCACGCCGTCGCCACCGGCCACGTCCACCACGTGGTCCGCGCCCTGGCCTCCGGTGAGTTCGCGCACGCGCGCGGCCCAGTCGGGATGGGTGCCGGTGTGGATGCCTTCTGAAGCCCCCAGCGCCAGGGCCCGGCCGAGCTTGGCCTCGCTGCGCGACGTGACGAGGACGCGCGCCCCGGCCATCCGGGCGAGCTGGACGACGAACAGGGACACGCCGCCGGTGCCCTGCGCGACCACGGTGTCCCCGGGCCCCACGTGGGCCTGGGTGAACAGGGCATGCCACGCGGTCACGCCCGCGATGGGGAGCGTCGCGGCCTCCGCGTCCGAGAGGTGCGCGGGCGCGGCGATGGCGGCGTCCTCATGCACACAGGCGTATTCGCGCAGGAGTCCGTCCAGCGGGCCGCCCAGCCGGCGCCGGGCGGTGTCCTCGCGAGGAGGGCCGCGCACCCAGTCCGGGACGTAGGAGGGAATCACGCGGTCGCCCACGCGGAAGCGCTGGACGTCCGCGCCCGTGGCGACCACTTCGCCCACGCCGTCGGAGACGGGCACCAGCGGGCGCGCGAAGGCACCGTAGGTCCCGCGCAGGATGGCCACGTCGCGGTAGTTGAGCGACACGGCGCGCAGCCGCAGGAGCACCTCGCGGGGACCGGGCTCGGGGCGCGGCCGCTCCGTGAGTTGGAGGGCGCTCAGGTCGTTGCCAGGGTTCAGGACGTAGGTCTTCATGGCGCTCAAGATGCACCCGGGCAGGGGCTGCGGGAACGAACGTCGGTGCAGCCCGGGCGTGCACGGATGCACGGTGTGAGGCCGGGGGCCTGGAGCAGCGAGGTGGCATGGGTCGCCGATGCATGGACTGGCGCTCAGCGTTCATGGCGTGCCCCAGGGGCTGCGCGAACGAACGCAGGCACCTGACCGCCGTGCGAGGATGCACGGCATGCTGGCCTGGGACGACCTGCGCTTCTTCCTCGCCGTGGACCGCCATGGCACCCACGCGGCGGCTGGTCGCGCGCTTCGCGTGGCGCCTACCACCATCGGGCGGCGGCTGGCCGCGCTGGAGGACGCGGTCGGCGTCCGGCTCCTGCGGCGCACGCCGGAGGGACTGGTGCCCACCGAGGCGGGACTGCGCCTCCGGACGCATGCGGAACGCGTGGAGGCGGAGGTGCTCGCTTCAGAGCGGGAGCTCACCGGCGCGGACCAGCGCGTGGCGGGGACGGTGCGCATCACGTCCGGTGATGGATTGGCTGCGTACGTGCTCGCTCCCCGGCTGGTGGAGCTGCGTGAGCGGCACCCGGACCTGGTGGTGGAGCTGCGCGCGGAGCTGCGGGTGCTGGACCTGTCCCGCCGCGAGGCGGACGTGGCGCTCCGCATGTCCCGCCCCCGGGAGCCGGCGCTGCTCGCACGGCGGCTGTGCGACTTCCCCTTCCGCGTCTACGGGAGCGCGGCGTACCTCTCCCGCCGGGGGCGCCCCGCGACCGTGAAGGAGCTGGCGCGGCATGACTGGGTGCGGCCGGATGCCACGCTGGAAGGCACGCCGCAGGAGACCTGGCTGGAGCGGCACGTGCCCCAGGCCCGCACCGTGCTGCGCGCCAGCAACACCGTCACGCTGATGGCCGCGTGCGCGGCGGGACACGGGCTCGCGGTCCTGCCGGAGCTGTTCGCGCCCCATGAGCCCCGGCTGGAACCCCTGCTGCCCCGGGCCACGGGCCTGCCCTCGCGCGAGCTGTGGGCCGTCACCCATCCCGACCTGCGCCACAACGCACGCGTGGGCGCGGTGCTCGCATGGCTGGGGACGCTGTTTCCCCGGCCGCGCGGCTGACGCTCAGCCCTGCGTCCCCAGGCCGCTCTTGAAGGCCGCGAACATGAGGGCGCCGTAGAAGCCACCGCAGAGGCAGCAGGAGAGCACGGGCACCAGGAACGCGCCCGCCAGCGCCGTGCCCCAGCTGGTGCGGTGCAGCGTGCGGTAGGTGAAGGCGCGCAGGCCCACTGCCCAGAAGGGCGCGGCGTACACGGCGACGAAGGGAATCACGCCGACGATGTACGGCGCCTGTGAGAGCGCGTGCGCGCGCATCGTCACGGAGAAGCCGCGCTCCACGCCGCCCATGCGCAGGATGAGGTGGTCCAGGCCCGCGTTGGCCAGCGTCATGCCGGTGCTGAAGAAGGGCATCAGCACCGTCCAGACCGCCATGCCCACCGTCATCCACAGCTTCACGCTCTCCGGATCCGTGCCACCCGCGTCCGCCTGGGGGGTCAGTCCCATGACGATGCCGATGATGGCCGTGTAGAGGAGGCCCGTGGTCAGGAAGCCCGCGATCGCGGACACGAGCACGAACGTCATGGAGCTGCTCACGGGCGCGTCGGGGTTGACGCCCCGGAGCGTCGCCGTGGGCTGCATCAACATGCCGTAGCACGTGCGCCAGAACGCCTTGAGCGTGCCCAGCTGCTCGCGCTGGTCCCATGGCAGCTGCCCCAGGGGTTCACGTTCGTGGCAGGTGGCGCAGATGGCCCCTTCCGGGCCCTGGCGCAGGCAGCGGGCACAGGCGAACGCGCCACAACGCGGGCACGTGGCCACGCTCCGCCACTCGGGGTGCACGGCGCAGACGGGCTCGGCGCCGCCGGGAGCCGGGGCCACCAGCAACGAGGCCCCACACCGCTCGCACGTCTCCGCGCCGGGGGTGAAGGGGGCCTGACAGGAAGGACAGGAAGGCGTCATCGCCGCGCATCCTCGCACGGCTCGGGACCTGTCACGCACGCGGTCTTGGGGACCGGACGCGCGAGCTACGGCTCCGGTGCCGTTTCCGGATCCACCGGCACCGAGGGGGACGTGCTCCCGGCCTTGTCCTGTGCCGGTGCCACGACGCCGGTCGCTTTCGGGGCTCGGGCCTCCTGCGCGGCCCGGGCCTGACGGGCCCGCTTCGCCTGCGACAGCGCGGTCTTCGCCGCGCCCGCGTCACCCAGCGCCCGCTCTCGCTTCGCCAGCGCGTCCCACAGCTCCGGCGCGTCCGGGTGCAGCGTCACCGCCGCTCGCAAGAGGCCCCGCGCCACCTTCGGCGAACGCGTGTCCAGCAGCCGCCGCAGGAAGCCCGCGGGCGACAGCACCAGCGACCCTTCCGGCGTCTCGAACGCCTCGCGCACGTGCGGAATCGCTTCCGGCTCGCGGTCCGCCTCCATCAACCCCACCGCGTGCGCCAGGTGCGCGTCCATCGACTCCGGATGCAGCTCCGTCGCGCGCTCCAGCCAGCGCATCCGGTCCGTGGGCTTCCGCTTCGCGCGGTCCGCCAGCGTCAGCAGCTCATCCGTGTAGTCCGGCCGCACCTCGGGGGCCCGCACCGCCGCCTCCTTCAGCGCGGGCCACAGCCGCTCCGGGTCCTTCACCGCCTCCAGCCGGGAGCGCCGCAGCGCCGGCACCTCCGCGCGCTTCCACCCCGCGACGAAGCGGGCCACGTCGCTCCGCACGGTCGGGCTGAAGCGCTCCGCCTCCGGACACTTCAGCGTCTCGCACGCGGCCAGGTAGTCCGCGAAGAAGCCCGCCGCGCCCTGCGTCCGGTACGTGCGCAGCCGCTCCGCGCCCAGCGCCTTCTCCACCGTGGCCGCCATGTGCGCGCCCACGCGGATGAACAGCGACTCGCCGCGCGGTTCGTGCGCGCCGCGGATCCGCTCCATCGCGCCCCGGCCGTCCCGGGCGATGGCCGCCCGGTCGAAGAGCGCCGACACCTTCGTGAACGCCCCCGCCAGGTCCGTCTCCGGCGGCAGCGTGCCCGGCCCGCGCGTGGCCCAGTCGTGGTACGCGAGCCCGTAGCTCGCCAGCCGGCCCATGCCTTCGTACACCACCGCGTCCACGGGGTCCGTGAAGTGGCCGCTCCGGCCCGGCGCGCCCTCGTCCAGCACCGTCTCCATCAACCGCAGGGACAGCCGGCGCAGCCGCTTCGCCTCGTCCTCCACGTTGGTGGCGAGCGCGATGGCCGTGTCCTCCGCCGGCAGCAGCACCAGCAGCGTCGTCGTCTCCGGCTGCCCGCCCGCGTGCGCCACGATGTAGTGGCCCCGCAGCGGATAGGTCGCGAAGCCCATGCCGTAGTCGGTGATGTGCCCGTCGCGCGTGACCATCGTCGCCTGCATGCGGCCCATCGTCTCGCGCGTCACCAGCGTGTGGTCCATCACCGCGCGAGCGAAGCCCAGCAGGTCCTCCACCGTCGCGCGCGTGCCGCCGCCACCGAAGCGGCTGGTGACGTCCAGGAAGCGCGACGGCTTCAGCGCGGCGCCCACCACGCGGTAGCCCACCGCCTGCTGCGCGTCGCGCGTGCTGATTTCATCCAGGTCCGCGTGGCTCATGTTCGCGGGGCCGAAGACGTGGTCGCGCAGGTACTCGCGGTAGGACTGGCCGGAGGCCGTCTCCACCGCCGCGCCCAGCAGGTTGAAGCCCCACGTCGTGTACAGGTAGCGCGTGCCCGGCTCCGACACGAGCGGCCGGTCCGCGAACATCGCGATGGCCTCCTTCGTCGTCACCGGCTTCGTGTTGTTTCCGGCGCTCGGGCTGTCGTAGGTGGGCACGCCGCCCAGGTGGCCCAGCAACTGCCGCACCGTCACCGGCCACTGCTTCACCGGGTACTCGGGAACCAGCGTGTGGATGTCCGCGTCCAGGTCCAGCTTGCCCGCCTGCGCCAGCTGCATCACGGCCACCGCCGTGAAGGACTTGGTGATGGACGCCATGCGGTACGTGGTGCGCACCGTGGCCGGCAGCTTCTTCGCCAGGTCGCGGTAGCCGTAGCCGCTCATCCACCGCTGGCCGCCCCGCATCACGCCCACGGACAGGCCCGCGGTGGGGCCCTGCTTCAGGTCCGCGCGCACCAGCGCGTCCAGCGCGCGCTGCACCTCCGGTGGGAACTCGGAGGCCTTCGCGCCCGGCTCCGGCGCGACCTTCGCGCTGGACTCCGGCGGCGTCGCGGGCTTCGCGCCGGGCCCGGACGGCGCTGCCTCCGGCTTCGGCGCCGCTTCCGGCTTCACCGCGGCGGTGGATCCGCTCGACGCGGGCGCCTGCGCGAACGCGGGCCCTGCCTCCAACAACAAACACAGCGCGACGAAGAGCCGCTTCATGGCACCGCCTCCGCGGTCTGGCCGCTTCCACTGCCCGCCGATGCATCCTCGCGCGAGGACGTGAGCGCCGGTGCCGGCACCGCGCCCTCGTTCGCCCATCCCGCCAGCAGCGCGTCCGAGACCAGCTGTCCCAGCAGGTCCAGTCCCTGACCGCGCGGATGCACCAGGTCCTCGTGCATGAACCCCGCCTGATGGAAGCGCGCGAGCGAACCCGCGCCGCCCATCGCCGTGTAGAGGTTGAAGAAGCCGCAGCCCTCGGCGAGCGCCACCTCGCGCTCGGCCTGGATGGCGGCCTCCAGGAACGGCCGCTGCCTCAGGGGCTTGCCCTCCGCGTGGCCGTCCTGCACCGCGTCCATGGGGCCCACCACCATGCACGCGCTGCCGGGCGCGGCGGCGCGGGCGCGGCGCAGGAGCGCGGCCAGGTCCTGGCGCACGGTGGGCAGGTCCGTGCGCTTCCACTCCAGGCGCTTGGACTCATTGCCGCCCAGGAAGAAGAGCAGCAGCTTCGGGTCGCGCTGCTGAAGCTGCGCCTTCAGCGCGTCCTCCTCCAGCCGGGCGTACAGCGTGGCATCCGCGGACGGCACGCCGAGCATGTCCAGCACGATGCCGGGCGCGTCCTTCTGCAGCACCACGCCCTGGACGATGGCGCCCTTGCCTTCCGCGGTGACGTCCAGCCACTTCGCGCCCGCGGGCAGGTCGAAGGACGTGGTGCGGCTGGCACCGTCCCCCCGCGGCTCCGTGCGCGCGAGCACCGCTCCGTCCGCGGACACGACGAGGCGGCCCGCGCCCTTCACGTCCTTCCACCACAGCGTCCCGCGCGGCTCGCCCTCCAGCTTGAAGCGGCCCCGGGCACGGCCCTCCGTGGCCACGTGGTACACGCCGGTGATGCCGAACGGGTGCGGCGGCGCGTGCAGCTCGCCCAGCGTGCGCGGCTCCCAGCCGTTGCTCACGGCGGCCGTGCGCGACCGTCCACCGTAGGGCGCCATGCGGTCCACCAGCAGCGCGCCCCGGCCCGCGTTGCCGAAGCCCGCCGCCAGCTCGTCGCGGACCACGTCCACGATGCGGTCCCCCGCGATGAGCGAGTTGCCGAACGCGGCGACGACGGTGGGCGTCTTCGCCGTGCCCTCCAGGAGCCCGTCCAGCGCGCTGAAGAACGGCGTCAGCGCGGACCGCGCGCAGCCGGTGTCGCGAGGCTCCAGGCACGGATCCTCCACCGCGCCCCCCGGTGCCCGAAGCCGCGTGGCCAGCGCATGCAGGTGTCCGGCGCGCTCGGTGGTGGGCGGCAGGGCGCGGAACGCGGAGCGCCCCGTGCTGCGGGCCGTCGCGGGTACGCTCGCCGAAGCGGGCCCCCCCGAGGGAGCATCAACCGCCGTCGGCTCGCGTGCGGCCTCCGGGGGCGCGGGCCGCGCGGACGCCCCCGCCTCATCCGGCGAGCGCTGCGCGGAAGTCATTCCGTCCTGGGCAGCGGGCCGTGCGGACGTTGCCTCCGCGGAGGCGGGTCGCGCGGCACTCGCCTCCGGCGGCGGTGCGGAGTCCGTCCCGCGGGTCGTCGTCAGGGGGAACCGGTGTGGGGGTGTGCGGGACCCGCACCCGGGGAGCAGCGCCCCCGCCAGGACAGCGAGCAACCCCGCCCGCCGGAGCCCCCGCGAGACATCGGGAACCTTCATGTGGCCGGCGAGCGTAGACGAAAGTCCGGGGGGGCGCATGTTCTGGACCCCACGCTCGGCCGCCTTGCGGGCCGCCCTGACGTGGCCTCCCGGACATCGCATCCGTCCTTCATCACACGCCTCGCCCGCGCGCCCGACGGGAAGGCCGGTTTTTCCCGCAGCCCAGCGCAAATGCAAGGTCAGCCCGCGAACATGGTCCCTTCACATGGCGCGGTATGGCCCCAAATTATCCGCCGCGAATATGGGCAAGAACCGGCTCACAACGTGGACGAAGCTGCACCGTAGATTTGGCGACCAGGTGCGCCGCATGCGCAACAGCCGTGCGCTCACACAGGAGGCGCTCGCCGAGCGCAGCGACCTGTCCGTGGACGCCATCCGCCGCATCGAGCGGGGCGCCTTCTCTCCATCCCTCGACACGCTGGGCAAGCTGTCCGTGGGCCTGGACGTGTCGCTGAAGACCCTCTTCCACTCCTTCGACATGGAGCGCTCCGACGGAGTGGCGGAGATCTGCGACTACCTC
Organism: Corallococcus exercitus; assembly: GCF_003611585.1. GTDB lineage: Bacteria > Myxococcota > Myxococcia > Myxococcales > Myxococcaceae > Corallococcus > Corallococcus exercitus. Next base: position 8,825 of record NZ_RAVW01000065.1, on the reverse strand, counting down.
GCGTGCCGCTCCGGCTCCGAAGTGAAGCTCGCGTGGCGCGTGCTTCAGGCCATGTTCGACGAGCGCTGAAGCGCGCTCCGGTGCCGGTCGCACCCGGCAGATGTTCCCTGTCACCCCGGCTGCGTTTGCCCTATGCGTCGGGGCACATGAGCCGCGCGCCTCCCACCCTCCTCCTCGTCGAGGACGACAGCGACCTGCGCGACGCGCTCGTGGAAATCCTCCACGCCGAAGGGCACACCGTCGTCGCCACGAGCACCGGTGACGAGGCCCTCTCCTGGCTGGAAGCCCACCCGGTCCCCGCGCTGGTGCTGGTGGACATGTGGACACCGCGCAAGGACAGCTGGCGGCTCCTGGACGCCCTGCACCGCCAGCCGCGCTTCGCGGACCTTCCCGTCATGGCCATCAGCTCCGGCGAGGAGCGCCACCCCACCATCCGCGACGTGCTCTCCAAGCCCTTCGACCGGGATGCGCTGCTCGCCAGGGTGCGCCGGTTCGTGCACTCGCTGCACTGAGAGCGTCAGCCGCCGGTCGTCTGCTGCCCCAGCCGCCCCACCACGCGCGGGTCCAACCGGAACGAGTCGAAGAAGCGGTCCGCGTCCTTCGGCGCACGCCCCTCCGGGTGCAGCAGGAGCTGCTGGTACAGGCGCGGGCCCACCATGAAGAAGCGGCCCCGCAGGCGGCGCGGACCGGACACTCCCCCCACCTCCTGGCCAGGGAAGCCGCCCTCCATCTCCAGCGGCTTCGCGGTGATGGCCGTCGCGCCCAGGGCCTCCAGCGCGCCCTGGCTGGCGCGGTCCACCACGTCGCGCGGGCTCACCTGCGCCACGGCCGCGAGCGGGAAGTCCGTATAGGAGACGTAGTAGGCGGTGTCCTCCTGCGTGCGCGCGGCGATGAAGGTGTGCAGCGTCACCTCGCCCACGTCCGTGGGCTGCACGCGCCGCTCCTCGGTGACGGGGCCGGGGAATGTCACGCTGAAGCCACCCTCCTGCGACTGGACGACGGAGGACGGCGCCTCCCGCACGGGCTCGGCGGCGGACACGGGGGGCTCGGTCTGGGTGCGCCCCGCGCACCCTCCCAGCACCAGCAGGGCGGCGGCCAGCGGCACGGCCCGGTGGGAACGCTTCATCATCCAGACGGCTCCTGACATGGGGCCGCAAGGTACGCCCTGCCCCGCCCGGGCGCATCCCTCCGCGTCACCCGGGCGCGCTTCAGGCAACGGTTGCCCCCACCCTCAGTGCACCGCCCCGGCGGGCTCCTCCTCGTCGTTGGGCGCGGGCGGCTCCGGCGGGCCGGCGGAGGTCACCCGGGCCAGGTGGACGCGGAACACGGAGCCCTGGCCGGGCTGGCTCTCCACGTCGATGCGGCCGCCGTGCGCCTCGACGATCCGCCGCGACACCGACAGCCCCAGCCCCACGCCCGGGGCGCGCTGCTTCGCGTTGCCCGCGCGCTGGAACGGGATGAAGAGGCCCCGGAGGTCCTCCGCCGACATGCCGATGCCCTGGTCCGCCACGGCCACCACCACGTGCTCGGCGTCCCCGCCCACGGACACCTCCACGCGGCTGCCCGAGGGGGAGTACTTGAGCGCGTTGCTCACCAGGTTGTTCAGCACCTGCTCCAGCCGGGCGGGGTCCGCGCGCACCAGCACCGGGGTGTCCGGCGTCACCAGCTCCAGCGTGTGCCCGGAGTCGCCGGACTGGTACAGCTCCACCACGGAGCGCGCCAGCTCGCGCGTGTCGCGCACCTCCAGCTGGAGCTCCAGCTTGCCGGCCTCGATGCGGGTCGCGTCCAGCAGGTCCCCCACCATCTGGTCCAGGCGCGCCACCTGCCGGCGCACCAGCGCCAGCGTGCGCTGCATCCGCTCCGGCGTCACCTCTCCGCGGCCGGTCAGCGCCGTGGACAGCTTGAGCGCGGACAGGGGGTTTCTCAGGTCGTGCGCCACGCCGGCCAGGAACGCCAGCTGCTGCTCCTGCTGGTGGGTGAGGCTGTCCGCCATTTCGTTGAAGGTCTGGGCCATGTCGCGGATCTCCGACGGGCCCTGCTCGGGCGCGCGCAGGTGCCGCCCGCCCCGGCCGAAGCCGGCCATCGCGTGCCGCAGCGCCGTCACCGGGCGCAGCGCGAAGCGACGCAGCCAGAAGATGACCAGCCCCAGCGTCGTCATCAGCAGCAGGCCCAACACCAGCCCCAGCACGTTGGCCATCTCACTCCAGTACGCCGCGCTCTGCCGGGCCTCCTGGGCCTGCTCCACGTTGAGCTGGATGAGCCGCTCCAGCGAGCGCAGCGCCGCGTCCAGCGACGCCATCGCCGTCGCATCGTGCTGGGCCCCGGAGAACCCCGGACGGAGCGGTGCCTGCTGCGCGTGCAGGTAGGCGTACACCTGCGTCTGGACCTCCGCCAGCATCTCGCGCTCCTCCTGGGTGGAGGCGGTGCCGTGCATCTCCACCAGCTGGCGGCGCAGGTCGGCTTCAATCTGCGGCGGCGAGCGCCCGCGCGACGGGTCCGCGAGGATGGGAGCGCCCGGCAACGCCACGAGGCGCGAGTGGACGAGCAGGTCCACCTCCAGCTCCTCGGCCTGCCGGACGCCTTCCACGGATTCACTCAGCGTGGAAGCCATCCGCTCCAGGGCGGTTGTCAGCACCACGAGCAGGGTGGCGGCCACCACGGTGAGCAGCACCAGCCCGCCCACCACGGTGGAGAAGAAGGCGCGCAGGCTCATCGCGCCTCCCGTGCGAGCCTCCAGCCGACGTGCCTGGTCATATTCGGGCATCCTCCCTCCGGGCCCGCGCCAACCCCTCTGGTCGCCGCCCTCTTCCTGAGGAAAGCAACAAGCGTCCGATATCGTGGATTCGCACCCTGGATGCGGGCAGGCCCACGCCCGACGTCGCGCTCAAAAGGAGCCGGCCCCCCAAGGCCTGGCCATGCTAGTCAGCACGGACAACGCGGCTTGATGCGCCCTCCCCCGGATTTCGGGGCGCCCCCGCCCTGCTTGAAGAGGTCACCCGATGGATCTGCTCGCACCACCGGCCCGCACGCTGAACTTCGATGCCTTCTGGCGCTGGCTCCAGGAGCACACCAACTGCATCCTGCGCTGTGGCTCCCCCGACATGACGCTGTTCGACCATGACGACTTCCACTGGATGCTGATGGAGGAGGAGCGCCAGCACGTCCTCCAGCTCATCAAGGGCAAGTCGCTGGTGGGCGAGATGGTGATGGTGGGCCGCGAGGTCTCCGAGGTCACCATCTCCCCGGATCCGGACGCGGATCCGCAGGCGGGCCACTTCCTGGCGGAGCTGATGGGCGGCCCCAAGGAGGACCCGCAGGTGCTGTACCACTTCATCATGGCCCACGGCATCGAGCCGGTCGCCGGCCACCAGGGCTTCAAGCACTAGGCGTCCGCAAGGCCCCCCTGGCAAGCCGCTACTTGCCCGGCCTGCCCTTCGGGGGGTGACTCCGGGGGGCCATCTCGAGGAGCTCGTGTTCGTCGCGCGCGAGCATCGTCGTCAGCAGCGGGTGCTGGAACCTCCGCTCCGCCGTGATGGCATAGAACGTCTCGAAGAGCCCCGGAACCACGCAGTGCTCGTGCAGCACGCCCTCGCGGAGCTCGTCGCGAACCACGACTGACGGCACCAGCGCGAACGCATGGGTATCGCGCGCCAGGAGCCGCATCGTCGCCATGTCGTCCACCTCGGCCACGGTGCGAACGCGCACGCCGAGCTGCTCGCACAGCGCATCGAACTCCGAACGGATGGCGCTCTCCCGGCCGGGAACGATCATCGGCGCGTCGGTGAGGCTCTGGGGAAAGCGGAAGCCCTTCTGGCGCTTCGACCCGACGATGCTGACGGGCTGCCGGGCGATGCGCCGGCAGCCGAGGCGGCCGCCCGGTTCCCGCGAGGGCGGCCGGTTCGCGAGGACGAGATCGACCGCGTGGTCCTCAAGCCGGAGCAGCAGCTCCGCCAGCCCCCCGGACTCGAGGCACAGCCGCACGTGGGGCTGCTCCAGGAGCGGCTTGACGAACGACTCCTGGAAGTTTCGCGACAGCGTGGCGACCGCGCCAATGCGCAGCACCTGCCCGGCCTGTCGGCCGTGCTGGAGCGTCGAGACCAACTGACTGCCCGCCGTGAAGATCTCCTCGGCGTAGGCGAGCGCGATCTCCCCCGCCTCCGTGAGCACGAGCCGGCGCCCGTCCCTGCGGAACAGCGCGTTGCCCAGCTGATCTTCAAGCTGCTGGATTTGAGACGACAGCGCTGACTGCGCCACGCACAGGCGCGCCGCCGTCCTCGTCAGGTTGCCGTCCTTCGCGACCGCCCAGAAGTAGCGAAGGTGGTGGAAGTTGATCTGCTCGACGTTCACGTTCCATCTCCAAAAGAGAACGGTACGAGCCTTTTTATGTGTTTTTCAAGAACCAAGGTGCCTGGGTACACCGCACCGCATGAACACGTCCGAGGAGTGGTCCTTCGTCGTCCCCGTCATCGCCCTGGCGATTCCCCTGACCCTCGCGCTCGCCGCGGTCCTCTCGCCCCGGCGCGCCGGACTCGCGAGCGGCGCGGCGCTGGGGCTGGCGCTTCTAGTGACTGGCGGTGCCGCGCTGGCGTGGGGCGCGGCAACGGAGCTGGGTCCGCGCCTCGGGGTGCGCGTCGACGCCGTCACCTGCGTGATGCTGCTCCTGGTCGCCACCCTCGGGGCCATCATCGTCCGCTACTCGCGGACCTATCTGCAGGGCGCCCCCGGGCTCGTGAGGTACCTGCGCTGGTTGTTGCTGACGCTGAGCGCCGTCACGGCGCTGGTCATCGCGAACAACCTGCTCGTCGTGGTGCTGGGTTGGACCGCGACGAGCCTCGCGCTGCACCAGTTGCTGACGTTCTATCGCGAGCGCCCCGCGGCGCTCGTCGCGGCGCACAAGAAGTTCCTCGTCAGCCGGCTCGCCGACCTCTGCCTCCTGGGCTGCCTCGCGCTCGTCCATCAAGACGTGGGCAGCCTTGAACTCGACCGCATCGCCGCCTGGGCGGGCGCGCATCCAACGCTGCCCCCTTCGATGCAGGCCGCCGCGGTGCTCCTCGTCATCGCAGTGGCGTTGCGGTCCGCGCAGCTCCCATTCCACGGCTGGTTGCTCCAGGTGATGGAGGCTCCGACCCCGGTCTCCGCGCTCCTGCACGCGGGCGTCGTGAACATCGGCGGCTTCGTCCTGCTGCGGCTCGCACCGTGGATGGCCCACGCGGCGCTCGCGCAGCTGCTCCTCGTGGCCATCGGGCTCGGCTCGGCCCTCATCGCCGCCCTCGTCATGACGACCCGGGTCAGCGTGAAGGTCTCGCTTGCCTGGTCCACGTGCGCGCAGATGGGGTTCATGCTCGTGCAGTGTGGCCTGGGCTTGTGGCACCTGGCGCTGCTGCACCTCGTCGCGCACTCGCTCTACAAGGCCCACGCCTTCCTGAGCGCGGGGACGGCCGTCGACGAATGGCGGCTGCGCGCCATGACGAAGCGACCGCCCCCGCCATCGTGGGGCCGCCTCGGCATCGGGGTCCTCGTGGCGGCCGGGAGCGCGGCGCTCTGGGTCCTTGTCTCGCGGCACGCCGTCGCCTTGCGCCCAGCGGATGAGCGCTCCGTTCTCCTGCTCGCGCTCGTCGTCAGCCTCTCCCTGGTCCCGCTGCTCACCCGAAAGACGGCCAGCATCTTCGCGGCCGCCGACGTGGCACTGCGCGTGGGCGGAGTCGTCCTGCTCTATGTCGGTTGGCACGCGGCCGCGGCGCGGCTGATGCCCTCGCAGGACGCGACGTCTAGCGGTCCCGGCTGGGTCCTGGTGGGCCTGGGCTTCGCTGGCCTCTTCGCCATGAAGGCGACCCTCCAGCTGCGCCCGGAGGGGCGGCTCGCGCGCGCCGTCTACCCCTGGCTGTTCGCCGGCCTCTACCTCGACGAACGCTTCACCCGCCTTACCTTCCGCGTCTGGCCGCCCCGGCTCCAGCGACGGCCGGAGCCCCTTCCCGCAACCCGCATCCAGGAAACCCTCGAGGCCCGCACATGAGCACGTCCAACGCCGCCGCCCTGGCTCGAAGCCAGGAGCCCTCCGTCACGAGCGCCCCGTCCGACCCGCTCCTCGACGAAGTCCTCGAGCGCGCCTGCGCGCGGATCGCCCCGACCTGGCCGCTCGACCGCTTCATCGCCGTCAATCCCTTCTGGGGGTTGATCGATTCGCGGCTCCCGGAGGTCGCGGCACGGCTGCAGTCCCTGTCCGGCGCGCAGCTGCTCATGCCGCGCTCGTGGTACCGGCAGGCCTATCGTGAGGGCCGCCTCCGCGACGAACATCTCCAGGCCGCGCTCGACACGAGCGATTCGACCGCGACGCTCACCCACCTCCGCGCGCTGCTCGAGCAGGACGAGCCGGCGCCCACGACGCGCGCTCGCGTCGTGGACGTGGTGGACGCGGGGCGAGACCTGGTCCACGAGGCGTCGTGGCGCGGCTTCGTCACCCACAGCGTCAGCCAGTTCTGCGCGAGCTACTTCGACGATGGGCAGGCGCAGCTGGGTCCTCCGCGGGACCGTGGGCTGTACGCGAGCTGGCGGCAGCACGCGATGACCGACCGGAGCCCGGCGCTGCTCATGCGCGCGACGTCCTACCGGACGCAGGCCAGCGCGCTCCCCGCGACGGCCCGCGAGCTCGCCCAGACCGCGCTCGCGGCGCTCGAGGTCCCGCCGCGCGAGCAGGAGAACTACCTCTGGAGCTTGCTGCTGGAGCAGAACGGCTGGGCGTCCTGGTGCGCGTACCGGCGCTGGACCGCACGGCTCCAGGGAAGCGACGATGACACCCTCCGCGACCTCGCCGCGATCCGCCTCGCCTGGGAGTGGATGCTCTACCGCGGCGGCGGAGACGCGGTCGCCCGCGGCTGGAAGACCGCCATGGCCAGCTGGACGCAGGTTGACGCCGCAGCGGCCGCTTCCCGCTCAAGCGACTGGCTGCTCCAGGCGGCGATGGAGATCGCGTGGCGAGAGCCCGTCCTGCGCGCGTTGCCGGCCGGTCTTCGAACCCCGCGCCGCACGGCCCCGTCGGTGCAGGCCGTCTTCTGCATCGACGTGCGCTCGGAGGTCTTTCGACGCGCCCTCGAGGCCATCGCGCCTTCGGCCCACACGCTCGGCTTCGCTGGCTTCTTCGGCGTTCCGATGGACTACCAGCCGCTCGGGGCGGCCGCTGCACGTCCGCAACTGCCTGGACTCCTCGCGCCTCGCCTGCGCGCATCGGACACGGGGCTGGGGCAGGACGCGGAAGCGCGACGTGCCCGGCACTTCGACCTCGCCGCCGCGTGGAGCGCTTTCAAGACGGACGCGCTGTCGACCTTCACGTTCGTCGAAGCGCTCGGGCTCACCTACGCGGGCAAGCTCGTCAGGGACAGCCTCGGCCTGGGAGGGGCGCGGAGCCTCGACAGCGTCGGGCTTTCCCGCGAAATGGACGCCAGGCGCAAGCCACGCGTGAGCGGCGCGGTGGATGGCGGGCCCCTGGAGCTCGAGGCGCGCTGCGAGCTCGCCGCGGGCATGCTCCGCGGCATGAGCCTGACCCGCGACTTCGCGCGGTTCGTCCTGCTCGTGGGACACGGCAGCGCCACCCGCAACAACCCCCACGCGGCGGGGCTCGACTGCGGAGCGTGCTGCGGACAGACCGGCGAGGTCAATGCGCGTGCCGCCGCGGCACTGCTCAACGAGCCAGAGGTGCGGAAGGGGCTCGCGAAGCGGGGAATCCACGCCTCCGAGAGAACGTGGTTCGTGGCGGCGCTCCACAACACGACCACCGACGAGGTGGAGCTGTTCGATGTCGACGAGGCCCCGCCGTCCCATCGCGTCGACCTCGACGCGCTCCGGGCGTGGCTCGCGGAGGCGGGGGCCCGCGCGCGGACCGAGCGCGCCCGCCTGCTGGGGCTCGAGGGCGCCGGGCCTGCGAAGCTCCACCAGGCCCTTCGCGCGAGAACCACCGACTGGGCCCAGGTTCGCGCCGAGTGGGGGCTCGCGAACAACGCGGCGTTCATCGTCGCGCCGCGCGAGCACTGCCGTCATCTGGACCTTCAGGGGCGCTCGTTTCTCCACGAGTACCGGCACCAGGAGGATGAAGGCTTCGCCGTCCTGGAGCTGATCATGACGGCCCCGATGGTCGTCACGCATTGGATCAACTTCCAGTACTACGCGTCCACTGTCGACAACGCGCGCTACGGCAGCGGGGACAAGGTGCTGCACAACGTCGTCGGCGGCCACCTCGGCGTCTTCGAGGGGAACGGCGGCGACCTTCGGATCGGACTGCCAATGCAGTCCGTACACGATGGTGAGCGGTGGGTGCACACGCCGCTCAGGCTGAGCGTGTTCATCGAGGCGCCGCGCGCCGCGATTGCCGCGGTGCTGGACAAGCACGCGCACGTCCAGGCGCTCGTCACCCATGGCTGGCTCTCGCTCTTCCAACTGGATGAAGAGGAGTGCGCCATCTACGCCCTGCGCGGCGGGCGCTGGGACCGCCAGACGCCCTCGAGCGCCCCAGCGCCAACGCAGAGCGCCTGACGGGCGCACGCGCGCAATGCCAACGAGAGGCCCGGCCTCCTGGGCCTCGCCCTGCTAGCGCGCCACGCGCTCGATGGCCTCCACCGCCGTGTGGACGCCGTTGACCCAGTCGCCGGGCCGCGCGCGGGGCCCTTCCTGAAGCAGGAGCTGGAGCACGGACGCCACCTTTGCCTCCAGCTCCGCCGCGTCCCCCACCTGCTCCGCCTCCCTCAGCCGCAGGGCCTGCCGGTCGTAGAGCCGGGGCCTCGCCCAGGCCACCAGCGGCGTCCCGGTGGCCCGGGCCTCCTGCACGGTGTTGTAGC
>NZ_RAVW01000659.1 GCF_003611585.1 Corallococcus exercitus | reverse complement strand
GCCGGGAGGGCGGGCTTCGACGGCGGAGATCAGGCGCGCGGCGGCGACGACTTGGGCGCGAGCCTCAGCAGCGCGACGGGTGCCGCATGGAAGCGGAACACCGCCAGCGCAGGGCTGGAGCGCGTGGAGACCGCGGCCATGACGGGCGCGGATCCGGCCGGAGGCGGAGCCTCACGGCGGAAGAAGGCGTGGTGACAGTGGGCCTCCGCGCCGTGGGGCGCGGCCTTCGACACCGGCGCTCTCGCCACGCGCGCATCGTCGAAGGAGAGCTCCTCCTCCAACGGCCCGGCGTGCGAGGCCTCGCTCACGTGCATCACGTCCCCGTGCTCCAGGCACGTGGTGTGCTGCACGAGCGCGAAGTGGAGCACGCTGCCCACGTACACCAGCACGCACACGAGCACCCACGGCAGCGCCAGGAGGCGCGGCAGGGAGCGGGGCGTACTGGGGTGGCTTCGGAGGCGGCTCACGTCCACTCGGTCTCGTAAAGCAACTGAGTTGTTTTAAGCGACCTCGCCGCCCCGGTGCAAGCCGGGAGGGAGAGGACCCGGGCCGCAGGGCGAGGTGGCGGGCCCGGGGAACACCGACGCGGGTCGCGGGTTGTGGACCCACGAGCCCCTGGGGTCGTAGGTTCCGCGCGTGCACGAGCTCATGGATGTCCTGCGCAGGCAGGCACACTATTTCGGACCGGAGCTGGCGAAGACCGCCTACCAGCGCGGCCTCGCGGTGACGAAGCCGGATGGCAGCACCCAGCCCATCCCCATCACCGCCACGCCGGTCATCCTGGACGCGGAGGAGATCAAGCGCCGCGCGCTGCTGTCCGCGAAGCTGGCCTCCGCCACGATGAAGATGGCGCGCGCCATGCTGGGCGGCCCGGACGCGGAAGTCCTGCTGGGCGCGCTGTCGCCGCTGGAGCGACGTCTGGCGCAGGCCACCTGGGAGGCGAGCCGCAAGCTCGTCACCACGCGCGTGGACTACTTCGTGTCCGGAGGCCGGCCCTGGGCGCTGGAGGTGAACGCCACCATCCCGGCCATGCAGGGCTATTCGGACATCGCGGCGCGCACCTTCATCGAGGTCGTGGCGCGGCACGTGCGCTACCCGGAGAAGGCGCTCGCGTCGCTGCTCACGCTCAACGGCAACAACGCGCTGGCGCTCTACCGCGCGCTGCTGGACGGCTACGCGGCCGAGCGCGACGGGAAGATGCCGGACACGGTGGCGCTCCTGTGCCGCAAGAACGACGCGCAGGTGACGGAGCTGCGCTGGCTGTGCGAGCGCTTCCGCGAGTTCGGCGCGGACGCGGACATCGTGCACCCGGAGGACGTGTCCGGGGACGACGCCTTCACGGTGAACGGCAAGAAGTACGACCTGGTCTACCGCCACCTCTTCGTGCGCCGGCTGGAGCAGAACCCCGCGCCGTGGGTGGAGGACTTCCTGGGCGTCGTTCCCGGGAAGAAGGCCGTGTTCCTCAACCCGCCCGCCTCGCAGGTGGAGGTGAAGACGACGTTCGCGCTCTTGTCGCAGGCGGTGACGGACGCGGCGCTCGCGCGGACCGCGGGCCTCACGCCCGAGGAGCTGGAGGCGGTGCGCGCCGCGGTGCCGTGGACGCGCCCCTTCCGCCACGGGCCCGGCGTGGGCCCCGACGGCGCGCCGGTGGACGACATCGTGGCGCGCGTGGCCGAGGAGCCCGCGCGCTTCGTGCTCAAGCGCGCGTGGGACTACGGCGGCAAGGCCGTCTTCCTGGGCCGCTCCGTGGGCACCGTGCCCTATGAAGAGCGCGTCAAGGGCGCCTTCGGCGAGTCCAAGACGTGGGCCGAGCTGTGCGAGCGCGCCGCCACGGATCCCCAGGGCGGCGGCTACGTGGTGCAGGAGGTGGTGGACACGCAGCCGGAGGAGCACCTGCTGTGCGGGACGAACCAGGTGCTGCCCACGTCGTTCTTCGTGGACTACTCGGCGTATGCCTCCGTGGGGCTCGCGAAGCAGCCCGCGTGGGGCGGGGTGTGCCGTGGGTCCATGTCGGAGATCGTCAACATCGTGGGCGGCGGTGGTGTGCTGCCGCTCATCACGACGGAAGTCGCTTCGAAGCTTTTGCTGGCCTGGAAGGCCCTTTAAGGCGTCCTCCAGGGGTCCTCGTTAGAAAGAGGCCGGGGCGCGGTAGCCCTGGCCCGAAAGGAAACGGAACACATGGCGTGGGAATCTTCAGGTGGCTGGCAGGGCGGGCAGGCGGCCGAGGTCGATGACGTCCTGGTGCAGGAGTCGCAGCGCGCGTTCATGTCGCGCGTGCACGGCTGGATGTTCGCGGGCCTGGCGCTCACCGGCGTGATGGCCATGGTGACGCTGGCCAACGAGGCGCTGCTGCGCGTGGCGGTGCAGAACCGGATGGCCCTGTTCCTGGTGGAGCTGGGCGTGGTGTTCGGGCTTTCCATCCTGGCGCCCCGGCTGTCCGGCCCGGTGGCCGCGGCGATGTTCCTGGGCTACGCGGCGCTGACGGGCGTGACGCTGTCGGTGATCTTCCTCATCTACACCGCGGGCTCCATCGCCCAGGTGTTCTTCATCACGTCAGCGACCTACGGCGCGATGGCCGTCTACGGCACCGTCACGAAGAAGGACCTGCGCAGCTGGGGCACGTTCCTCTTCATGGGCCTCGTCGGCATCCTCATCGCGGGCGTGGTGAACTTCTTCGTCCAGAGCAGCGCCGTGTCCTTCGTGGCCGCGTGCGCGGGCGTGCTCGTGTTCGCGGGCCTCACCGCCTACGACGTGCAGAAGCTGCGCGAGTACCACGCGGGGACGGGCTTCAACAGCGCGGCCACGGTCAGCATCGTGGGCGCGCTCACCCTCTACCTGGACTTCATCAACCTGTTCCTGTCGCTGCTGCGCCTGCTGGGCAAGCGCCGCTAGTCCACACGTCCAGGTCCGGTTCCCCAAAGGCGGGGCGCGAGGCGGGAAACCGCCTTCAGCGCTCCGCCTTCTTGTTGAAGGGCATCAAGAGCCGCTCCACGGGGCGGCCCTGCACCAGGTGCTCCTCCACGATGGTGGGCACGTCCTCCACCTTCACGCCGCCGTACCAGGTGCCTTCCGGGTAGACGACCACGGAGACGCCGAACGCGCACGTGTCCACGCAGCCCGCCGCGTTGGCGCGCATGCTGCGCTTGAGCCCGCGCTTGTCGAGCTCCTCCTTGAAGGCGGCCCGCACCTCCTCCCCACCCTTGGTGGCGCAGCACCCCTTGGGGTGTCCATCCGGGCGGCGGTTGGTGCAGACGAAGACGTGGCGTTCGAAGGGAGGCGGCATGGTTCGCCTCCTAACGCGGCCGAGCGTCGAAATCGATGCCGCCGTTCAGCAGGCGACCGTCCAGGCCCGCCC
>NZ_RAVW01000658.1 GCF_003611585.1 Corallococcus exercitus | reverse complement strand
CTCCCCCTCAACACCCCTCCCATTCGTCCTATGCGTTGCAAAGCGCCGTGGATGCCATCGATGCGCAGAGGGCGCAGCGCGAGAAGCTCGCGCGCAACGCGGACCGCCTCCGCCTGCGCTGGAGCATCAAGGGCGTGGTCACCCAGCTCGTCCAGGTCCATGGGCAGAGTGGAGCGACGGCCGCCCCCGCCGACACCGAGCTGGGCTTGAGCCGCGCGCGTGAAGAGCTGGCCGCCGTCTCCGAGGCGCTGGAGTCGGTCAACGAAGCGGAGCGCACGGGACTGCGGCCAACGCAGGATCCCTTCTCCAGCCAGGAGTCCCCGTCGCAGGGCGCCCCGCCTTCCCGCGTCGGCGGCTGAGCCACCGGGGGCGGCCCTGTCAGGCGCTGTCGCCGCCCGAGCCGAGAAGTCGGCCTCCGCGCGGCCTCCGTGCTGTCCAGGCGCCGTTGCCCCATCCACCTTCGCTGCTGGCGTGGGCGCTCCAGGCGCTGAGGCTCCATCCACCTTCGGTGCTGGCGCTGGCGCTCCAGGCGCTGAGGCTCCATCCACCTTCGGTGTCGGCGCGGGCGCTCCTGGCGTCTCCACCGCGGGCGCTCCAGATAATAGGGGCCGGGAGTCTGCGCCTCTTGAATGGTCATGGAAATAGCCGAGCATCACAAAGACGGGGCTTGAACATCCGAGGCCAGAGACATCAGGCTTGGTCTTGTGAGGGCTGCCAATGTCTGAGCTTCATTCCACCACCGTCTACACAATCATCGACCCGCAGAGGCTCCTCGCGGCGGACCGGGGTACCCGTCCATCCAAGCCGCTCTCGGAAGGCAGGCGGTGGAAAGCGGGACAGCAGGCCCTCGCAGAAGCGCATGAGGCCGGGAAAGTCCTCGCGATTGTCTTCGCGGATGCGAGAGATACCTCCAGGTTGCTCTTTACGGCGATCCTGCACAGCATCGAACTCCGTGACGAAAGCACGAGGTTCACATTTACCCGGCTCCAGCCCTTGCATGGCCGGACGAAGACCGAGCTACGCCTCGCATCGACCGGTGACTTGCTGAGCGCTGGCTTCATCCGGCCATATGCCATGGTCCAGACTCCGCGCTTCCTTCGTAGACCTTCAAGGCTGGCGCCGAACCAGTCCCAAAGAGAAGGGATGGAGGAAGGGCCTCAAGCCTTCCTGGTCCACGTCAATCCCGGGAGCGTTGACTACGAGGACGGGTTCGATGCCAAAGCGCCTCTGGATTGTGCCGCGCACCTGCTGCGCTCCCAGAGGGACCATGGGTGGACTGCTGGCAATTGCTGGCGGATGATGCGCAAGGACGATCTTCTCTTGTTCAAGTTCAACGGCGGGCGCTTGAAGGAGCCAGCAGCCGTGTACTTCGCGGGCCGGGTCTCCCGAACACCCTTCATCCAGGAGGGTTTCCGGAAGCTGCGCTACGTCGTTGACGTTCCTCTCACGGAGCAACTGATGACCCATCCGCTACCGGTACAGCGACTCCAGGAGTTCGTACCGAAGTCCTGGGGCGCCGCAATCCAGGCATTGAAAGGGGACTGGAAGCGCCTATTCGAGCCACAGGTAGGGCCACTTCCCCTTGCCAGAAACACACCGCAGAGATTGCGGCTCGTTGATCGCGCCGTGACGACAGCGCGGCGACTGGCCAGGGATCAGCTCTTTGCGCGAAGCCTGCGGCTCCTGGCCCAGCATCGCTGCGCGGTGTGCCCTCCGCAGATTGATTACCGGGATGCCAACATCCTGGAGGCCGCACACATCCGGCCCGTTGCAGCCAGGGGACCTGACCACCCGCGGAATGGCCTCGTGCTCTGTCCCACCCATCACGCGCTTTTCGATGAAGGGCTCTGGTCGCTCTCCGATGACGGCAAGGTGGTCATTTCCAAGAGCCTCGTACCAGCGCTGGCCAAGCAACTCGCAAAACGGATTCCCCTGGGCTGGGAGGTGGACCCGACATGCGTGCGCTGGCACCGGAGGCGGATGCGCGAATAGGGCTCAGCACCGGCTTCACGCACTATCGAGAAGTCGCATCAGCACGTCCTGAAGCGCTTCCTGCCTGGTCATCCAGGTGGAGAGCGGCACGACCTCGGGGTTCCGCTCATTCGCCGTGATGCCGAACAGTCCCTGCGCAGCGGCCTTCAAAGCCTGGCCATAGGGAGCATCCATCCAAAAGCCGTTCATGTTCAGGGTTCCATCCGAGAAGATGCTGATAGGCGACCGGTCTCCCATCTGAGTGTATTTGGGATTGAATGACCCTCGCTGGGCGCCCGTTCCCCAGCTGATGCCGCTCGCAGTCTTCGCGACAAACTCGAAGAGTTTCCGGACGGCATCAAAGCCAGGGGGCGTCAGCCTGCGTCTTGCGTCCTCGAAGAACTCGGCCTCGGTCCACTTGCGCCGGCCGGAGCTCCCACTCTTGACCTCGCGCGCTTGTAGGGTCGCGTTGAGCACGTGCGGCACGAAGGCCTCGGCGCCGCATGGCGCGGCGTAGGGCCGGATCTCGATGGCGAGCACTTCCGTGTGCGTCATCTGCTCGTTGAGGAAGAGCGCCATCTCATACAGTTCGACCGGGATCCGGTCGGCCACGAAGATGAGCCGGACGTTGCCCGAGCGCAGGTTCGCATCCGCCCGTTCCCAGAAATCCCGAGCCGCTTCATCGGAACCGCAGAGCGCTCGAACAGCGGCATCCGGCTCTTGTTTCAGCAGCTCGCGGCACAGGCGCTTGAGATGGCCTTCGGCCCAGTACCGCTTCGCGTTCGCGGCATACTCGATGAGCTGCCCGACGACCTCGCGACGAATGCGGGCGTCCGAGCTGCGCTTGACCTCGACAAAAGTCGGAATGGCGCCGTGGTCGATGAAGATGTGGTCGATGCTCCAGCGGTCCCCCTGCCCCGCGCCGCCCGGAATCCCTACTTCACGGCCGAGCAGCAGCCAGCGCCGTGGGTCTTCTGGATCGATCTGATCGCCACGGAGCAACTCCGGGTGCGTAGCAACGAGCCGCTGGAGTTCATCCTCGGTCGCGTATCCGTCCCTGGCAGCAAACGGTTTGAGACCTGCGACGGAATCCTTGAAGAAGATGGGACCGGAAGGCGCGCTCATGGCCTCTCGGAGCGTAACGGAAACCGGAAAAGACAAAGGGCGCGGACCCGAGGATTTCTCCTCGGATTCCGCGCCCTCTTGAATGGTCGGGGAGACAGGATTTGAACCTGCGACCCCTTGGTCCCGAACCAAGTGCTCTACCAGGCTGAGCCACTCCCCGATATCCGGTGCTGCGCCAGGAACTGCCCTCGGGCCCGGCGAAGCGTGGGCGGATCTATCCGAGCCGCTTCCTTGAGTCAACGGCCTCTTTCACCTCCCCCTTCCCTCCC
>NZ_RAVW01000657.1 GCF_003611585.1 Corallococcus exercitus | reverse complement strand
GCGCGCAGCTGCTCGGGCGGGAGGTGCGCCGTGCCGGTGGGAAGGGACACCGTGAACGTGGTGCCCTGATCCGGGACGCTCCGCGCGGTGATGCGACCGCCGTGCAGCTCCACCAGCTCCCGCACGAGCGCCAGGCCGATGCCGCTGCCTTCATGGCTGCGGCCCCGCACGCCCTCCACCCGGTGGAAGCGCTCGAAGATGCGAGGCAGCTCGTGCGCGGGGATGCCGGTGCCCGTGTCGCTGACGGACAACTCCACCCGGTCGCCGTGCTCGCGGAGCCGGACGGTGAGGGTGCCCTCGAAGGTGAACTTGAAGGCGTTGGAGAGGAGGTTGAGGACGATCTTCTCCCAGAGATCGTGGTCCACCCACACGGGGGTGGACAGGGGAGGGCAGTCCACCTGGAGCCGCAGCCCCGCCTTCTTCACCAGCGAATCGAACGCGCCCGCGAGCCCCGCCGTGAGTGGCCCCAGGTCCGTGGGCTCGAAGGTGGCCCGCATGCGCCCGGCTTCCATGCGGCTGAAGTCGAGCAGGCTGTTGACCAGCTTGAGCAGCCGCTGGCTGTTGCGCAGCACGAGCCCCAGCCGCTCCCGGTGCCGGCGGTCCAGGGGCCGCTCCGGATCCGTGAGCACGTCCCCCAGCGGCCCCAGCATCAGCGTCAGCGGCGTGCGGAACTCGTGGCTGATGTTGGAGAAGAAGGCCGTCTTCGCGCGGTCCAACTCCGCCAGGGCCTCCGCCTGCCGCCGGGCGTCCTCGTACGCGCGGGCCCCGGCGATCGCCGCGCCCAACCCACCCGCGACCAGCTCCAGGAACGACAGGTACGAGGCATCCGCCGGCAACCGGGGGGACAGGCCCAGCACGAGCAGGCCCGCCGGGTTCGACTCGCCGGAGCGGGCCACGGGCAGGACGAGCGCGGAGCCAGGCTGCGGCACGCCCTCACGCAGGGGGAGGAGACCGAACCGGGCCTCGAGCCCTTCCACCCGCTCCGCGCGCCCGGAGCGCATCACCCGCGCCAGGGGCCAGGGGGACGCCGCGCCCGGCTCCAGGCCCACCTCGCCGGGACAGAAGGCGCCGTCCCCCTCCAGGCCCATGCGCGCCTCCAGCGAGGCCCGCGAGCCGGTCGCGTCGATGCGGTAGAGCAGCGCGAACGGGAGGTCCGCGGGGTTGGTGGCGAGCGCCTCCAGGGCCCGGGTGCACGCGTCGTGGGCCCGGAGGCTCCCGCCCGCGCGCGAGGCCACCTCCTGCAGCGTCCGGAGGCGGCGCGCGTCCAGCACCTGGCTGGTGGTCTCCACCGCCGTGTCCAGCACGCCGTTGACGGCGCCGGACTCGTCGCGGACGGGGCTGTAGGAGAAGGTGAAGTAGGTCTCCTCGGAGAAGCCGTTGCGCTCCAGGAAGAGGCGCTGGTTCTCCGCCAGGGTGGCGCGGCCCTCGCCGCGGACCTGTTCAATCATCGGGCCGATGTCGTCCCAGATCTCCGCCCAGACCTCCTGCCCGGGGCGCCCCATGGCGAAGGGGTGCTTGCCGCCCAGCATGGGCCGGTAGGCGTCGTTGTAGAGCTTCACCAGCCGCGGGCCCCAGAACACCATCATGGGGAAACGCGAGTGGAGACATGCGCTGACGAGCGTGCGCAGGGACTGCGGCCAGGAGGACACCGGACCCAGCGGCGTCTTCGACCAGTCCATGGACCGCATCAGGGCGCCCATCTCACCGCCCCCGGCCAGGACCTCCCGGGCCGCAGGGTCGGTGTCGCCCGGTTCCGGCGGGGACGCGTCGTCCACGCCGCCATCGCCGGGCGTCCTGGGTCCGTGATTCATCCCCCATCCGTAACCGGGGCCCTGGATGAAGGCCAGGGTGCGCCACGGGGAAGCCGGCCATTCCGGGGCCCGGCGGCCCGCCAGCGTTGACGGTGGAACGCTCCCGCCGCGTGGCGCCCGTCCGGCGAAGAGCCGGGCCGGGGAGGGCGCCACGCCACGGATGACGGCGCGCGGGGACTACTTGCCCGCGAAGACGTTCATCACGTCCTTGAGCAGCTTGATGGACTCGGCGTGCGGACGCTGGAAGGCGTTGCGGCCCATGATGGAGCCGAAGCCGCCACCCTGGTGGATCTGCCGGATGTCCTCCATGAGGGCGCCCGTCTCCTTCGCCTCGCCACCGGAGAAGATGACGATGCGCTTGCCGTTGAACGCGGAGCGCACCACCTCGCGCACGCGGTCCGCGAGCGTCTTGGTGGGGATGTTCGCCTTCTCGAAGGCCTTCTTCGCCTCCGCCTGCTCCAGGAAGTCCGTGGGCGGCTTCACCTTGATGATGTGCGCGCCCATCTGCGCGGAGATCTGCGCCGCGTACGCCACCACGTCGATGGCCGTCTCGCCCTCCTTGGACAGGGCGCCGCGCGGGTAGGCCCACAGCACCGTGGGCAGGCCGTAGGACTTGGCCTCCGCGATGATGTCGCGCAGGTCTTCGTACTGCTCGTTGCGGGCCGCGGAGCCCGGGTAGATGGTGTAGCCCACCGCCGCGCAGCCCAGGCGCACCGCGTCCTTCACGGACGACGTCACCGCGGACATGGGCGCGGCCGTCTTGGCCAGCGAGTCGGAGTTGTTCACCTTCAGGATGAGGGGAATCTCACCCGCGAGCTTGCCCGCGATGGCTTCCAGGAAGCCCAGCGGCGCCGCGTACGCGTTGCAGCCGGACTCGATGGCCAGCTGCGCGTGGTAGTCCGGATCATACCCGGCCGGGTTCGGACCGAAGGAGCGCGCGGGGCCGTGCTCGAAGCCCTGATCCACCGGGAGGATGACCAGCTTGCCCGTGCCGGCGAGCGTGCCGTGGTTCAGCAGGCGCGCCAGGTTCGTCAGCGTGCCGGGGTTGTCGGAGGGGTACCAGGAGAGGATCTGCTTGACGCGGTCGGTGTAGGCCATGGGGTTTTCCTTGAAGGAAGGCGTCGAAACCGGCGCGGGATTCTGCGGTCCTTGTCCGCGCCCACCAAGCTTTGTCTGTACCGAATGTCGGCGACTGTCACGCCCTCTACGCGCCTTGCCGCGCGAGCCGACTGGACGGAAGCCGACATCCGACAGGGCCCATGGGTGCACAGAAATGCTGCGTCGTCGCGGGCTTCCGGATATGCCCGGGCGCACACGAGGCGGACCACAGCATGGGCAGAGAAGTCGGTAGGGTCGTCGCAGTGGCAATGATGCTCACCGGTGGCGCGGCGGGCGCGCAGATCTCGCCCACGCCGGCTCCCTCGAACGCTCCGGGGACGGGGGCACCGGGGACCGCGTCTCCGTCGCCTGGCAGCCTGTCTCCGGCCACCGTGCCCACGCCCTCGCCCGGCACCACTCCGGCCCCGGGACCGAGCGGCACCGGGTCGTCCGCCGCCAACCCCACCCCTGGCA
>NZ_RAVW01000656.1 GCF_003611585.1 Corallococcus exercitus | reverse complement strand
GCCTCCTCCAGGAAGGGGCGGAGGAAGTCCCCCAGGGCGTCCACCCGCACCTGGACGGCCTCCGTCCGGCAGGCCACGTCACCGCTGACGGTGAGGCCCTGGAGCACCTCGTTCCCGGGTGGGCCGCCCAGCACCGGGCCCCCGCTGTCCCCCACACAGGTCATGGCCGGGGCGGGGCCGGCCTGGAAGGCGCTGGCGGTGACGCCCGTCACCTGAAGCCCCCCCTGGCGCCGCTGGCCCGAGGGCCGGGACGCGTCCTTCGTGTCCCCGTAGCCCACCGCCCGCACGGGGTCCCCCGGCGCCACCGGGACGTCGCTCCCCCCGGGGAGCCGGAAGGGCGGCACGTCCGTGACCGGCACCGCCAGCCGCAGGAGGGCGGCGTCCCAGGCGTGCGTGGCCGGGACGTAGTCCGGGTGGGCCACCGCCCGGGTGACCCGCACGAACCGCCCGCCGGGCCCCGGCTCCGGGAGCAGCGTGGGGCCCAGGAAGACCTCATAGGGGCCCGCCTCCCCGAAGACGGCCAGGCAGTGCGCCGCCGTCAGCACCACGTCCGGGGCGATGAGGGCGCCCGAGCACAGGAGCACCGGCGCCTCCCCTCCGCAGCGGGTGCGCCGGGCCACCAGCGCCACCGCCGCCCCGTCCCCCGGTGCGTCCGTCCCCTGGACGAGACCCGGACTCCGGGTGCGGAGGGCCTGCCCGGGGGGCTCGAGGGCAGCCGGGCCACAGGAGGGCAGGCAGCCGAGCACCAGGGAGGCGCCGAGCGCAACCACCCCCGAGGGTCGGCATCCTGTCCGTTCCCGAGCGGACGCGGTGGACCGTTTTGCCATGGGGCGCATCATAGGCAACAGGGGTCATGGGAATGGGGGGTGGCCCGCGTTACCTTGCCCCTGGGGGACGTGAACCGGATAGAGTCCGTTGCACGTCTCCCTGCCCCGAGGGGCGGAAGGCTTGTCTGCCTGCCTTCTCCGCCGGAGGGGACTGCCACATCGAGTGGCCCGCCACATCTTCACGGGTGGTGGGTCTGCAACCCTTTTTGGAGGATGTTCACATCATTCGCGAACAGAGAAACAGCAGCCGGGGTCCCAACAGGGACCAGAGAACCAACCGCCGCATCCGCGCGCGGGAAGTCCGTGTCGTGGGCTCCGATGGCTCGCAGCTCGGGGTCATGACCATCGAGGCGGCGCTGGAAAAGGCCCGCTCGGAGTCGCTCGACCTGGTCGAAGTCAGCCCGATGGCCAAGCCGCCGGTCTGCAAGATCATGGACTACGGCAAGTTCAAGTACGAGGAGAAGAAGAAGGCCTCGGACGCGAAGCGCACGCAGGTGGTCATCCAGCTCAAGGAAGTGAAGCTCCGTCCCAAGACGGAGGAGCACGACTACGAGTTCAAGGTGCGCAACACCCGCCGGTTCATCGAAGAGGGCAACAAGGCCAAGGTCGTCATCCAGTTCCGCGGGCGTGAAATCACGCACAAGGAATTGGGCAGCGCCATCCTCGATGACGTCATCAAGGACCTGAAGGACGTGGCGGTGGCGGAGCAGCTGCCGCGCATGGAAGGCCGGCAGATGTACATGATCCTGGCCCCCACGCCCAAGGTCGCGCAGAAGGCGCGCGAGCAGGCGCGGCAGGCCGCCGCGGCCGCCCGCAAGTCCCCGCCTCCTGGCACCGGCAAGAAGCCCCAGGCGCCCGGTGCGCCGGGTGCGGACGCGGCCTCCACGGCGCCGGTCGATGCCGACGGTGGTGGCGACAGCGACGCCGACGACACGGACGAAGCGCCGGACGCCGCGCCCGCGACGACGTAGCCGTACGCAGGCTCGCGTCTCCCCTCGCCGGGAGACGCGCCACGGGCGGTGCCCCTCGGGATTCCGTCCCGAGGAGACCGCCCGCGTTCGTTTCCTTCGTTTCCGCTGACCGCGCCGTCCAGGGAAGGCCCTGCCCCGCTAGCCGGGCAGGACCCGGGCGCGCCGGCGGCGGCCCCACTCCATCAGGATGAACGTCACGCCCACCGCGAGCATCGCGCTGGCACCGCCACACCCGGCGGCCATCGCCTGCTGGGAGGGGCTCGTCACGGTGCTCGCCAGCGCGCCAGGGTCCTGCGGAGGCTCGAACCCGGAGCCGCCGGTGGCGGTGAACCGCTCGCCGTCCTGCGCGTCGTCGGACGGGGCCTGCTTCGCCGCGACGGCCTGGGACTTGAGCGACGACGCGCTGGTGGAGAAGAAGGACAGCCGGTAGCTGGAGCCGGAGGACGGCTCGATGCCGAAGAAGCACACCAGCGGCACGCCCGAGGGCAGCACGTCCGGCGCCGACGGGTAGCCCGCGAAGCCGGACACCGACGCCAGCTCCTTGCCCGCCCCCGGCTTGCCGCTGGAGGACAGCGCGCGGACCCACAGCCGGTAGCCGGAGCCGTCACTGCGCGGCTGGTTGTAGAAGAGGTAGAGGCTGCTGCCCGCGCGGACGAGCGCGGGCTGCGAGGCCCAGTCCCCGTCCTCCAGCACCCTCACCGGCGAGCCGAAGCTGCTGCCGTTGAAGCGGCGGTACATCAGCCGTTCGGAGTTGTCCTTGTAGACCAGGTGCAGGCCGCCATTGCCGTCCGCCACCGCGCTCAGCGCGGCGCCGTGGTAGATGCCGTCGGAGAAGGCCGTGCGCGTGGAGGACCAGGTGGACACGGACGCGCTGTCGTCGCGGATCCGGTAGTGCGTGGTGTCGTGGCCGTCGTGCGAGCTCCACAGCATCATCAGCCGGCTGCCCAGGCTGATGAGCCGCCCGCCGCCGCGCTTCGAGATGTCTCGCGCGAGCGCGGACTGCGTGCGGAAGGTGGAGCCGCCGTCGCTGCTCACGGAGATGGCCAGCGTGTTGCTGCCGTCCTTCTCCCGGAAGAAGGCCTGCACCCAGAAGCGGCCCTTGGAGTCGCGCGCCAGCTCCGCGCGGTAGTACGCGGTGCTGGAGCTGGTGGAGTCGAAGACGCGCACGGGCGTGTCCGGTATCCAGTGGTTCCGGGACGCGCTGTAGCGCCACCACTGGAAGTACACGTCGCGGGACGTGGAGCCGCTGATGCCCTGGCTGTCCGGCGTCTCCACCGCGTAGACGAGCGCCACGTCCCGGCCCACCGCCACCAGGTCCGCGCGGTCGTAGGTGGAGCCGTCGTGGATGATGCCCTCCTGCTTCCAGCTGCTGCCGCCGTTGTCGCTGCGGAACAGGCGCAGGCCGTGCCCGTCCTGTCCGCCCTGCTGTACGGCCGCGAGCAGCACGGAGCCCTCGCTGCGGGACACGCGCACGATGTGCCGGTGCGCGGGCAACGTCAGCGCGTTGCCGCCCCGCACCGGGATGGCCGTGGGCGGCGTCGCCGCCGTCATGCCCGCCAGCAGGAGTCCTGTGAGTGCAGCCCAACCC
>NZ_RAVW01000655.1 GCF_003611585.1 Corallococcus exercitus | reverse complement strand
GGCGTGACGACCGGCTTGGGCGCGGGAGGCGGCGGCAGGGGGCGGGACAGAAGCTTCGTGAGCATGAGGGGCTCTCCTTGCCCCCCTGTACGAAATGCGTCCGCACCCGGTTACACCCGGACCTACTTGGGCCCCGTTTCACCCACGGAGGACTCAGGCACTGCGCAGGGTGAGCAGCGTCACCTCGGGCGGGATGCCGATGCGGAAGGGGAGCCAGTGCCCCGTGCCGCCGGAGACGTAGAGGTGGCTGTCGCGGAAGCGATAGCGGCCCAGCATGTGCTTGAAGGCGAATCCGAACAGCGGGACCCCCAGGAAGGCCACCTGTCCGCCGTGGGTGTGGCCCGCGAGCGTGAGACGCGCGCCGCGCTCGGCGGCGTAGGGGAAGAAGTCCGGGTGGTGGGAGAGGCAGAGGACCACGTCGTCCGGGTGGCCCTCCTTGAACGCCGTGTCCGCGGAGTGCTGCCAGCGCTGGTCGCGCACGGTGCGGCTGCGGCCGGACATGGGGAAGTCCACGCCCACCACGCGCACGCGCTGGCCGCCGTGTTCCAGCACGTGGGCTTCATCCACGAGCAGCCGGACCGGAGCGCCGCGTTGGGCCAGCTGCGCGTAGCCGCCCAGGACTTCGTCCAGCCCGCGCCAGTGCTCGTGGTTGCCGAGGATGGCGAGCATGCCGTGGCGGGCCGTCGTGGAGGCGAGGGCGGCCATTGTCTCATCGAGCTGGTTCACGTCGTCGATGAGGTCCCCGGTCATCACCTGCAAGTCCACACCGGCGGTGTTCATCACCTCCACGGCGCCGCGCAGGTACTCGGGGGAGATGAAGGGGCCCACGTGGACGTCGGTGATCTGCCCGATGCGGAAGCCGTCGAGCGCGGCAGGGAGGCCGCGCAGCTTCACCTCCACCTCGCGAACGGTGAAGCCCAGGCTGCCGCCCACGACGCCCACGGCGCTGGCGCCCATGGCGAAGACGGGCATGGCCTGACCGGCCTTCACCAGGAGGTTGCGGCGCTCCAGGTCCACACCCGGGGGCGCGGCCTGCTTCCGACGTTCAGCGCGCAGCTTGAGGACGAGGAACGGCAGGCCCATGAGCATCACCAGCAGCGCGGTGATGCTCCACACGACGGCGAACAGCTTCACCGGCACGAGGAACGGGGGCGTGTGGTGGAGCCCGTAGCCGGTGACTGCGGGCACGGTCCAGGCCGCGAACGCGAAGCCCATGAGCCCCAGCAACACGCCATGACGCCAGCCGCGGGTGACAGCGGGCCATAGCCTGCGCAGCACGAGGTACGCGCCCAGGTAGACGAACAGCAGGACCAACAGCCTTCCCATGGTGTGCGCGCTCTCGGTGTCGTGAGGAGCCCGGAGGATAACGGACCCCCTGACAGCGCGCTGTCCTCCGTCACCGGGCTGCTCGCCTGGGCTCCATGGGCTTGTACATGGAATAACAGGAAAAATCGGAGGCGGCATGCGTTTGGGGTGGCTGTGGCTGGTGGTGTTGATGGGGTGCGCGTCCGCGCCCGGGCCCATACAGGCGTCGAGGGAATGCGAGGACCGCGACGAGGACCAGTGCCTCACGCAGGTCTGCGAGGACGACGTCTGCGCGCTGTTCCGGTGCGAGGACCTGTCACCGAACCGCATCGTGCGGACGCGAGGCGCCATGCCGGTGGCGCCCATCTTCGTGGCGCCGGGCAGCGGGCCTCAAAGGACGTGGGGAAGCGCGCAGGGACTGCCGGGCGACGCCGTGCCCGTCATGGTGTTCCGTTGGCACCGGCGGGAGAAGCTGCCGAGTGAAGTACGTCGCGAGAAGGCGCTACAGGAGTGGGCGAAGCGCCCGAAGGAGCGGCACCACATCTTCCCTCAGGCGTTCAAGGCCGACTTCGATGACAAGAGCATTGAAATCCACAAGTACGTCTTGATGATCGACGCGGAAGTGCACGCGCGCATCCACCGAGGCGAGCGGGGTGGCCCCTGGAACAGGGACTGGCGAATCTTCCTTGATCGGGACGACGGCAAGGTGCCGATCTCCAAGTACTTCGAACATGCCTCCTGGATGATCCAGAAGTATGAGCTCTTCGGCTTGCCCATGACGTACTGGCAGCAGATCGAACTCTCACCCGTGCCCTTCGAGGACTGAGCGATGCGCTACTTCACGGTGGAGAGCTTTGACTTCGATGAGCCGGGGCATTGGAGCGGCACGTACCGGGCGCACCATCGATGGCACCTGTCAGGCGTCGACTGCCCTCGGGAAGGCATCTGGTCAGGGAAGAGTGCGTTCCCCACCGTCGACCTGTCGGCGGTGGATGAGCCGGTCCTTGCCAACCCCAAAGGGCCCATGTCCTTGGAGGAATACAAGCGGTTGGTGTCGCTGATGCGTCCCTTTGTTCCTCCTGAGCTTCCCATCCGTGCAGGCGGCTCGTTCGGGCCCATGGTCGGATTCGCTCAAGGCAGGTTCGGCCCGGTCACTTGCGATCCCCCCTGGCAGTTGGTCCTCCGCGAGGACGCGGTCGAGCTCCTCAAGGCCGAAGGACTGCAAGGAATCATCGCGGTCCGGATGGAGCTCAGGTCCCGCCGGAGCAACATGCCCGCGCTCTACGAACTGGAAGCGCGCCCCCTGGCGAGGCTGCATCCCGACTGCATCGGCGAATTCAAGACGCCCGCGTGCGACGTCTGCGGCAATCCGGAGGGCTTCCCGCTGCCGCCGAAGCGCTGGTTGCTGCGCTCTTCCATTCCCGAGGGACTCGACTTCTTCGGCATCCAGGGCGCCAGCAAGCGCGTCGTCAGCGAGCGCTTCGTCGAAACCGTGCAGCGCCTGGGCCCCAGCGACGTGCACTACCGCGAACTTCCCGCTGCCGACTGATCACATCCCCCCGCCCGGGCTCGCGAGCCGCAGGTGCGAGTGAAGCGTCTCCGCTCGCAGGTACAGGAACTGCGCATCCCCGAAGGCCAGCGCATCCCCGTCCGTGAGCATCCGCACCTCGCCCTCTCCCAGCTCCGCGGCGTTCAGCCAGGTGCCGTTCATGGACCCCAGGTCCTTCACGGAGCACGTCCCCTGCGACGCATGCCAGCGCAGCACCGCGTGCTGCTTCGACACGGATGGGTCGTGCACCATCAGCGTGCACCCCTCCAGCCGCCCCACCTTCATCTCCTGCCCGTCCTGCTCCGGCCCCAGGAAGTGGACCTCCAGCGAATCGAACGCCTGGAGCATCACCAGCAGCCGGTCCACCAAGCGCGAGCGGTGCGCCATCCCCACCGTGCGCGCCTCCGCCAGCCGCAACGCCACTTGCTGGAACACCGGCTCCGGTGGCTGCTGGATGAGCACCACCGGCCCGGAGGCTTGCAGGAACGCCTGCACGGGCGCGTAGGCGAACGGGCGGAGCTGTTGGACGGAAGGCATCACGCCCCCAGG
>NZ_RAVW01000654.1 GCF_003611585.1 Corallococcus exercitus | reverse complement strand
GCCCATGCCCACCCGCGTCCTGCTCATCGATGACGACACCCGGATGTTCGAGTTGCTCGCGGAGTACCTCGGGCAGAACGGCATCACCGTCAGCCACGCGCCCGATGGAGGCCGCGGGCTGGCGGCGCTGGAGGCGAACGCCTTCGACGCCGTGCTCCTGGACGTGATGATGCCGGGCATGGACGGCCTGGAGGTGTGCAAGCGCATCCGGGCCAAGAGCCGCATCCCGGTGCTGATGCTCACCGCCAAGGGCGACGAGACGGACCGCGTGGTGGGGCTGGAGCTGGGGGCGGACGACTACCTGCCCAAGCCCTTCGGCCCGCGCGAGCTGCTCGCCCGCCTGCGCGCGGTGCTGCGGCGGGCGCAGCCGGCGGCGGTGGCGGACCGGCTCGAGTCGAGCGGCGTCTCCATCGACGTGTCCGGGCGCGAGGTGCGGGTGGAGGGCAAGGCGGTGGAGCTGACGGGCCTGGAGTTCGACCTGCTGCTCGCGCTGGTGCGGCGCGCGGGCCGGGTGATTCCCCGCGACGCGCTGCTGGGCGAGGCGGGCCGCAACGACACGGTGGTGAGCGAGCGCACGGTGGACGTGCACATCTCCCACCTGCGCCAGAAGCTGGGAGACGTGGGCACGCGCCTCATCAAGACGGTGCGCGGCGTGGGCTACGTGTTCGCGAAGGAAGGCGCCTGATGGGCTGGGGCCACTGGCATCCCGACGAGGAGCCCTGCATCCCGCGTCCCCCGCGGGGCTTCGGCCGCCACGCACGTCACCACCACCATCACCGGCGCAGGTTCCACCTGGGCCGGCTGGGTTCCTTCGTGCAGGCGCGGCTGCGGCGCCGGCTGTTCGTCATGTTCGGGCTCACCATCCTGGTGACGGTGCTGGTGGTGTCGTGGGTGATGAACCTGACGGGCGGCAACACCTGGCGGCAGGAGACGGAGCGCGCCCGTTCGTTCGTGGGCCACCGCTTCGCGGAGGTCTGGGACGCGCCCGCCGCGAGGGAGTCCCTGGTGCGGGGCATCTCCGACGACCTGGACGTGGACGTCGAGCTGACGGACCTGTCCGGCGCGGTGGTGGCGCGGGGTGGCTCGCCGTGCGCGAAGCCGGACGCGACCATCCCGGTGATGCGGCAGGACACGCAGCTGGGGACGGTGCAGGCGTGCTACCTGCAAACGCGCTCGCGGGGCCCCTGGCGCGCCGTGCTGCCGCTGGGCATCGCGGTGCTGGTGCTGTGGACGGCGGCGGGCGGCATCTCGTTCCGGCTGGCGCGGCCGGTGGACACGCTGGTGAAGGCCACGCAGGAGCTGGGCGAGGGCCGGCTGGGCGCTCGGGCGAGCCTGGACCGCCACACCACCGGGGAGTTCGCGGTGCTCGCCGAGTCCTTCAACGACATGGCGGCGCGCATCGAGAAGCAGCTGGCGGACCAGCGCGAGCTCCTGGCGGCGGTGTCACACGAGCTGCGCACGCCGCTGGCGCGACTGCGGGTGCTGACGGAGCTGTTGCGCGACGGCGGAGGCAACCCGCGCACGTTGGACCAGGTGGACCGCGAGGTGGTGGAGCTGGACGCGCTGGTGGGCGAGCTGCTCGCCAGCTCGCGCCTGGACTTCGGGCAGCTCACGCCCAAGGCGCTGGAGGCGGGCGTGCTGGCGGCGCAGGCGCTGGAGCGCGTGGGGCTGTCCGCGACGCTGCTCCAGCCGGAGACGGACGACGTGGCGCTGATGGCGGACGCGACGCTGCTGGGCCGGGCGCTGGTGAACCTGCTCGACAACGCGCGCAAGCACGGCGTGGGCGTGGAGGCGCTCCGGCTGCAGGAGCACGGCAAGGAGCACCTGGCCTTCAGCGTGGAGGACCGGGGCCCGGGGCTTCTGCCCGGCGAGGAGACGCGCATCTTCCAGCCGTTCTACCGCAAGGACCGGGGCGGAGAGGCGCGCGAGGCCGGCTCCCTGGGACTGGGGCTCGCGCTGGTGCAGCGCATCGCCCGGGCCCACGGAGGAGAGGCCTTCGCGGAGAACCGGCCCGGCGGAGGCGCGCGCGTGGGCTTCACGGTGCGCAAGGCCGGGCCGCCGGGGCCCGCGTTGAACCCGCTGGCCTGACGGCGGCGGCAGGCGCCCCTCCCGCACACCGGCGCCCCGACCGGGGACCGAAGGCAGGCGCCTCGACCGGGGACCGAAGGCAGGCGCCTCGCGCGCCCAAGGCGGGGCGCACCGCACGAACCGGTCCGACTGTCGGACAGGTCGCGCCGCGCCGGGCGCGGGGAGGCCCCGTCGCGAAGCCGGACCGACAGGGCCAGGGACAGGCCGCGCGGGCAGCCTGTTCCCCTTCGCGGACGACTGCTTCGCCTGCGCGTCCGTCGCGGAGAAGGCGAACGTCGCCTCGTGGCGGACTACTGCTTCGCCTGCGCGTCCGTCGCGGCGAAGGCGAACGTCGCCTCCGTGGGCGCGCCGTCCTTCACGGTGACTTCCGCCGTCTTCATGCCCAGCGTCTCGTGCCACGCCTCCAGCGTGTACGTGCCCGCGGGCAGGCCCGTCAGCGTGAAGGTGCCGTCCGCCGCGGTGGTGGTGAAGTACGGGTTGGGGTTGCTCACCACGAAGGCCGTCATCCACGGGTGCACGTCGCACTTGAGGCGCAGCACCTCCGCGTCCGACGGCAGCGGCTTCTGCACCGGCGCGCCCGAGGGCGGCTGCGCCACGTTGAACACCGGCCGCGTGCCCACCACGCCGCGCACGTTGTGCAGCGTGCCGTCGCTGTTCTTGAACATCACCTGCTGGCCCGCCACCGCGCCCTGCACGCGCGGCACGTAGGTGCACTTGGACTGGTCCACCACCACCGGCGTGGACGGCGCCGCGGGGGCGCCCGCGACCGGGCCCTTCACACGCACCAGCACGTTCTGGAGCTTGCCGTCCTTCACCAGCACGGACTGCTCCTTCTCCGGCCGCCCGTCACACGCGGGGTCCGCGCTGGGCGCCAGGTCCGCCATCACCGGCTGCGTGCCGGTGAACGACACCGTGCCCTTCACCACGCCGTTGCCCGCGGGCGCCGGAGCCGCCGCCTCGCCCGTGCCCGCTCCCGCCGTGGGCGCCGGAGGGACGGCCTGCTGCGTGGGCGTCGCCGGACGCGCGGCGGGCGCCTCGGCGGAGGGCGTGGGCGCCTCCTCCTTCTTGCACGCGGGCAGGGCCAGGAGCCCCGCGACACCGACCATCGACAAGCCAAGCAGACGCAGCTTCATGAGGCGGTCTCCTCTGGAGGATTCTTCGTGATGCGGTGCCCGCCGTCGTAGTGGAAGGCACCGGGCAAGTCCAACAACCCACAGCGCACGGGCTACTCGCGGCGGCTCACGCTGAACGCGGCCAGCCCCACGAACACCGCGGCGAACGCCAGGAGCGCGGGCACCTCCCACCCCACCGTCACCCCAC
>NZ_RAVW01000653.1 GCF_003611585.1 Corallococcus exercitus | reverse complement strand
CCCGCGGCCTCCACCCACACTGCCGCCTGAAGCGCGCAAGGACCCAGACACCATGCCCAACGTCGGTCAGGAACTGCTGAACGTCCCCATGGGGGACATGATTCGTGAGATGGCGACCGCCATCGCCGAGGCGCAGCTCGAACTCGACAAGAGCGGGATGCTCGTCGCGGAGATGATGAGCGGCGAGGCGCTGCTGCGGGACGCCGACGGGAACATCCAGCTGGACGGCTCCGGCAAGCCCATCCGCGTGGACACCAAGGTGTCCTTCGCGGGCACGCCCTCGTCCATGATGGAGCTGGGCTTCGCGCCGAACTTCTACCAGTTCGTGGACACCATCATCGAGGTGAAGATCGCCATCAAGATGACGGAGAGCGTGGAGAGCAAGGTGGCGACGCAGACCACCCGCCAGACGGCCGGCGGGCTGCGCCTCTTCAAGCGCGGCGGCGCGCCCCAGGCCGTGGTGACGACGGTGGATGCCAGCTACACGCGCAAGTACGACTACAGCGTGGAGGGCTCCAGCCTGCTGCGCACCAAGCTGGTGCCCGTGCCTCCGCCGGCCCTCTTCGAGGAGCGGGTGCGCGCGCTCATCGCGGCCAGGGCCGGCACCGTCACCCCTACGAAGTAGCTCCGGAAAGCGCGCACCATGCCCACCCACTCCATTGGTCAGGATCTGCTCAACGTCCCCTTCGGGGAGATGGTCCGCAACCTGGGCAACGCCATCGCGGATGCCCAGTACGCCCTGGACAGCTCTTCGCTGAAGATCGCCCAGCTCATGGCGGGCTACCGCATCGACGACAGCGGCAACGCCGTGCGGGACGGGGCCGGCTTCGTGAAGCTGGGGACCACCGAGTACCCGCTGCTGCTGCTCGGCTTCACGCCCACGTTCTACCAGTTCGTGGAGACCATCATCGAAGTGAAGATGGAGATCTCCATGCACGAGTCGACCGACGACTCGACCCAGACGCGGGACCGCAAGGTGGACCGCGACAAGGGCATCCTCACCACGCTGGTGAAGGGCCACAAGAGCCACGTCACCACCGTCACGGCCAAGCACTCGCAGAAGTACAGTTACTCCGCCGAGGGCTCGAGCCTCATCCGCACCAAGCTGGTGCCCATCCCTCCGCCCGCGGCGCTCCAGCAGATCTGCGCGGAGATCGCCAAGGGCCTCAAGGGCACCGCGGAAGGCGACGCCGTCAGCGGGAAGATCGACACCGCCGTGGGCAACGTCACCTGACGGAATAAGGGGCGCCGCGCATGTCACACGTCCGTTGGGAAGACCTGCTGGAGGAGGACGCCGCCGAGGCCGCCGGTGACGCGGGCGCGTCCGCTCCGGTTCCGGGCGCGGGGGCATCCGCCGCGGCGTCCGTGCCCTCCCTGGAGCAGGTGGCCGCCAGCGATCCGGCGTTGGCGGAGCTGCTGAAGGAGCGCCAGCAGCTCGAAGACACGATGAAGGCGCTGAGCGGCGTGCAGGAGGCGCCTGTCGACGAGCGGCTGGCGAAGCAGTTCCCCGTCGTCCAGCACACGCCGGAGTCGCGCATCGCGGAGCGCAAGCAGCATGAGCGGGACACCGCGCGGCGGCTGCTGGAGCAGAAGCTGTACGCCCGGCGCCGGACGGAGACGGAGGAGGCCGAGCGGGTGGAGCAACTGCGCCGCGAGCGCCTGGAGACGGGGAAGGCGGGACGGCGCAAGGCGCAGCGGCAGCAGACGCTGCGCCAGCAGTGGGCGAACAAGGCACGCGAGCGCGCAAAGCTCGCCACGCGACTGGCGGAGCGCGTCCTGGAGGCTCCGGGCAGGGGCCGCATGACGCTGGGTGAGCTGGGCTCCGCGACGAGGGACGCGGCCCGGCGGCTGTCGGACGCGGCGGCGGAGGCGCGCTCGGCGGCGCGCAAGCCGATGTCGCTGGTGAAGGGCCAGGCGCTGCCCTCCCTGGGAAACCTGGGACGGCGCGGCGGGCTCCAGGTTGGGAAGGTGGAGAAGGGGGTGTCGGTGGCGCGCGAGCCGTGGAGCATGAACCCCCGCTCGCTGGACACCGAGACCCTGATGATGCGCGGGCTGGCGATGGCCGGCATGGACATGGAGTCCATGGAGCAGCGGATGGACATGGAGATGGAGCGCGTCGGCATGGGCATGGACGACATGGACGCGCGCGACACGGCACGTGACGCGCAGCGGGCTCGCGGGCGCCAGGGAGCGCGGAATGAGTGACACGACACAACAGGCGCAGGAGCTGTTCGGCACCCTGGACGAGTACCTGCTGGAGCTGGCCGACGGCCTGGCGAAGGCCCAGGAGGAGCTGGGGGGCCTCTCCGCGGCCGGCGCGCCCGGCCGCCAGTTCACCTACTACGTGCCGAAGCTGGAGTTCGAGCTGCGGATGGACCTGCGGGTGGAGACGTCCAGCACCACCTCCGGAGCGCCGGTCAACGCGAAGATCCTGAAGATGCGGCCCGTGCGGCTGGCG
The DNA here is from genome assembly GCF_003611585.1 of Corallococcus exercitus. Taxonomy (GTDB): domain Bacteria; phylum Myxococcota; class Myxococcia; order Myxococcales; family Myxococcaceae; genus Corallococcus; species Corallococcus exercitus. Next base: position 962 of record NZ_RAVW01000653.1, on the reverse strand, counting down.
GACGTGGCCTCGTCGCAGACGCAGACGGAGATCGTCAGCGTGATTCGCGGCAGCTTCGTCGCGGTGCCGGCCAACGAGGGCCTCCCTCCGGTGGTGCTCGACGCCCGCTGCGTCATCGGCGCCGGGGGCGTGCCGGGCGTGGTGGTGCGCGTGCGCAACGCGGCGGGAGAAGCCCTGCCGGGCGTGGAGGTGGAGTTCAACCTGGACCGGCGGACGACGCAGGCGCTGTCCGGCGTGGCGCCGCTGGCGGGCACGGACGTGGTGCTCGCGGTGGTGAGGACGGACGCGGCGGGTGAGGCGCGCACGACGCTGCGCCTGGCGGCCGGCGAGCGGGCCCGCTTCCTGGCGATCACGGTGGACGCGGCGTCGCGGACGCTGGCGCTGTCCTGCGAGGTGAGCCCGTGAAGGTCCGGGCCGTGTTCCTCAAGTCCACGGGGGGCCCCGCCGCCGGCATGAAGGTCGCGTGGTGGGTCCCGGCGAAGGCGGGGACGTTCGAGCCGCGCGACACCGGGGTGACCAACGCGGAGGGCGTGCTGGAGCTGGAGGTCAGCAGCGCCACCTTCGGCTCCCACCTGCGGCTGGACTCCGCCGGGGTGGCCACCTTCCCGGTGAAGATGAGCAGCACCCTCATCGACTACGGGACGCTGGTGCTGCTGGAGCCCGAGCGCGAGGGCATCCGCGCCGTGTCCGCCGGGGCGGTGCGGGCTGCCGCGGCGGAGCCCACCAAGGAGACGGCCACGCCGCTCGTGCTCTCCGATCGACTGAAGACGGCGGGGCAGCAGATCGAATCGGTGCGCGAGTCGCTGACGACGGTGCGGCTGAGCACCGTCCGCGTGCGGTGGACCGAGACGACGCCCGAGGGGGTGACGGAGGCGGAGGCGCAGTTCGTCGAGCAGTCTCCCGCCGCGCCCGCGACGGGCGACGCGCCTGCCCGCGAGGTGCCGGACTTCCGGGGGCTGACG
>NZ_RAVW01000652.1 GCF_003611585.1 Corallococcus exercitus | reverse complement strand
GGGGTGCTGACGCCCTACCGCTCCGGGGACGTGTGCGTGCTGGGGCTGACGCGCGGGGGGCTGCGCGTGGCGTACGAGGTGGCCCGGGCGCTGGAGAAGCCCCTGGACCTGTGGGTCGCGCGCCGGCTGCACGTGCGGGGAAGCCGCCTCACGCTGGGCGCGGTGACGGAAGGGGGCGGGCTGTACCTGGACCCCCAGGCCGCGCGCCAGGCGAAGCTGCCCGGGGAGACGCTCCAGCGCCTGGTGCACGACGAGGTGGACGACGTGGAGCGGCAGGCCCGGCAGCTGCGGGGCGGCCTCACGCCGAAGGTCCGCGGGTGCACGGTGCTGCTGGTGGATGACGGGATGGTGACGGGCGCCACCGTGGCCGCGGCGCTCCTGGGGCTGAAGCAGCAGGGCGTGCGCCAGAGCGTCGTGGCGGTGGGCGTGGCGACGCCGCGCGCGTTGGAGCTCGTCCGGGGCCGCGCGGACGCGGTGCACGCGCTGACGCTGGACCCCGCGCTGCGCGAGGTCTCCGAGGCCTACGACACCTTCCCCGCGCTCAACCAGGACGAGCTGCGGCGCTGGCTCACGCGCGCCCGGGAGGCCGGCCCCGCGCGGACCGGGAGCGCGGCGCCGGACGTGGCGGGCGGGTGGTGGTTCTGACGGGCCGCTCGCGAGGCCCGGGAGTGGAAGCAGGAACGACGAGGACACGAGGAGGACGTATGGACGTCGAAACCGTGCATGCGGAAGACCGCAGGCCCCGGACACACTGGGAGCACTTCACGCACGACGAGCTGCTCGGGGTGCGAGGCGTGGGCCGCTCCATGGAGCAGGCCTTCGAGATGGCGGCGCTGGGGCTCTGCGCGCTGGTGACGGACCCCCGGAGCGTGGAGGCGCACGAGGAGCTGGAGGTGGCCGTCCAGTCGGTGGACCACGACCAGCTGCTCGCGGACTGGCTGCGGGCGGTGGTGGGCGCGATGGCCGGACGGCGCCTGCGCTTCCAGTGCTTCGCGGTGCGCCTGGACGGGCTGAACCTCTTCGGCCACGGCTTCGGCGAGCGCGCGGGGCAGGCCCGGCACGGCACCCACGTGGCGGTGACCGGCGCGTCGCTCACCGAGGTCTCCGTGCGCCAGGGCCCCGAGGGCGTGTGGACCGCCGAGGCGCTGGTGGACTTCTAGATGCCGGTGCAGGAGGTCCACTTCCCCGGGGGCGCGGGACGGCTGGAGTCGCCCCCCGGCGCGCCCGCGGCCAGCGCGGTGCTGGTGTCGTGCTTCGCGTGCCTGGGCCACTCGCCCGGGCCGGAGGCGCTGGCGCGCGCGCTGGTGTCGCGGGGCTTCGCCGTGCTGCGGCTGGACTTCACGGAGGTGCCCCCGGGCACCCCGGCGGCCGAGCACCCGGACACGCTCCCCAGCGTGGACACGGTGGTGGCCGCGTCGGCGTGGCTCTCCGCGCGCGCGCCCGTGCCCCGGCTGCTCGTGGGGCACAGCCTGGGCGGCACGGCGGTGGCGGCGGCGCTGCCCCGGCTGCCGGACGTGGCGGCCGTCGCGCTGGTGAACGCCCCCGCGGGCGCGAAGGACGTGCTCGCGCTCCTGTCCCCCCGGGAGCGCGAGGCCGGGGAGGGCGCGCTGCACCTGAAGCCCGGCCGGCTGAAGCTCAAGCGCGACTTCCTCGCCGCCATCGACGATGGCGCGGTGTCCAGGGCGCTGGGCGCGTTCCCGGGCGCGCTGCTGGTGATGCACGCGCCGGAGGACCGCTTCGTGGGGTTGGACAACGCGCGCCGGCTGGTGGCGTGCGCGCGGCGGCCCGCGAGCCTCGTGGTGCTGGAGGGGGCGGACCACTTCCTCGGCCGCCCCGCGGACGCGGCCTTCGCGGCGGACATGCTGGGCCCGTGGGCCGTGCGGCACATCGCCCCCTTGCGCGAGCGCGCGGCGCCCCTGCCGGAAGGGCAGGTGGAGGTGCGCGAGGCGTCCGAGGGCGGCCTGGCCCAGGACGTCCGCGTGGGGCCGCACTGGCTGCGCGCGGACGAACCGCTGGCGCTGGGCGGACAGGACTCCGGGCCCACGCCGTATGGCCTGCTGGCGGCGGCGCTGGGCGCGTGCACGTCCATGACGGTGCGCATGTACGCGGACCGTCAGGGCTGGCCCCTCACGCGGGTGCGGGTGCGCCTGTCGCACGACAAGGTGCACGCGAAGGACGGCGCGGAGTGCGAGTCGCGGGTGGGGCGCGTGGACCGGCTGGAGCGGCTCGTCCGGCTGGAGGGGCCCCTGACGGAGGAGCAGCGCGCGACGCTGATGCGCATCGCGGACCTGTGCCCGGTGCACCGCACGCTCGAATCCAAGGTGGACGTGCGGACGCGGCGGGACGATTCGTCCACGGAGTGAGTGCGCGAGGGCCTCGGGCTGCTATAGGGACGTCTCTTCCCTTCTCGACCAGGACCCTTCGGACATGGCTTCCCGTGACACCCGCCTCGTATGGCTCGACCTGGAGATGACAGGTCTGGATCCGAACACCTGCGGCATCATCGAGGTGGGCATCATCGTCACCGGCCCGGACCTGCGGCCCCTGGGGGAGTTCGAGCGCGTCATCTGGCAGCCGGAGGAGATGCTCCAGCGCATGGAGCCCGTCGTGCGGGAGATGCACACGAAGAACGGCCTCTTGGACAAGGTGCGCGCGTCGAACACGTCCCTGCGCGTGGCGGAGCGCGAGGTGACGTCCTTCATCGCGGAGTTCTGCGACCTGGGCGAGGGCATCCTCGCGGGCAACTCCATCCACACGGACCGGCGCTTCCTCATCGACCACATGCCCATGGTGGACCGCTACCTGCACTACCGCATGGTGGATGTGACGAGCCTCAAGGTGCTGGTGCGCGCGTGGTACCCGGCGCTGGTGGAGCCGCGCAAGCCGGCCAGCGGGCACACCGCACTCGCGGACCTGCGCTCCAGCATCAGCGAGCTGCAGTACTACCGGGACATCCTCTTCCGCGCGACGCCGGGCTGAAGGCAGCGCGCGTCAGGCGCGGGGGCCTTCCGCGGGCAGCTGCTTCGCGATGGTGCCCAGCAGGTCGTCCAGCTCGAAGGGCTTGGCCAGGAAGTGTGAGCTGGCGCGGCGCTCCTCGTCCGTGAGGCGGCCCGCGCTCATCACCACCACGGGCAGGTCCTGCAGGTCCGGATGGGCGCGGATGCGGCGCAGCAGCTCTCCGCCGTCCATCACCGGCATCATCAGGTCCAGCAGCACCAGGTCCGGCTTGGAGGCCAGAAGCCGCTGGAGGCCCTCGTCGCCGTTGTAGGCGGTGACGATGTCGTAGCCCTCCAGGGACAGGATGTCCTCGAGCGCCTCCACGATGGCGAGCTCGTCGTCGACGATGAGCAACCGCTTCATGCGAGGACTCCCTCCACCGTCCACACAGGGTCCGGCGCCCCTGCCGGCCTGGAGGCCAGGAGCAGGTGGGACGGGATGCGGG
>NZ_RAVW01000651.1 GCF_003611585.1 Corallococcus exercitus | reverse complement strand
CGTGAGACCGACCCGAAGCGGCTGGGCTTCGTCTACGAGGGCGTCATGGGGATGCGCGTCCCGGGTGACGGGTATGTCTACGCGGTGGACACCTCACGCGGGCTGCTCATCTTCAACGAGCTCTGAGTGGGTGGCGAGAGGGAGGGGCCTCATCCCCTCCCTCTTCGCCGGGGATGGACCGAGCGACCGAGAAGCTTCCTCCGTCGCCTTTCCCGAGGTCGAGGCTCGCTCCAGGCTCAAGGCGGAAGGTGGGACGCATGTCGAAGCCGCTGGAAGTCGTGAACGCCGTCCTGGACGCGGGGTTCGACGGGCTGGGCCCGCTGTGCAGCGCGACGGGGCTGGCGGACGAGTACCCGAGGATGGCCTGATGGCCGAGCTGAAGGCGTTCGTGGTCGACCAGGATTGAGCTCGACGTCATGCACGGCGCACATGTTGGCGGCCTGCTGCTTCGAGGAGCGCTCCGAGGTCGACCCGGAGTCACGCGGAGTGCCGATGGGGGAGGCTGGGACTCCACGAGCGTTCGGAGGCATGATGGTGGGAGCTGTCGAGGGGTGCCCGGGTCCTCGCGGGTGACGCACGAGCACCAGGAACCCGGGTCGTCGCAGGGGGAGCGCGGGAATGTCGGAGTCGGTCGAGCTGAGGTGCCTCCGGTGTGGTGCGCCGGATGCGGGGAACGTGGCGCGCTGTGTGTGCGGCGCCAGCCTCCGGGTCGATGTGGTGTTGCGGGATGCGGTGGCTGACGAGCGGACGCGCTTCGCGCTGGCGCGGGCCATCTCGCTGCTGGGCCCACCCGCGCCCTCGTTCTCCGAGGCGCGAAGCCTGCTCGCGACATCAGGGGCCCCCCTGGCCCGTGGCGTCTTTCGCGCCTTCGCGGAGAAACTCCTGGAGGTGCTGCGCGCCCAGGGCGCCCGCGCGGACTTGCGGCCCTTCGTGGAGGCGGTGGTGCCCGTCCAGGAGCCCTCTCGTCGAAGCTTGAGGGGGCTCGTGGGCCTCTGCATCCTGTTCGGATTGCTGGGCGGCATCTGGGTGGCCCGTTCTCCGCGCTTCGCTCGCACCCGCTCGAATGTCATGGCCCTCGCGGCGGGTGAAGACCTGCCGGGCGAGGCTGCTCCCGTGCCGTCGGCTCTCTCCACCGCGGAGATTTCACGCCGCGCCGGCCCGAGCACGTTGACCCTGCGATGTGGGAGCAAGGTGGGCTCCGGCTTCTTCGTGGACTCGGAGCTGGTGCTGACCAACGAGCACGTGGTGTGTCCGCCGGGCAAGCTCATGACGGCGGTGCTCGCGGACGGGCGGGAGCTGCTCGGCGAGACGGTCGCCAGTGACGTGGATTTGGACCTCGCCACCGTCCGTGTCGTGGGAGCGAAGGTGGCGCCACTGCCACTGGGTGACGTCACGCGCCTGGAGCCCGGAGACCCGCTGGTCTTCATTGGCAGTCCCAAGGGCCTGGACTTCACCGTGCACGAGGGGAAGGTGGGCTTCGTGGGCCGGCAGTATCTGGGCACTGGCTATGTGCAATTCAATGCCTCGGTGAATCCAGGCAACAGTGGCGGACCGCTGTTGAACGGACGCGGCGAGGTGGTGGGCGTCGTCTCGATGAAAATCGAGAACGCGGATGGGCTGGGGCTGGCGCTGCCCATCGCCTACGCGAGCAAGCTCGTCTCCGTGCCCACCACGCCCGAGTCCACGGCGCGCTGGAATCAGTTGCTCGAGCGCGTGGCGCGTGACGAGGAACGCGAGGTGAAGCGCTTCCAGGTGGACACCGAGCAGCAGGTGGTCCTCTCGGTGCAGCGGGTCGACGGGCTGGGGCTCGTCGTGCTGGTGGCCGAGCGGTTCGACTCGCCACCCACGGCCGTGAAGCGCCGCATGGAACTGGAGACGGAGGGCAAGACGTGCACGCTGGACCTGGAGTTCGAGGACTGGCGGCCCCTGAGCCAGTCCCTGGCGGAGCAGGAGGACTCGCGGAGGCTGCGCTGGTTCCTCTCGCGAGGCCTCACCCGAGGCATCCACATTGGCGGGGCGCGGCTGCCCGTCGAGACCTGCTCGTTGCCGGAAGTCGGCACCGCCTGGCTGAAGTCAGGGCAGGGGAGTGGTGAGAACCAGGAGCGCATCGAGGTGTCGCTCAAGGACGTGCGGGAGGCCCGTGAGACGTGGAGCCGGAACCCCACGGGCATCCAGCGCTGGGAGCGGGAGCGCTTCAAGCAGCGGCTGGCGGGGACTCGCTCTCGAGAGGAGGAGGAGCGGTGGCGCTCGTCCTTCGGCAAGGCCCGGGCGCGTGTCACCCGCTTCGAGGAGGAGCGCGCGCGTCTGCGCAAGGACGAGTCCTCCGGCAAGCCGGTGGCGAAGCGCCAGCAAGAGGTGGAGGAGGAGCTGAAGCTGGCGAGCCAGCAGCTCGCCGAACTGGAGCGCTACGCCGCGGAGAAGAACGTTCCCGCGGAGTGGCGGCGGTAGGCCCTGGGGCTTCGGGCTCTGGACCTTCTCAGTTCGCCGGCGAGGCTGGACTCCACCTGGCGCTGAGGGCTCGTGCGCTACGGCGCCGGCCAGTCCGCCGGAGGCTGTCCGCGGACGTCCTGCGCGGCCGGACGATCAAGCTCCGCCAGCGCCTCGTCCACGCGGTGAGTGCCCACGGCAGGTGCGAGGCAGGCCCCGGCGCGTGGGCCCCCGCAAGCCGCAGGGTGTTGAGGCTCAAGCCGCCCCAGCCAAGAGAGCCAGGGCCTGCCGCGCACCTGAAGGGAGCGCGGCCAGGGCCGGGTGTACCCCAAGGGGCTGCGCGGCTTCTCCACCCGCTGGGGCGTTGAGCGCGGGCCTGCTACGGCATGCCCCCGCGCATCGCGAGCGTGAAGGAATGCAGCACGGAGCTCCCCAGCCGGTCGGTGGCGCGGATCACCACCCGCTCGGAGGACCGGGCGTTTCGCGGGACGCTCCAGCCGACGATGCCGTCGGGGGACACGGACATGCCCTCGGGCCCCGCCTCCAGCGCCAGCTTCACGCCCCCCGCCGTGGAGCGGACCTCCAGCTGATACGTGTAACGGGTCCCCACCGCGACCTCCAGCGGGGGCACGGAGCGCACGTAGAGATACTCTGGAGCCGCCGAGCGCAGGAGCGCGGGGAAGTCGAAGATGCGCACCTGCTTTTGATCCGGCGTCACGACCACCACCGCGCCCACCGCGGGCAGCAGCATCAGCCGGCGGTCATAGGTGAGCCGGGTCCTCACGCCATCCGACGACTGGTTCCACTCGAAGTCGATGGGGAGCCGGGCCGCCAGCGGCACCTCCTTCCCCGCCACATACAGCGCCGGCCTCACCTTCGCGGCTGACGCGGTGGGACTGGTGGGAAGCCCCAGGAACAGCATGCCCCCGACCGCGGGGACCAGCACGTTGTCGGGCACCTGCGTCAGCGGCGCCAGATCCTGGGCGAACGTGCGGCCCCGCCCGTAGACGGCCCCGTCC
>NZ_RAVW01000650.1 GCF_003611585.1 Corallococcus exercitus | reverse complement strand
GCGCCGCACCCCATCACGCTTCCCGCCGCCGCCAAGACCCACCACCAAGACCGCGTCCGCATGTCCGCCTCCCTGCCCCCAGATGCGAGGAAGGTGCTGCGGGGAGGACATGCGTGAAGCTGCCCCGGAGGGCAGGGTCGTTGCTCGAAAGACGACGGAAGCCGGGGCGCTACACGGGAACGGCGGGCGTCCCCGTATGCGCATCCACACCAATCACGTCGCGCACGGACGCGAAGCCGTCACGGGCCAGCAGGGCGCCCAGCTCCGGGAGGATGCGGTCCACCATGCCCGGGCCCTCGTAGATGAAGCCCGTGTACACCTGCACCACGGTGGCGCCAGCGCGCAGCTTCTCGTAGACGTCCTGGGCGGTGAACACGCCGCCCACGCCGATGAGGGGTAGGGCGCCCCGACTGCGCTGGTAGGCGCGGCGGATGACGGCGTTGGCCAGCTCGCGCACGGGCGCTCCGGACAGGCCGCCGGCCTCCTTCGCGTGCGCGTGCTCGAAGGGGCGGGTGAGGGTGGTGTTGGTGGCGATGAGCCCGGACAGCCCGCGCTCCATCGCCACGTCGACCACCTCATCCACGGCCTCGGGCGTGAGGTCCGGGGCGATCTTCAGGAACAGCGGCGTGCCCGGGGCCACGGCCTCCATCCGCTCGCGCACCGCGAGCAGCAGCGCGGAGAGTGCCTCCGGCTCCTGGAGCTTGCGCAGGCCCGGCGTGTTGGGCGAGGACGCGTTGACGACGACGTAGTCCCCCAGCGGCGCGAGCGCGTCCACGCACGCCACGTAGTCGTCCACCGCGCGCTCCAGCGGCGTGTCCTTGTTCTTGCCGATGTTCACGCCCAGCGGGCCCGGCTTCCACGTCCGGCCCTTGAGGCGCTCCGCCGCGGTGGCCGCGCCGTGGTTGTTGAAGCCCATGCGGTTGATGACCGCGCGGTGCTCCGGCAGCCGGAACAGGCGCGGCTTCGGGTTGCCGGGCTGGGGCTTCGGCGTGACGGTGCCAATCTCCACCGCGGAGAAGCCGCAGGCGAACAGCCCGTCCACGGCCTCCGCGTCCTTGTCCAGCCCGGCGGCGAGCGCCACCGGGTGGGCGAACTTCAGCCCCGCCAGCTCCACGGACAGGTCCATGGGGGCCAGGCGCAGCGTGTGCTCGCGCATGGCGCGGCAGCGGGCGGGCCACTTCCCCAGGGCCGCGAGCCCGGACATGCCCAGCCGGTGCGCGGGCTCCGGGGGCAGGGTGAAGAGCAGTGCGCGAGTGAAGCCGTACATGTCAGGCCGGGATGAAGGACGCCTCGCGCGCCCACGCGAGCGCCTGGTCCACCTGCTCGGAGGTGAGCAGGCCGTTGGACTCGACGATTTCAATCTCCCGCCGCATGTCCGTCTCCAGCAGGTAGGGGCCGTCCGTGTTGATGGTGAACTTCACCTTGCGGTCCCAGAAGGTCCGCATGATGTGCTCCAGCTCCTTCAGGTCCGCCACCGCCTTGGTGTGGATGTTGGACGTGGGGCACAGCTCCAGCGTGATGTTGTTCTCACGCAGGACCTTCATCGCGGACTCGTCGTACGCGGCGCGGATGCCGTGGCCGATGCGGTTGGGCTTGAGCTTCTCCACCGCCGCCATCAGGCCTTCCGCGCCCGTGCCGGCCGTCTCACCGGTGTGCACGGTGCACTTGAGGCCGCCCTTGCGCGCGCGGGCGTAGAGGTCCTCGTACTGCGCCAGCGAGGGCTTGTGCTCCATCGCGTCGCGCTCCGTGCCGGCCAGGTCGATGCCGTACACGCCGCGCGAGCGGTACTTGATGGCCTTCTCCACGATGATGCTGTTGAGCTTGTGGTCGAACTCGCGGGCCAGGCAGAAGATGAAGCCCACCTTCACGCCGTACTCCAGCACCGCGCGGTCCATGCCCCGCAGCGCCGCGTGGATGATGTGGTCCAGGTCCAGCTCGCTGGAGAGGTTGCGCTTCATCGGGTTGAAGCGCAGTTCAATCTGCGTGACGCGGCTGCCCCGGTACTCCTTGCCAATCACCTCGTAGACGGAGCGCTCGATGGCGCTGGGAGAGGATTGGATCTTCTCCGTCCAGGTGTGGAGGATCTTCAGGTAGTCGTCGAGGCTGCCCACCTTGCCCGGACGGGAGGTGATGAGCTCGACGAAGTCGAAGTAGTTCTTGACGGGGAGCTTGAAGCCCTGCTGGTGGGCAATGGACCACAGGATGTGCGGGGCCACCGCGCCACCCACGTGGATATGGAGGTCAATGAGGTCGCGAACCATGGCGGCATGTATGCACAGCCACGGGCACGCGTAAAGCTATCGGCGCAGCAGCACGTAGACCGCGCCAGTCCCGCCGTCCTGCGGGCGTGCGGTGGAGAACGCCAGCACCATCCGCTCCAGCCGCTTCTGCGACAGCAGGTCCTTCACCGCGTCCTTGAGCACCGGGATCTGGTCCTTGGAATTCAAACCGCGCCCGTGGACGATGAGCACGCAGCGGCGCTTCGCCCGGCGGCTGTCGGACAGGAAGCGCTCCACGGCGGCCTGGGCCTCCTTCTGCGTCTTGCCGTGAAGGTCCAGCCGGTCCTGGACGGAGAAGTCGCCCCGGCGCAGGGAACGCAGCAGGTTGGGGTCGGTGCCGGGGGAGGAACCCTCGAAGGACTCGTCGGAACCGGTGAAGGACAGGGGCCCGTCCACCGCGACCAGGTCGGACAGCTGCGCCAGCGCCTCCGCGTTCTCGTCGATGATCTCCGGCAGGCGCGGGTTCGTCTTGGGGGCCTCGCCCCGGTTGGTGATCTGCTGCACGCCGTCCATGGCGGAGAAGAAGAGGCCCACGTCGTCGTCTTCCGGGCGGGCCTTGGGGGCCTTCGTGGGCTTCTGCACGGCGGCCTTCTTCTTCGAGGCCTCCGCAGCGGCGGCCGCAGCCTTCTCCTGCTTCTCCTGGTCCTGGAGCGTCTTGATGGCGGACTTGAACGGGTTGTTCTGGAACTCCGCTTCCTTCTTCTTCGGGGGACGCTGGCTCATGGGATTCCTGTCTTCTAACCCGGGCTACAGGCCGCGCAGCCGCCGGATTTCCTCGTAGGCGTCGCGGACGGCCTGGAACTGACGGGCGGCCCGCTCGGCGGCCCGGGGGCCCAGGTGGCTGGCCTTGTCCGGGTGGTGCTGGGCGGCGAGCTTCCGGTAGGCGCTCTTCACCTCCGCGTCGGTGGCGTCCGGCGGGAGGCCCAGGGTCTCGTAGTGGGCGGTGGCGTCGCCCAGGTGCTGTTCGGCCAGGGCCTGGGCCTTGGCGTCCGGGACGTCCAGGCCCTCGGCCACGCGCTTCAGGGCCTCGCGTTCGGAGCGCTGGAGGGGGCCGTCCGCGAGCGCCATCTCATAGAGCGCGTCCAGCAGGCGGAGCCGTTCGCCTGAAGGCAGGGAGTCCAGGCAGGAGGCTGTCGCTTATACACATCTCCGAGCCCACGAGACATGCGCCGA
>NZ_RAVW01000064.1 GCF_003611585.1 Corallococcus exercitus | reverse complement strand
GGCCTTCAACGGTGCCGGGGTGCGTCGGAGGGTTTCGTGTCCGGCGCCGGCTTCGTGTCCGGGGGCTGAGGCATGGGCCAACCCTGGAAGAGCGGCCATCCCCGGTAGGGATTGCCCCGCGAGGGCTCCTCGGCGGGTTCTGGCGCTTCGGGTGGGGGGCGGCCGGGGTGCGGTGGCGTGCGCAGCAGCACCCACGACAGCACGATGCACAGCAGGCTCATCACCACGATGCTCCAGGCGCGCGTGCGGGGCTCCAGCTCCATCTAGAAGCGCCCCCGCTTGAGCAGGTCGCCCTTGGAGAGCGAACCCAGCAGGTGCCGCTGCCCGTCCACCACGGGCAGCCGCTCCAATTCCGTGTGGCCGAACCGCGCGGCCACCTCCGCCAGGGACAGGTCCGGGGTGATGGGCTGCACGCCGGTGTCCATCACGTCCGCGGCCACGGTGGCCTGGAGCAGCGAGTGGTCCGGCAGGTGGCCCTTGAGCGCGTCCAGGCTGATGACGCCCAGCAGGCGCCCCTCCGCGTCGGTGACGTACAGGTCCGCGCCCGCGGGCGCCTCCAGGAGCAGCACCACCACCTCGTCGAAGGTTGCGGAGGGCGGCACCCGCTGCGTCGCGGGGGACAGGAGCGAGCGCACCCCTTCCTCCCGCAGCCAGTGCGGCACGGAGGCCGGCACGCGCACGTCGCGCTTCACGAGCACGGAGGTGTAGAGCGACTCCGGCTCCAACTGGCGGCTGACAACGGCGGCCACCACCGCGGCGAGCATCAGCGGGAGGATGAGGTCGTAGTCGCCGGTCATCTCGAAGATCATCAGCACCGCGGACACGGACGCATGCGTGGTGCCCGCCAGCACCGCGCCCATGCCCAGCAGCGCATACGCCCCGCTGGGCGCCGCGCCCCCCGGAAGCGCCCGCTCCACCATCATCCCGAACGCGCCGCCCAGCAGCGCGCCGAAGAAGAGGGATGGGGTGAAGAGCCCGCCCGGCACGCCCGCGCCCGCGCACAGCGACGTCACCGCCAGCTTCGCCAGGGGCAGGATGAGCAGCAGCGCCAGCGGCAGCGTCCCATGCAGCGCCATGTTCACGGAGTCGTAGCCGTTGCCCATGAGGTACGGCCCCGCGATGGCGGTGAGGCCCACCACCGTCATCGCGACCAGCGGCATGAACGGCGTGAGCCACGACGGCAGCTTGTCCAGCAGGTCCGAGGCGAGGTTGATGCCGCGCACGTAGAGCGCGGAGGCCCCACCCACGAGCACGCCCAGGAGGATGGCCAGCACCAGCTCGCGCGGGTGGGTGAGGGCGTAGTGGGGGATGACGTAGCTGGGATGATCCGCGATGAGCGTGCGCGACACGAGCGTCGCCACCACGCACGACACGACGATGGGGCCGAAGAGCTCCAGCGCGAAGCTGCCCAGCAGCACCTCCAGGCCGAAGAGGGCCGCGCCAATGGGGACGTTGTACGCGGACGCGATGCCCGCCGAAGCGCCGCACGCCACCAGCACACGCGCCTGGCCCGGCCCCAGCCGCAGCCACCCCGACAGCGCGGATCCGCTGGCCGCGCCCGTCTGGAGGAGCGCGCCTTCGCGGCCCAGCGGCGCCCCCAGCGCCACCGCGAGGATGGACACGAAGCCACGCAGGATCGCGCGCGGGAAGGGGAGCCGGCCGGACTTCACCCAGATGGATTCGATGATGCCCGCGGTGCCATGGCCGCGCAGGGGCTGGCCCACCAGCAGGGACACCACCGTCACCAGCGCACCGCCCAGCACCGGCACGAGGAACCGGCGCCAGCCCGGCGACGCGAGCGCGCCCTCCAGGAAGTGCTCCGTGTTGCTCTGCCAGAACAGGTGCTGGGTGAAGCGCAGCACGGCGAGCAGGGCCACCGCGCCCAGCCCGGAGATGAGCCCCACGCCCACCACCAGCACCCAGAACCGCCGCTCCTGTCCCAGCAGGCCCTTGAGGATGCGCCGCAGCCAGGGAGAGGGCGCCCCCGTCCTCAGGTCGGGGTGGACTGCTCCGGATACGGGTTCGGGCATGGCCTCCACACCTGTCCAATGTACGGAGCCAGGAAGGGCCTTCCCGGGACCGCCCGGCATTTCCCGGACGCTCCCTGCCCGGCCGGCCGCCCCTCGGCCGGCCTACCTGCCCGACGGAGTCCTGGCCGCCTTGCCCTGCGTGCTGCGTGCGGGCTGGCGCGCTCCGGAGTCGCGGGGCGGCGCGGATGGGAGAGGCTGTCCTCCCGGTTCATCCGCGAGGCCCAGGTGGATGCCGGGAGGTGGAGGGTTCTTCAGCACGGACTCCGTCCGGGTCGCGGGCTCGGTGGCGCCCGGGGCGAAGCGGTCCGCCAGCTCCGCGGCGGCGTCGCTCAGGTCTCGGTGCGCGACGATGGTGCGCTCCAGCGTCTTGCCCAGGCGGGCGGACGTGTCGAAGGTCTGCCGGGATTCATCCGAGCCGGGCAGCGAGTCCTGGTACGAGAACGCGAGCGTCGCGTCCCTGCGCAGCGCATCCAGCAGCCGGGCCAGTTGCTGTTGCAGCTCCGCGTCCTGGTCCGCGCGCGTTCGCTCCAGCAGGCCCCGCTCGCCTCCGAACCAGACGCGCCCCACGCGCCCGAAGCCCTCCTCCGTGGAGGCCACGGGCAGGTCCTCCATCACGATGAGCGGGTGCACTCGGCGCGGGAAGTCCTGTTCATACAGCGCGAAGAGCAGCGTGCCGTCCGCGCGTGGGAACACCGCCGCGGTGCGCGAGCCGAAGGGGAAGAAGGGCGTGGCGGACACCTCCGCGCGCTTCGCCACGCGGGCGCGGGCCAGGGCGTCCAGCGGCGTCGTGCCTTCCAGTGCGCGCTTGGGCGTGCGGCGCAGGTTGTTCATCAGGTCGCGCGCCTGGTCGATTCCCACCACCACGTTGAGCGCGCTGCCGCGCGAGTAGCCCGCGTGGTAGACGCCCACCAGCTCGAACTCGCCCGTCTTGCAGGAGATGGCCAGCACGGGCGACCCCGAGTTGCCCTGCGACAACAGCGCGTCGATGACGAAGTCGTCGTGGTACCAGTCCTTGTACTCGTCGTGGTCGTAGGCGGAGATGACCTTGCCCATGTTGGTGGCGTTGAAGACGCCCAGCGGGAAGCCGCGCACGTCCACCACGTCGCGTTCGCGCACGGCGGCGCTCTTGCCCACCTTCCACGGCATCACCGTCAGCGGCGTCTTCGACTTGATGACGGCCAGGTCCAGCTGCGGATCCACCACCGCCGTGGACAGCGGGATGTCGTCGCGGTCGTAGTGGTCCGCCTCGTTCTCCACGATGCTCAGGCCGTCCTTCACGCGCTTGCAGCCGGAAGGCACGCCGTCCACCGGATGCGCGTCGCTGGTGACGTCCGGCCACTCCACGACGTGCTGGTTGGTGAGCAGCAGCGTCTCCCCGGCCTGCTGCCGGTACGCGAACGCGGTGCCGTGCGCGGACACCGGCGTGCGCGTGCGGCGCACGTTGCCCTCCGCGCCGTAGGACAGGCACTCGTACACGGCGGTGCTGCGCACGCAGTACGTGTACTTCTTCTGCATCGCCTGTTCGAAGGCCCGCGCCTTGGGGGACAGCGCGCTGTAGCTGTCCGCGTATTCGCCCTCGCAGTACGGCGCGGGCGGCGGCGCTTCCACCGCGGGCGGCGTTGGAGCGGGGGGCGTCTCTGCTCCGGAGGCGGTGAGGGACACCGCCACCACCGACAGTCCGACCATCCACCCGACCATGGCCCCTCCCGCGTCGTCGTCGCCTGAGGTGTTGCTAAGGCCCGCCGCGCCCTCGTGCATCCGTGTGCGAGAGAGAGCAGGCGGATTTCGCGGTGCGAAAAGCCCGCTGTCCGTCAGAAGCGACGGCACGCCTGTCCATTCCCGGACGGGCCTGCCCCACGCGCACGCACCCGGTGGGCGTTGGCCTCACCCGTCCAGGTCGTTGAGCGCGTCGGGCGGCAGCGGCGAGGCGCCCGTCACCGTGCCGTCCATGTCCAGGGGCAGCGTGGACGGATCGACTTCCGGTGGAGGGCTGTTCTCAAAGGGCGCGGCGAGCGTGGGCCTCGAGCCCGAAGCCCCCGGCGGCGGACGCAGCACGGGCCCCGGCGGAGGCAGCCCCGAGTGCCGCCGCGCGGCCTCCATCAGGGCGTTGTGGTGGCGGTACCTCGCCTCCACGAGCTTGTGGATGAGCAGCGGCCCCCCGGGCACGCGGCGCGCGGTGAGGGCCTGGGTGGCCTTGCGCACCGGGTAGCGCACGCGGCGGATCTGCACGCGCCAGCCCTTGGGGGTGAAGGTGAAGACGCCGTAGGCGGGGCGCAGGTCGCCGTCGCGAGGAATGCCGGCGCTGGCCACGTCCGCGATGAGCATCCGGCCCACGCGCCGGCGGTAGGGGAAGTGCAGGTGCCCGAAGGCGCACGCGGCCGCGTCCAGGTGCGTGAAGAAGCGGCGCACCGCGTGGTCGTCCAGCGTGGGGTCCAGCGACTCTTCCAGGTTGCGAGGGTTCGCGTGGCAGATGAACAGGTCCTGCCCCTTGCGCGGCGTGTAGCGCAGGGAGAAGGGCATCTGTCCCAGCTGCTGGAGCAGCGCGTCGCCCAGCTGGTCGCGCGTCCAGCGCAACAGCTCCGTCTTCCAGTGGTCCCGCTCGCGGTACGCGCCGCCCAGGTAGTTGCCGGCGAGGTACGCGTCCGTGTTGCCCATGATGAGCGCGTGGCAGCGGCTGAAGAGCAGCTCCACCGTCTCGCGTGGGTGGGCACCGCGCAGCGCCAGGTCTCCGGCCGCGACGATGTAATCCGGCGCCACCGACTTGGTGATGTCGTCCAGCACGGCCTCGCAGGCCGGAAGGTTTCCGTGAATGTCCGCGAGGATGGCGACCCGCATGGCCGCCCCCATCCTAGCCCGTCGCCGCCGTCGGGCCAGCCGCCGAGGGTAGAAAAATGACAAAGGTACTGCCCGCGTTCGGCTGGCTCTCCACCTTCACCTCGCCGTCCATCGCGCCCATCAGGTGCTTCACGATGGAAAGGCCCAGTCCCGTCCCCACCCATGTCCCGGCTGCGACCCTTGTCCACCCGGTAGAATCGCTCGAAAATCCGGGAAAGATGCTTGGGCTCGATTCCCACGCCTGTGTCGCGCACGCGCACGACGCACCGGCCGCCCTCGTACGCTCCGTCCACGTCCACCCGGCCGCCCGCGGGCGTGTACTTCACCGCGTTGTCGAGCAGGTTGAGGAGCACCTGCTCGATGGCCCGTCCATCCCCCAGCGCCACCAGCCCCGGCGGCACGTGCAACCCGATTTGCTGGTTCTTGCCCTCGGCCTTGGGGCGCACCCCTTCGGCGGCGCGGGAGACGGCCAGGGCCAGGGGCACCTCCGTGCGCTGGAAGGTCATCTCGCGCGCCTCCAGGCGGGAGAGCTCCAGCAGGTCCTCCACCAGCTCGGAGAGGCGCTCGGACTGGCGGTGGATGATCTCCACCATCTTCGGGGCCACCTGGGTGTCCTGGAGCGCGCCGCCCTGGAGCGTCTCCGCGTAGCCGCGGATGGCGGTGATGGGCGTGCGCAGCTCGTGGGAGACGTTGGCCACGAAGTCCTTGCGCACCTTCTCCAGCCGGCGCAACTCCGTGACGTCGTGGAAGACGGCGGCGCTGCCGGGCAGGTCGCGCCCCACGGGCGTCACGCGCACGGCCAGTGTGCGGGAGTACAGCCCCTCGAGCGTCAGCTCCAGCCGCGTGGAGGCGCCGTCATGGCACGCGCGGGCCACCGCGTCGTTGAGGGCCTCGTTGCGGATGAGCGCGAGCGGCCGCTGGCCCACGATGGCGCCGTGCGCGGGCCGGAGCATCTCCGCGAGCGCGTCGTTGTGGCGCACCACGGTGCCCTCCGCGTCCGTCACCCAGAGCCCCTCCGCCATGCCGTCCAGCACGGCGGTGAGGATGCGGGCCTCCTGGTTGAGGGCGGCGGCGCGCATGGACAGCTGGTCGTCCAGCGTGTCGATGGCGTCTTCCAGCTGCGCCAGGTCGTCGGTGCGCTCCAGGCCCGCGGGCGGCGCCACGTCCACGCCCGCGGCCAGCGACTGCGTCTTCTGGGTCAGCGCGCGAAGCTGGCGCTCCATGGCCACGCGGCTCGTGCCCAGCGCCAGCGCGGAGCCCGCCAGCGTGACGAGCCCCGCGGCGAGCGCGCCGGCCGGGTGGCCGAAGAGCACGAGCAGCGTCGCGACCAGGAGGGGAGGAACGAGCAGCGCCAGGAGCGTGAAGCGCAGGGGCATGACGGCCTCACGGAGGGCTGAGCTTGTAGCCCACGCCGCGCACGGTCTCGATGATGTCGCCCGCGGGCCCCAGCTTCTCGCGCAGGCGCTTGATGTGCGTGTCCACGGTGCGCGTGTGGATCTCCGCCTGGATGCCCCAGACGTCGGACAGCAGCACCTCGCGCGTCTGCACGCGGTCGCTTCGCTCCAGCAGCGTGCGCAGCAGGCGGAACTCCAGCGCGGTGAGGATGATCTCCTCGCCCTTCACCCGCACCTGGTGGCGGGACGTGTCCAGGCTGATGTCGCCCGCGGCCAGCACCGCGGCGGGGCCTTCCTCCGCGTCCGCGCGGCGCAGCACGGCCTTCACGCGCAGCAGCAGCTCGCGCACGGAGAAGGGCTTCACCACGTAGTCGTCCGCGCCCAGTTCCAGGCCCTGGATGCGGTCGGCCTCCTGGCCCTTGGCGCTGACGATGACGACCGCGGCCTTCTTGAGCTCCGGGTCGCTCTTGAGCATGCGCAGGACTTCACCGCCCGCGACGTCCGGCAGCATCAGGTCCAGCAGCACCAGGTCCGGAGGATGGGCACGGGCCCGGGCAAGCCCGCCCGCGCCGGTGTTCGCCGTGTCCGTCTCGAAGCCCGCCGCGCGGAGGTTGTAGTCGACGAGTCCGGCCAGGTCCTGCTCGTCCTCGATGATGAGGATGCGCGCCATGAAGGATGCTCCCGCGAAGGGATGGAATGCGTGGCGTCCCGTAACAGATTCGTTCCGCCGCGCTCGGGACAACCATGTGACATCCGCGCGCCATGCCCGCCCGCCTCCCCAGCGGGGCGCCAGTGCCTGCGCTTCAGCGCGGAAACACCGGGTCGCAGGCCTGGGAGGTCAGCTCGATGGGGGCGGCCACCAGGGTCGCGTTGGTGCCGGAGTTCACCTCGCGCAGGTAGTTGCAGGAGCTGCCCAGGAAGCGCGTCGGCGTGTCGGCCGTCAGCGCCTCGATGACGAGCGCGTAGTCGCGGCCCACCGGCACGTCCACCGCGAGCCCCATGGCCGCGCCGCCGGGGGCGGAGGGAAAGCGCAGCGTGCGCCCCGTGTTTCCGTCCGCGTCCTTCAGCTCCAGCAGGTCGCCGGGGTCCACCTGGGTGGCCAGGCAGGTGCGCTGCAGCTCCGTGCAGTTGCGCTTCGCACCGTCCTTCAGCACCACCACCTGGTAGGCACCGACCTGGCTCGCGACGGCGCGGCTGAGCGTGACCTCCAGTCCCAGGGGCAGGGCCCCCGGTGCCGCATCCGGCCCGCAGCCGCAGAGGAGGGAAAGCATCAACAGGGCTGCGTGTCTCATGGCGCGGCGTCCTCCACGCGGATGGTGATGGGCACGCGGCCCCGCTCCTCCGAGGACGACAGGGCCACCACCCCGGCCGTGCCGCCAATGGCCACCGCGCCCACTGCGACCCAGAGCCAGGGGCTCTTGTACCAGGGGCGGCTGGAGCCCTCCGTCAGGGCCGTGGCGGGTGCGCTCCGCGACGCCACCTGGAAGAGGAGGGGATGGAACGGATCCCCGCGTCCGGCGAGCCGCCGCTCCGCCGCGTCCACGACCTCGAAGTAGTACTCCACTTCATAGGGCGTGCTCTCCACGGGCAGCTCGTACGCGGGCAGCACGGCGGTGTAGTGCTCCGGCCGGGCCCGGTCGCGCACGAAGTCCACCGACGAGAAGCCCTGCGCCCCCGCGCGCCGGTAGAACAGCCGCGCCCGCGCGCCCAGCGCCATGTCCCGGAGGGTGGCGTCCACCTCGACGCGCTCGCCCGGCACCGGGTCCGGGATGGGGTCCACCTGCAGGGTGACGGGGTGGACGCGGCGGTGGCGCAGGTCCTCCTTCAGCTTCGCGAAGAGGTCGCGGACCTTCGGCGGCGCGGAGCGGGGCAGCTCGAAGTCCGGCCGGGCCTGGAGCAGCTTCTCGTACGCGCCGCGCGCCAGGGCCTCGTCGCCCAGGTAGAGCGCGGTGAGCCCCTGCAGGCGGTAGAGCTCCACCAGCTCGTCGTCCGTGACGTCGGGCGCGTCCAGCCCGCCCCGCACCACGTCCAGGGCCTCCTGGAAGCGGCCGGCCTCCAGCAGCCCCTTCGCCGAGTCGATGGCGGGGCTCGTCGGGCCCAGCTGGAAGAGGAGGGTGGACGGGGGAAGGGGCGCACGGGCCTGCGCCGGCAGGGCGAGCATCAGCCCGAGCCCCCAGACACAGAGTGCGCCCCGCGAACGTCGGGCGGGGAAGCGCATCAGATGGAAAGCTACCAGAGCGGTGTTGAGGGGATCCACGCGGCGCGGCTCGGTAGTCCAACCCGGCGTGTTGACTGACGGGGGGAGTCCCTCTATGTTGCGCGCCCTTTTGCCGGGAAGCCTTGTAGATGGTCGTAAAGATTGAACAAATCAAAGACGCGGGGCTGAAGCTCGACGAGCCCATCGCTCCCGGGGTCCTCAAGGAGGCCCTGGAAGGTCAGGGGTCCGGTGAGGGCACTGGCTTCCAGGCGACCGCTCCGTCGACGCTCCAGGCCACCCTGCGCAAGGTCAGTGGCGGCGTGCTGCTGACGGGCGGCTTCACGGTCCACGTGGGCGCGCCCTGCAAGCGCTGCCTCGCGGACGTGACGCTGGACCTTCCCGTGTCCTTCACCATCAACCTGGTGCCGGAGTCCCTGGCCCGGGGCGATGACTTCAAGGACGACGACGAGAAGGCCATGGAGAAGAAGGAACGCACCCAGGGTGAATCCGGGGGCACCTTCGCGCTGGGCGAGGCGGACGAGCAGGTTTTCGATGGGAAGACGATCGATCTGGATCCGATCATCCGGGAACAGGTATTGCTCGCCCTCCCGATGAGCGCGGTCTGTCGGGAAGACTGCCAGGGGCTCTGCTCGCAGTGCGGCCAGAACCTCAATGAGAAGAAGTGCGGCTGCGAGCCGAAGGTCGTGGACCCTCGACTGTCGCCGCTGAAGAACATCAAGTTGAACTGACGGTCCCTATGCCCCTCGCAAGGCGCGAGGGGGGACGGGTCCGATGCCGAGGTGAGCCGTGGGAGTTCCCAAGAAGCGGACGTCGAAGATGCGCCGGGACCGTCGTCGGGCCGGCAACAACAACCTGCGGACCCCCGTCCAGGTCATCAAGTGCTCCAAGTGCAAGGAGCCCGTGATGCCGCACCGCGCCTGCGCGGCCTGTGGCAACTACGGTGGCCGTGAGGTCATCGCGACCGCCGCGGAGTAGTTGAAAGCGGAAGGCTGCCGGTGCGGCTCGTCCTCGACGCGATGGGTGGCGACCACGCCCCCGACGCCGTCGTGGAAGGGGGCGTGCTGTTCGCGCGAGCGTATCCCGGGCACGAACTCGTGCTGGTCGGGGACGCCACGCGTGTACGTCCCGTCCTGGAGCGCGCCGGCGCGCCCCCCAACGTGCACCTCCACCACGCGTCCGAAGTGGTGGAGATGGACGACCCCGCCACCGCTGCGTTCCGGCGCAAGCGGGACTCCTCGCTCCGGGTGGGCTTCGAGCTCGTCCGGCAAGGGGAGGCGTCCGCCTTCGTGTCGGCGGGCAACTCCGGCGCGGTGATGGCCGGTGGCATGTTGACGCTCGGCCGGATTCCCGGCGTGGAGCGTCCGGCCATCGCGGCCCTGTTTCCGGCCTTGAAGGGCGAAGGCCGCTGCCTGCTCCTGGACGCGGGCGCCAACGTGGACTGCCGCCCCTCGCACCTGGCCCAGTTCGCCGTGCTCGGCGAGGCGTACTCGCGCACGCGCCTGGGCGTGAAGCGCCCCCGCGTGGCGGTGCTCTCCAACGGTGAAGAGGAGTCCAAGGGCACGCAGCTCACGCGCGACGCGAGCGCCCTCCTGCGCCGCTCGGACCTGGAGTTCGTGGGCTACGTGGAGGGCAAGGACCTGTTCTCCGGCGACGTGGAGGTCGTCGTGACGGACGGCTTCACCGGCAACATCGTCCTGAAGACGTCCGAAGGCGTGGGCATGGGCATCACCGGCCTCTTGCGCTCCGCCATCGAGAAGCGCGGCGGCCTGCCGGAGAAGCTGGGAGCGCTGCTCCTCAAGCCCACCCTGGCGGGGCTGCGCCGCGTCATGGACTACGCCGAATATGGCGGCGCGCCGCTCCTGGGCCTCCAGGGAGTGGGCATCGTCGCGCACGGCCGCTCTTCCCCCCGCGCCATCCACAACGCGCTCGTCACCACGCTGCAGCACGTGCGCGCGGGCGTGCAGGAAGAGCTGACGCGCTGCATTGCCAACGCCGCCGCCTGGCTTCCTCCCCACCAGCGGGGAAGGAAGGCGGACGGGGACGAAGGGAACGATTAGAGCGCGCGGGCCAGACGTTGGACTCCGACGACTTCCGGAGGCCTCTTGGCACGCACGCACATCATCGGAACCGGCTCCTATGCCCCCGCGCAGGTCCTGACCAACCAGGACCTGGAGCGCCTGGTCGACACGAGCGACGCGTGGATCCGCGAGCGCACCGGCATCCAGGAGCGCAGGCAGGCCGCCCCGGACGAGGCGACGAGCGACCTGGCGGTGCAGGCCTCGCGCAACGCGCTGGAGATGGCGGGCGTGGCCCCCGGCGACCTGGACCTCATCGTCGTAGGCACCGTCACCGCGGACATGCCCATGCCGTCGTGCGCCGCGCTGGTGCAGGCGAAGCTGGGGGCGAAGCGCGCCTTCGCCTTCGACGTGTCCGCCGCGTGCGCCGGAGGGCTGTACGCGCTGAGCGTGGCGGATCAGTTCGTGCGCTCGGGCCAGGTGAAGCGCGCGCTCGTCGTGGGCGCGGACCTGCTCACCCGCGCGGTGGACTGGACGGACCGCAACACCTGCGTCCTCTTCGGGGACGGCGCGGGCGCCCTGGTGCTGGGGGCGGAAGAGGGTGCGGAAGACGACGCCATGGCGCCGCGCGGCATCCTCTCCACCCACCTGCGCACCGACGGCGAGCTCGCGAACCTGCTCTGCATCCCCGCCGGCGGCTCCCGCACCCCCGTCACCGCGGACAACGTGGATGCAAATCTTCACAAGCTCAAGATGAACGGGAAGGAAGTGTTCCGCTTCGCGGTGCGCGCCCTGGTGGAATCCACGCAGGCGTCGTTGGGGGCCCACGGGCTGGCCACGACGCAGGTGGACCACGTCATCGCCCATCAGGCGAACCTGCGAATCCTGGAAGCCGTGATGGAGCGGCTGGAGATTCCAAAGGAAAAATGCTGGCTCAACCTCCACAAGTACGGCAACACGTCGTCCGCCTCGCTGCCCATGTCGCTGGATGAGGCGCAGCGCGCCGGCCGCCTCAAGCGCGGAGACGTCATCGCGATGATGGCCATTGGCGCGGGCATGGCGTGGGGCAGCGCGGTGGTGCGCTGGTAGGCAGGACGACACAAGGAAGGACCGCAACATGGCGAAGGTCGCGTTCGTGTTTCCCGGGCAGGGCAGTCAGGCCGTGGGGATGGGCAAGGACCTCTACGAGCAGTTCCCCGAAGCGCGGGCCGTCTTCGACGCCGTGGACGACGCGCTGCACGAGAAGCTCTCCACCACCTGCTTCGAGGGCCCGGAGGAGGCGCTGAAGCTCACCGCCACCACCCAGCCGGCCATCCTCACGGTGTCGGCCGCCGTGCACGCGGTGTTCCAGAAGCGGGGCCCTGTCCCCGCGTTCGTCGCGGGCCACTCGCTGGGCGAGTACTCCGCGCTGGTGGCCGCGGGCGCGATGGACCTCCAGGATGCGGCGCGGGCGGTGCGCGCGCGCGGCACGTTCATGCAGGAGGCGGTGCCCGTGGGCACGGGCGGCATGGCGGTGGTGCTGGGCCTCACCCCGGACGCGGTGAAGGCCGCCTGCGACGCCGCGGCGGAAGGACAGGTCGTCGCCCCCGCGAACTACAACTCGCCCGAGCAGACCGTCATCGCGGGCCACGCGGCCGCGGTGGAGCGCGCGGGCGCGAAGTGCAAGGAGGCCGGGGCCAAGCGCGTGATGCCGCTGCCCGTCTCCGCCCCGTTCCACTGCGCGCTGATGGACCCCGTGAAGCCCCGGCTGGCGGAGGTGCTGGCGGGCATGCGCATCCAGGCGCCGTCCGTGCCGGTGGTGAGCAACGTGGAGGCCAGGCCCAACGCGGACGCCTCGCGCGTGGTGCCGCTGCTGCTGGAGCAGGTGAGCGCGCCGGTGCGTTGGATTGAATGCGTGGAGTCGCTCAAGGCGAACGGCGTCACGCACGTGGTGGAGCTGGGACCGGGCAAGGTGCTGGGCGGTCTCATCAAGCGCATCACCAAGGACATCGAGTCGTTCAACGTCGAGAACGCCGCGACCCTGGAGAAGGTGCTCGCCGCGCTGGGGGCAGCATGAGCGAGGGCTTCAAGGACAAGGTGGTGCTGGTGACGGGCGGCTCGCGCGGCATCGGCCGGGCGTGCGCGCTGGCCTTCGCGAAGGCGGGCGCCTCCACCGTGGTCATCAGCTACGTGGGCAACGAGGCCGCCGCGCAGGAGACGGTGGGGCTGCTCCAGCAGGCGGGCGCCAAGGCGGAGGCCGTTCGCTTCGACCTGGCGGACACCGCCGCGTGCGCGGGCGCCATCGACGGCGTCGTCAAGGCGCACGGCCGGCTGGACGTGCTCGTGAACAACGCCGGCATGGCCATTGACGGCCTGGTCATGCGCGTCAAGGACGAGGACTGGGACCGGCAGCTGGACACCAACCTCCGGGGCGCCTTCGCGCTCATCCGCGCCGCCAGCCGGCCCATGATGAAGCAGCGGGCCGGTGCCATCATCAACATCACCTCGGTGGTGGGGGAGATGGGCAACCCGGGGCAGGCCGCCTACTCGGCCGCCAAGGCGGGGCTTATCGGCCTGACGAAGTCGGTCGCCAAGGAGCTGGCCAGCCGGAGCATCCGCGTCAACGCGGTTTCCCCGGGTTTCATCGGGACGGACATGACCTCCCACCTGGACGACGAGCTGCGCCAGAAGATGGTGGGCGGCATCGCGCTGGGCCGCCTGGGCAACCCGGAGGAGGTCGCCGGGGCCGTGTTGTTCCTCGCGAGTGATGCGGCGTCCTACATCACCGGCGAGGTCCTGAAGGTCAACGGCGGCATGTACATGTAAGCCAAGGTTGGATTGCCGCCGGGCGTGGGATATACCGCGCCCGCCTTGAAGACGACCCGCGAGACAAACGGCGGGTCCCATCTGGAGCTGGAGGGTTCTGCACGTATGTCCAACGCAACCGACGTGGAAACCAAGATCAAGTCCATCATCGCCGACCAGCTCGGTGTGGGTGAGGATGAGATCAAGCCTGAGTCGTCCTTCATCGAGGACCTGGGCGCGGACAGCCTCGACATCGTCGAGCTGGTGATGGCGATGGAGGAGGAGTTCGAGGTCGAGATCCCGGACGACGAGGCGGAGAACATCAAGACCGTCGGCGACGCCGTGAATTACGTGAAGACCCACAAGAAGTAGGCAGTCGCGACACCCGGGAGTGTCGGGGCCTCTGGGGGCGTCCTTCACCGGCGCTCCGCGCCCCATCGCGGTCAGCGGAGAAGAACAGTGTCAAACCGTCGAGTCGTCATCACCGGCACCGGCATCATTTCAGCGCTGGGCACCGGCACCGAGAAGAACTGGCAGGCGATGCTGGCCGGGCAGTCCGGCATCAGCACGATCACCCGTTTCGATCTGGGGAAGCTCGACGCGCGCATCGCGGGCGAGGTGAAGGACTTCCAGCCCGAGCAGTTCATCGACAGGCGCGAAGTGCGCCGGATGGACCTGTTCGCCCAGTACGCGATGGCCGCGGCCGACATGGCGGTGAAGGAGTCCGGCCTGCCCATCGGCCCGGACGCGCCCCATGGCTACCAGCCGGAGCGCGTGGGCGTCATCGTGGGCTCCGGCATCGGCGGCATCTCCTCGCTGGAGGAGCAGCACCGCAAGGGGCTGGAGAAGGGGTTTGACCGGCTGTCTCCCTTCTTCATCATCCAGATGATCGTCAACATGGCGCCTGGGCTCATCTCCATGCGCTACAACTGCAAGGGCCCCAACTGGGCCCCGGTGTCGGCGTGCGCCACCAGCGCACACGCCATCGGCGAGGCCTGGAAGTCCATCCGCCTGGGTGAGACGGACGCGGCCATCGCGGGCGGCGCGGAGGCGGCGATCACTCCGCTGGGCATGGGCGGCTTCTCCGTGATGAAGGCCCTGTCCACGCGCAACGACGACCCGGCGGGCGCCAGCCGTCCCTTCGACAAGGAGCGCGACGGCTTCGTGATGGGCGAGGGCGCGGGCATCGTGGTGCTGGAGGAGCTGGAGGCCGCGAAGAAGCGCGGCGCCAACATCCTGGCGGAGGTGGTGGGGTACGGCGCCAACTCGGACGCGTACCACGTCACCCAGCCGGCGCCGGAGGGCGAGGGCGCGGCGCGCTGCATGCGCCTGGCCCTGGCGTCCGCGGGCATGCGGCCGGACCAGGTGGGCTACGTCAACGCCCACGGCACGTCCACGCCGTTCAACGACGCCAACGAGACCAAGGCCCTCAAGGCCGTGTTCGGCGACCACGCGCGCAAGCTGGCGGTGTCGTCCACCAAGTCCATGACGGGCCACATGCTCGGCGCGGCGGGTGGCGCGGAGGCGGTGGTGAGCGTGCAGGTGCTCACGAAGAACGTGCTGCCGCCCACCATCAACATGACGTCGCCGGACCCCGACTGCGACCTGGACTACGTGCCCAACACGGCGCGCGAGGCCCGCGTCGACGCGGTGATGAGCAACTCGTTCGGCTTTGGCGGCACCAACGCGGTGCTGGTCTTCAAGCGCTTCAGCTGACGGCCTTCCGGCCCGCTGCTCCCTGAAAAGGAGCGGCGGGCAGGGGCCCTCCTTCCCGGCCCCGCCCTCAAGGCGCGGGCCCCGCCTTCCGGAGTCCGGCCGTGAAAGTCATCCTCGCCTCCGACCATGCGGGCATCGAGCTGCGCCAGGAGCTGGTGGCGCTCCTGAAGGAGCGCGGCACCGACTTCCAGGACCTGGGCCCGCAGACGCGCGAGTCCGTGGACTACCCGGACTTCGCCTCGCAGGTGGCCCGCGCGGTGGTGGCGGAGGCCGGCACGCTGGGCGTGCTGGTGTGCGGCACCGGCATCGGGATGAGCATCGTGGCCAACAAGCACCGGGGCGTCCGGGCGGCCTTGTGCACCACGGAGTTCGAGGCGCGGATGACCCGCGCGCACAACGACGCCAACGTGTTGTGCCTGGGCCAGCGCGTGGTGGGCGCGGGCGTGGCACGCGGCATCCTGGAGGCCTTCCTCTCCACCGCCTTCGAGGGCGGCCGCCACGAGAAGCGCGTCCAGAAGATTCGCGACGTCGAGGCCCAGCAGCGCTGACGGGCCTTGCAGGCGTCCCTTCGCAGTCCCCTTCGTTCGTACGCCAGGAGGCAACCCCCATGGAGAACACCCGCACGCTGTCCCAGGTGGATCCTGAAATCGCCCAGGTGCTCCGGCACGAGACGGAGCGTCAGGAAGAGGGGCTGGAGCTCATCGCCTCGGAGAACTTCGTCAGCCCGGCGGTGATGGAGGCGGTGGGCTCCGTCCTCACCAACAAGTACGCGGAAGGCTACCCCGGCAAGCGCTACTACGGCGGCTGCGAGGTGGTGGACGTCGCGGAGAACCTGGCCATCGCGCGCGCGAAGGAGCTGTTCGGCGCGGACGCGGTGAACGTGCAGGCGCACTCCGGCAGCCAGGCCAACATGGGCGCCTTCATGGCGCTGATGAAGCCGGGCGACACCATGCTGTCGCTGGACCTGAACTCCGGCGGCCACCTCACCCACGGCGCGTCATTCAACTTCTCCGGCAAGCTCTACAAGGTCGTCCACTACGGCCTGTCGCGCGACACGGAGACCATCGACTTCGCGCAGGTGGAGTCGCTGGCCCTGGAGCACAAGCCCAAGGTGCTGGTGGTGGGCGCGAGCGCGTATCCGCGCACGCTCGACTTCGCGAAGTTCCGGGAGATCGCCGACAAGGTGGGCGCCGCCATGCTGGTGGACATGGCCCACATCGCGGGCCTGGTGGCTGCGGGCGTGCACCCGTCGCCGGTGCCCTTCGCTGAAATCGTCACCACCACCACGCACAAGACGTTGCGCGGTCCGCGTGGCGGCATGGTGCTGTCGCGTGAGGCCTTCGCGAAGACCATCAACAGCCAGATCTTCCCGGGCATCCAGGGCGGCCCGCTGATGCACGCCATCGCGGGCAAGGCGGTGGCCTTCAAGGAAGCGCTGACGCCGGAGTTCAAGGCCTACCAGAAGCAGATCGTCGCCAACGCGCAGGCGCTGGCGGAGGCGCTGAAGTCCGCGGGCCTGCGGCTGTGCTCGGGCGGCACGGACAACCACCTGATGCTGGTGGACCTGCGCGCCAAGAAGCTCACCGGCAAGGTGGCCGAGGACGTGCTGGGCAAGGCGGGCATCACGGTCAACAAGAACATGATCCCCTTCGACCCGGAGAAGCCCACGACGACCTCCGGCGTCCGGGTGGGCACCCCGGCCATCACCACGCGCGGCATGCGCGAGGCGGAGATGGCGGTGGTGGGCCGGCTCATCGGACAGGCGCTGGACGCCGCGCAGGACGACGCGGCGCTCGCGCGGGTCAAGGGGCAGGTCAAGGAGCTGGCGCAGGGCTTCCCGCTGTACGCCTCGCGGTTGAAGTAGCCCGCCCGTGCGCTGCCCCTTCTGCCAGGACCCGGAGAACAAGGTCATCGACTCGCGCGAGTCGCACGAGGGCTCCGTCATCCGGCGGCGCCGCGAGTGCCTGGCCTGCAAGCGCCGCTTCACCACGTACGAGCGGGTGGAGGAGCTCTACCCGCTCATCGTGAAGAAGGACGGCCGGCGCGAGGCCTTCGACCGCGAGAAGATGCTCAACGGCCTGAAGAAGGCGTGTGAGAAGCGCCCGGTGTCCGCCGCGCAGCTGGAGGCGACGGTGGAGGACATCGAGCGGATGCTCCAGGGGATGGGGGAGAAGGAGGTCCCTTCCTCATCCATTGGCGAGCACGTGATGAAGCGGTTACAGCAGCTGGACGAGGTGGCGTACGTGCGCTTCGCGTCCGTGTACCGCAGCTTCCGGGACATCTCCGAGTTCATGCACGAGCTGAAGGACCTGCTCGAGGACCAGGAGCGTGAGCGCAAGGCGAAGCCGCCTGTGACTCCGCCCAAGGACGGTTAGGAAGGGCGGTATGCGCTTGCTCACGCGGTCACGGTTGCAGGCGGTGAAGACGCCCCGCTCCAAGCGCGCGGCGGACTTCGACCACGCGGTGGCCGAGTTCTTCATGCGCATCGCGCTGGAGGAGGCCGCCAAGGGGCTGGGCCGCACCAGCCCCAACCCCGTCGTGGGGGCGGTGCTGGTGAAGGGCGGGCGCATCATCGCGCGCGGCCACCACAAGAAGGCGGGCACGGCGCACGCGGAAGTCGTCGCGCTGGAGGCCGCGGGCTCCAAGGCGCGCGGCGCGGACCTCTACACGACGCTGGAGCCGTGCGACCACTACGGGCGCACCCCGCCGTGCAGCCTCGCGGTGCTGGAGGCCGGCGTGCGGCGCGTGTTCAGCGCGTCGTCGGACCCCAACCCGCTCGTCAGCGGCAAGGGCCTCAACCGGCTCAAGCGCGGCGGCGTGGCGGTGGTGACGCACGTCCTCAAGGACGAGGCGGACGCGCTCAACCGGCCCTTCTTCAAGATGATGCGCACGGGCCTGCCGTGGGTGACGCTCAAGGCCGCGGTGACGCTGGACGGGAAGATCGCGGCTCCTTCCGGCGACTCGAAGTGGGTGACGGGTGAGGCGTCGCGCGCGTGGGTGCATCGGCTGCGCGACCAGGTGGACGCCATCCTCGTGGGCGCCAACACCGTGCGCATGGACGACCCGCAGCTCACGACGCGGCTGCCCGGCGGCGGGGGCAAGGACCCCGTGCGCGTGGTGGTGGACTCGCACCTCAAGCTGTCGCCCGGCCACACCGTCTTCAACCTGCGCAGCCCCGCGCGCACCGTGGTGGCCACACTGGAGGACCCGGAGGGCCGGCGCGCCCGGCGCTTCCTGGCCCAGGGCGTGGAGGTGTGGAACGTGCGCGCGAAGCAGGACCGCGTGGACCTCAAGGCCGTCCTGAAGCGTGTGAAGAAGGAGGGGCTCAACCACGTGCTCGTGGAGGGCGGCGCGGGCCTGTACGGCACGCTGCTGCGCGAGCACCTGGCGGATGCGCTCGCCCTGTTCCTCGCCCCCAAGCTGGTGGGCGCGGGGGGCCTGTCATGGGCGGGCGAGCTGGGCGTGAAGGACATGGCCCACGCCCTGGCCGTGAAGGACCTGACGATGGAGAAGGTGGGGGACGACGTCCTCCTGCGCGCCCTGCTCTGACAGGCCAGCGTCCCGCCGGGGCTTTCGTTATAAGTCCCGGTCATGTTCACCGGCCTCATCCAGGACACTGGCACCATCACCCGCGTCACCTCCGGCGCGATGACCGACTTCTGGATTCGCACCTCGCTGGGCGCGGAAGCCTTCGCCCTGGGCGAATCCATCGCCGTGGACGGCGCGTGCCTCACGGTGGTGGAGAAGGGCGGGGACACCTTCCGCGTGCAGGCGGCCCCGGAGACGCTGCGGCGTACCACCCTGGGGGCCCGGCGGACGGGCGACAAGGTGAACCTGGAGCGGGCGCTCGCCCTGGGAGACCGGCTGGGCGGGCACCTGGTGTCGGGCCACGTGGACGCCGTCAGCGAGGTGCTGGAGACGTTCGCGGAGGGCGGGTCGTGGGTGATGGTGTTCCGGCTGCCCCCGGAGCTGGCGCCCTGCTTCATCGAGAAGGGCTCCGTCACCATCGACGGCATCAGCCTCACGGTGAACGCGGTGGATGCCAGCACCTTCCGGGTGCAGCTGATTCCGGAGACGCAGCAGCGCACCACGCTCCACGGCAAGGGCCCCGGGGCCCAGGTGAACCTGGAGGGCGACCTGATTGGGAAGTACGTGGCCCGGCTGTATGCCCTCCGGGGCGCCCCGGAGGCCGCCGCCCAGGGAGCGGGCCTGACGGAGGCGGTGGTGCGGGCGGCGGGTTTCACCCCTCGCGGGTAGGGGCGCAGGTGGTGTAAGGAGCGCGCCATGCCTCGCTATTTCGAAGGGGATTTCCTCCCCCCCCAGGGCCGGTTCGCCATCTGCGTGTCCCGGTTCAACAGCTTCATCACGGAGGAGCTCTTGAAGGGCGCCGTGGACACCCTGGTGCGCCATGGCGTGAAGGACGACGCCATCGACGTGTACCGCTGCCCCGGCACCTATGAGCTGCCGGGCCTCACCCGCCGCGTGTCGGAGAGCGGCCAGTACGCGGGCATCATCGTCCTGGGCGCGGTGATTCGCGGCGGCACCCCCCACTTCGACTACGTGGCCGGCGAGTGCGCCAAGGGCATTGGTTCGGTGGCGTTCAGCGCCGCGGCCGGCCCGAACCCGGCGTCGGTGACGTTCGGCGTCCTGACGTGCGATACCGTGGAGCAGGCCATCGACCGGGCGGGCGTGAAGGCGGGCAACAAGGGCGCTGAGGCCGCGGTGGCCTGCATCGAGATGGTCAACCTCTTCGCTCGCATGCCGGGCGCTGAGCGAAAGGGATAACCGCGATGGGCGCGCGCAGAACGGCACGGGAGCGGGCGCTGCAGGCGCTCTACCAGTTGGAGATGGCCCAGGGCGCCACCACGCGGGAGGCCCTGGACTCCGCCTGGGCCGCCTCCGCGGAGGACGGCAAGCCGGAGCCGGACGCGGTGAAGTTCGCCAAGGAGCTGGTGGAGGGCGTGGAGGCGAACCGCGAGGAGATCGACGCGCTCATCGAACGCCACAGCCACAACTGGCGCCTGGACCGCATGTCCCGCATCGACCGGAACGTGCTC
Source organism: Corallococcus exercitus (assembly GCF_003611585.1). GTDB lineage: Bacteria > Myxococcota > Myxococcia > Myxococcales > Myxococcaceae > Corallococcus > Corallococcus exercitus. The sequence continues at coordinate 10,744 of NZ_RAVW01000064.1, read as the reverse complement.
CGCCTGGGCATCTTCGAGCTGAAGTACCGCCCGGACATCCCCCGCAAGGTGACCATCAACGAGGCGGTGGAGCTGGGGAAGAACTTCGGCACCGAGGAGTCGAGCGCCTTCGTCAACGGCCTCTTGGACCGCGTCGCGGTGGCGCTCGGGAAGCCGTGAGCCAGACGCAGACCCTGGACGTGGGCCTGGAGGGCCTGGACGCGCTGAACGGGGTGGACGCCCTCTGCCTCTTCGTGGCCGAGGACGACCGCCCCCTGCCGTCCTCCGCCGGCTACGTGGACTGGCGGCTGTGCGGCGCCCTGTCCCGCGTACTCCAGGGCGGCTTCTTCACCGGCGTGAAGGACGACTGGCTCCTCTTGCCGTCGGACGGGAAGCTGACCGTGCCGCGCATCTTCGTGGTGGGGCTGGGGTCCCGGAAGCGCCTGGACGCGGCCTCGCTGGGGGAGGCCCTGGCGGGCGCGGCGAAGGTGTTGAGCCGCGCGAAGGTGGAGGCGGTGGCCCTGGAGGTCCCCCAGGGGGCCTCCCTGAGCGACGCGGCCCGCGCGGAGGCGTACCAGCGGCAGTTCCTGCCCGCGTTCAAGGGGGGACGGGTGTCCCTCCTCGCGGACAAGGGGCTTGTCGGGTCGCTGTCATCCAGGAAGGGCTGACGCTCGGCGGCCGGGCGGGGCTTCTGCTAGCATCCGGGCCCTGAGGCGCGCGCGATGAAGTTCAAGGTGTTGATCGTCGAGGACTCCAAGGTGTCGCGCGAGCACATCGCCGCGACCGTGGAGGCCGTGGACGGCGTCGAGGCCGTCACCACCGCCAGCGGCTTCGAGGCGCTGAAGCTGCTGCCCCGCCAGCGGTTCGACCTCATCATCACCGACATCAACATGCCCGACATCAACGGGCTGGAACTCATCAACTTCGTCAAGAAGAACCCCAACTACCGGGACGTGCCGCTCATCATCGTCACCACCGAGGGGCGTGAGCAGGACCGCTCGCGGGGCATGGCGCTGGGCGCGGCCGGCTACCTGGTGAAGCCGTTCCAGCCGGAGGACCTGGAGGCGCTCCTGCGGCGCTTCCTGAAGCCGCTGTGACGCCCGGAGGCAAGGCGCTGGCGGAGTTCGTCGCCGAGGCCACCGAAATCCTGGATGCACTGGGCCGCGACCTGCTGGCGCTGGATGAGGCGCGCGGCCAGGAGGCGGACCCGGAGCACATCAACGGCATCTTCCGCGCGGCGCACTCGCTCAAGGGTCTGTCCGGCCTCTTCGGCCAGGAGCGCATCAGCCACCTGGCGCACGCGGCGGAGGACCTGCTGGACCGGCTGCGGCTGGGCCGGCTGACACTGGACGACGGGGTCCTGGACACGCTGGTGGACGCGCTGGACACCTTCCAGGCGCTGCTCGGGGAGGCGTCCCGGAGCGAGGAGGGACAGGAGCTCACCCAGCGCACCCGGGCCATGGAGGACCGGATGGCGCGGCTGGGCTCGCCCCCGCCCGCCGTGGAAGAGGATCCGCTGGAGCGGCTGGAGCTGGACGCGACGGTGCGCGCCGTCTTCACCGAGTACGAGGAGCACCGGCTGCGCGAGAACGTGCGGCGCGGGGTGGCCCTGTGGCGGGTGCGCGCGGCGTTCGACCTCACGGACTTCGACCAGGGCCTCGCGGACCTGAACGCGCGCCTCAAGCCCCTGGGCGAGGTCATCAGCACGCTGCCCTCGTCGCGGCCGGGCGGCGCCAACGGCATCGCGTTCGACCTCATCTTCGGCGCGAAGGTCGGCGCGCGGGCGCTGGAGGACGGCCTTCGGGGCACGCCCGCGGAGCTGGCCCCGCTGTCCGTGCGCCAGCCGGGGGAAGGGTCGACGGGCCCTGCGTTCGACGTGCCTCCGGCTCCCAGCCATGAAGAGGCGGACGCGGAAGCACTGCTCGCGGACACCGACGAGGTGGAGCCCGACGAGGACTCCGAGCCGTCCGTGACCTCCACCAGCCTCGCGACCGTGCCGGTGGTTCCGGGGGGAAGCCCTCCGCGCATGCGGGCGGTGTCGCCGCCGCCCACGGTCGTGGGGCTCCAGGCCGCCGCGTCCGCGCCCATCCCCGCGGGCCGTCCCAAGGCGGAAGAGACGTCCCTGCGCTCGCTCACGCAGACGGTGCGCGTGGACATCGGCCGGCTGGACGGGCTCATCAACATGGTGGGCGAGCTGCTGCTCATCAAGGCGAACCTCCAGCGGCTCGCGGAGACGTCCCGGCAGGATGGGACGGTCGCGCTGTCCAAGCTCTTCGGCCAGGAACTGTCGCGTGAGACGCGGCAGCTGGAGCGCAAGCTGGAGGCGCTCCAGGAGGGCCTGCTCGAAGCGCGCATGGTCCCGGTGGGCCAGGTCTTCGACAAGCTGGCGCGGCTGGTGCGCAAGATTGCCCGCGAGGCCGGCAAGGAGATCGACTTCGTCAGCTCCGGCGGCGAGGTTGAGCTGGACAAGCTCATCGTCGAGGAGCTCAGCGACCCGCTGATGCACCTCATCCGCAACGCCATCGACCATGGCGCGGAGGGGCCGGAGGCGCGCCTTGGCGCGGGCAAGCCCCGGCGCGCGGTGGTGCGGCTGCGCGCGGAGCAGAAGGGCAACCACGTCGTCATCAGCGTGTCCGACGACGGCTCCGGCATCGACGAGGTGCGCGTGCGCGAGGTGGCGCTCGCGCGCGGGCTCGTCACCCCGTCGCAGGTGAGCGAGATGACGCGGCGCGAGCTGCTCAACCTCATCTTCCTGCCGGGCTTCTCCACGCGCTCCAGCGTCAGCTCCCTCTCCGGACGGGGCGTGGGCCTGGACGTGGTGAAGAACAACCTGGGCAACCTCTCCGGCATCATCGACGTGTGGAGCGAGCGCGGGAAGGGCACGGCCTTCCACCTGACGCTGCCGGTGACGCTGGCCATCGTGCGCGCGCTGGTGGTGGGCGTCAGCGGCCGCACGTACGCCGTGCCGCTCAACAGCGTGCTGGAGATCCTCTCCGTGCAGCCGCGAGACATCCGCACCGTGGAGCGTCGCGAGGTGCTGGACCTGCGCGGCCAGACGCTGCCCTTCCTGCGGCTGGGGCGCCTGTTCCACCTGCCGGAGCGCGAGGTGAACCGCCACTTCGTCGTCGTGGTGGGCCTGGCGCAGCAGCGGCTGGGCATCGCGGTGGACGAGCTGTTCGGCCAGCAGGACATCGTCACCAAGCCCCTGGGCGGCCGCCTGAGCCGCGTGAAGGGCATCTCCGGCGCCACCGACCTGGGCAACCGGCGCACCGTCCTGGTGCTGGATGTCGCGGAACTCCTGGAAGAAGGCATCGCGCAGGAGCGGCGCCGCGCTTGAGGCGCCCGCGCCGGGGGCTGCTATCCTCCCCGCCGTGCATCGTTTCGAAGCCCTGCTCGACGCGTTCTTCTACCGCCCGGACGAGGACGTCGGTGGCCTGCTGGACTTCGCCGCGGGCAGTGACGACCTGGCGCCGCCGCTTCTGGTGGAAGAGCCCGTCGAGTACCTCGCCTTCCGCCTGGAATCCGAGTGCTACGCGGTTCCCATCCTCGCGGTGAGGGAGATCTGCAAGGTGCCGCTGCTCACGGAGATTCCGCGCGCGGAGCCGCACCTCCTGGGCGTGATGAACCTGCGCGGGGAGCTTCTGCCCGTCTACGACGTGAAGATGCGGCTGCGGCTGGCGGAAGCGCCCCCGTTGGTGGCGGGGCCGGACGCGGGCCTGCCGCCCCGGGCCGCGCGCATCCTCGTGCTCAAGATGGACGACGGGCCCGCGGGCGTGTGGGTGGACTCGGTGGCGGGCGTGGTGCGGCTCAAGCCGTCCATGGTGGAGCTGTCGCCCGCGGGGCTGCGCGGGGAGCGCGACTGCGTGGCGGGGCTGGGGCGCAAGGGCTCGCAGCTCTACATCCTGTTGGATCCGGAGCAGGCGCTCGCCCCATGACGGACCCCGTGAACCTGCTGACCCGCCGCCCGCGCGGCGACGTGCCCGGCGACGCGCCGGTGGCCGACGCGGAGGTGCAGCTGTGCGCCTTCTTCGTGGGCAACGAGGAGTACGTGCTGGACATCATGCGCGTGGAGGAGATCCTCCCGCCCCAGCGCGTGATTCCCATTCCGCACGCGCCCGCCTTCGTGGAGGGCGTGCTGCACCTGCGCGGCGCGATGCTGCCGGTGGTGGACCTGCGGCGGCGCCTTTTGGGGCAGCCCGCGCAGGAGACGCGGCGCACGCGGATGCTCGTGTGCCGGCTGGGCGCGCGCCGCGTGGTGGCGCGGGTGGACCGCGTGGCGGAGGTGCTGCGAGTGCGCCGCGGCGACATCAAGCCCGCGCCGGCGCTCATGTCCGGGGGCCGCACGCCGTTCGTGGTGGGCGTGTGCGGACCGCCGGAGCGGCTGCGGCTGCTGCTGGACCTGAAGGCGCTCCTGCGCGCGGAGCTGGAGCGCGACGCGCGCCCGCCCTCCGGCGGCTGAGCGCGTCATTTTCGACGCGCGGACCACCGCTTTAGGAAGCGGCCTCATGCGAGACCTGAGCGGGCACCGGAAGTCGCTGGGGTTCTTCTACTTGTTCGTCCACGCGTTGATGCTGCTGGCCACGGGGGCGATGGCGTACCTCACGGCCGCCCTGGGCTTCGTCGCCGCCGCCGGGAGGTCCGCCCCCCGGCTGCCGGCGTGGGAGAACCCTTGGGTCCTCGCGATGGCGGCCATCTTCGTCGTGCTCCTGGCGGCGTCCATCGCGGGGCTCGCCCTGGGCCTGGGGCTGGTGCGCGGCCGCCGTGTCTCCAAGGGGCTGGCCACGCTGCTCGCCCTCGTGGCGCTGCCCACCTTTCCGCTGGGCACGGCGCTGGGCGTCTACTCGCTCTGGTTCTTCTCGCAGGAGGGCTGGGACGCGGAGCCCTGGAGTCCCTGAAAGGGTGTGAAGGTGAACGTTCCAGGCCGTCGCCAGGTTGCCTCCCGGCGTGGGGAGCGGTGCGGACCAGGGCGCGACGGGGCCTCGCGGGGCGCGACTCCCTCCGCTGCTTCGAGCAGGATGCGGACACCCCGAGGAACGGACCCCCGAAGGAGGACGGCGGATGAGCGACACGGTGCGGTCCCTCGCGGGGCAGGAGGAGGCTCGGTACCGGGCGCTGCAGGCCGTGGATCCGCGCGCGCCCGGGGCCCTGGAGACCTTCACCACCGGACTGCACGACGAGAGCTGGCGCGTGCGCCACGCGGCGGCGGAGGGCCTGCGCCGCGTGCCGGACGCGAAGGGCGTCACCGCGCGGCTCATCTCCGTCCTGGGGGAGCGCGGAGAGACGGGCGCACGCAACGCGGCGGCCGAGGCGCTGGCGGGCATGGGGCCCGTGGCGATGCCGCCGCTGGTGCACCTGCTGGAGCACGAGGATCCGGATCAGCGCAAGCTGGCGGCGGACATCCTGGGAGCGCTGGGGCACCCCGAGGTGGAGGACGCACTCCTGCGCGCGCTCTCCGACGACGACCTCAACGTGCGGGTGGCGGCCGCGGAGGCGCTGGGCCGGATGGGCGGGGACGCCGCGGCGCGGGCGCTGGAAGGGCTGCTGGACACGCCCACGCCCCTGTTGCGGCTGGCCGCGCTGGAGGGCCTCGCGTCGCTCAAGCGCGCGCCCCCGCTGGAGCGGGTGATGGCGCTGGTGGAGGACCCGGGGTTGCAACGCAGCGCCCTGCGGCTCCTGGGCCTGTACTCCCCGGGCGTGGCCACGGAGCGCATCTGCCGGGCCCTGGCCTCGCCGGTGCGTTCGGTGCGCGAGGCGGCCCTCGTCGCGCTGGGGACGCAGGCCCGCGGGCTGGGCCCCTACGAGCGCGGTGAGCTGGACGCGGTGGCGCGCTCGGTGCTGGGCGGCATCCCGGGCGTGACGGAGCGCGTGGCGCAGGCGCTGGACGGCGAGGACGTCCAGGTGCGGGCTGGCGCGCTGGTGGCCGCCGGGGCGTTGGGAGAGGCGTCGCTCGCGGTGCCGGTGGCGGAGGTCGCGCGCGAGGACCGGCTCCTGCGCGAGGTGCTCTTCACGCTGGGCCAGCTGGGCGCGGACGGACGGCGCCTCCTGCTCGGGAGCATGGGCATGCTGTCACTGCCCGCGCGCACGGTGGCGGCCGAGGCGCTGGTGCTGCTGGTGGACGCGACGTCGGTGCCGGAGCTGTGCGCGCTGCTGGAGTGGGCCGAGGACGACCTGCGCGCGGTGGTGGTGCGGGCGCTGGGGCGCACGCGCTCGCCGGCGGCCGTGGCGCCGCTGGTGGAGCTGCTCGCGGACCCTTCGCTGTCGGGCATCGCGGCGCGGGCGCTGGAGCAGTTGACCGTGACGCATCCGCTGGAGGCGCTGACCGCGCTGGAGGTGGCGGTGGAGCAGCGCTCGACGCCCGCGGCGGTGGCGGTGCTGGGCCGGCTGGGCGGCGCGCGGGTGCTGCCCGTGCTGCGGCGGATGGCTCGCGATGAGGAGGCCTCCTGGCGCGCGGCGGCGGTGGAGGCGGCGGGCCACGCGGACGGCGAAGCGGGCCTGGAGCTGGCGCGCGGCGCGCTGGCGGACGAGTCCCCCAGGGTGCGCATCGCCGCGGTGCGCTCCCTGGGGCAGCAGGGCGGCAAGGAGGCCGCGACGTTCCTGGGGCTCGCGCTGAAGGACGAGGACCGCGGCGTGCGCGTGGCCGCGGTGGAGGCGGTGGGCGCGGCGGGCGCGAAGGAGCGCTCGCCCGACCTGGAGTCGCTGGTGCGCCACGGCGACGGCGCGCTCGCGATGCTGGCGGTGCGGGCCCTGACGAAGCTGGGGACAGTGGGGGCGGGCGTGCTGTGGGACGCGCTCAGCCACCCCGACGCGGAGGTGGTGAAGGCGGCGCTGGCGGCGCTGGCGTCGGCGGAGGCCTCGGCGGATGGCGCGGCGCTGGCGGTGTCGCTCCTGGGCCATCCGCGCTGGGACGTGCGGGTGGCGGCGGCGCGCGTGCTGGGCGGCCTGGGGCGGCCGGAGTGTCTCCTCGCGCTGGAGCAGGCGCTGTCGGTGGAGCGGGACGGACTGGCCCGGGTGGCGCTGGCGGACGCGGTGGCCCGGCTGTCGGGGCGGTGAGGGGAGGACTCGGATGCCACGCTTCGACGAGGGCCGCCCGGAGATGACGCTGGAGGAGTTCCGGCTGCTGCGCGACCACGTCTACGCGCACTGCGGAATCCTCATCCACGAGAACATGAAGTTCGTGATGGAGCGCCGCCTGTGGCCCCGGCTGGAGGCGCTGGGCATCCAGGACTTCGGCTCCTACCACCGCTACCTGCGTTACGACGCCCTCCGCAACGCGGAGCTGGAAGCGGCGGTGGAGTCCCTCACCACGCACGAGACGTACTTCTTCCGCGAACCCGCGCAGCTCAAGGCCTTCTGCGAGGAGCTGCTCCCCATCCTGGAGAAGCGCAACGCGCACACGCGGCGGCTGCGGCTGTGGTCTGCGGGGTGTTCCTCCGGCGAGGAGGCGTACACACTGGCCATGCTGCTGAAGGACAGCGGCCGCTTCAACGACTGGGACGTGGAGGTCATCGGCACGGACCTGTCGCGCCGCGTGCTGGCCGTGGCCCGCCGCGCGGAGTACGGCCCCAGCGCGCTGCGCGCGACGCCGCCCGACCTGCTGGAGCGCTACTTCATCCCCGTGGGCGTCAACCGCGTGCGCGTGCGCGACGACGTGAAGGCGTGGGTGAGCTTCGGCCACCACAACCTGGCGGACGTGGCGGGCAGCCAGCTGGTGCCGCGCACGGACGTCGTCTTCTGCCGCAACGTGATGATCTACTTCGACCTGGCCGCGCGCCGCCGCGTGCTGGGCGTCATCCGCGACCGGCTCTGTCCCGGCGGCTACCTGCTGCTGGGCCACGCGGAGAACCTGCTCAGCCTGGGCGCGGACTTCGAGCTGGTGCACCTGAAGGGCGACCTCGTGTACCGCCGGCCCGAGCTTCCGGGCGGGGAGGGCCGCTGATGTCACCCCCGCTCACGGTGCTCGTCATCGACGACTCGGCCACCAACCGCCGCACGCTCACCACGCTGCTGGAGTCCGCCTCCGACGTGATGGTGCTGGACTGGGCGCAGGACGGCGAGGAGGGGCTCAAGAAGGTCCTGGACCTCAAGCCGGACGTGGTGACGCTGGACCTGGAGATGCCCCGGCTGGGCGGCCACACCTTCCTGCGGCTGCTCATGCGCGCGTCGCCCACGCCCGTCATCGTCATCTCCAGCTACGCGCACCAGTCGGACGTGTTCAAGGCGCTGGAGCTGGGCGCGTTCGACTTCATCGCCAAGCCGCCCAACAGCACGCCCGCGGCGCTGGAGAGGCTGCGGCGCGAGCTGCTCGACAAGGTGCACGCGGCCCGCCACGTGAAGTCGGGCGGACGCCACGGGGCCGCGCTGCGCAGCTCCGTGCTTTCGGGGGAGGTGCCGCAGGTCATCGCCGTGGGCGCGTCCACGGGCGGGCCTCCCGCGGTGCAGCGGCTGCTGGAGGGGCTGGCCTCCGAGCCGACCGTGAGCGTGTTGGTGGGCCAGCACATGCCGTCGCAGTTCACCCGCGCCTTCGCGGAGCGCCTGGACCGCATCGGCCCCTTCACCGTGACGGAGGCGTGCGAGGGCGACGTGGTGACGCCGGGCCACGTCTACATCGCGCCGGGCGGGCGGCACCTGCTGCTGTCGGACCGGACCGGACGCCTGGAGCTGCGCACGCCGTCGCCCGTACCCTCGGACAAATACGCACCTTCCGTGGACCGGCTCTTCGAGAGCGCGGCGGAGGTGCTGGGCCCTCGCGCGGTGGCGGTGGTGCTGACGGGCATGGGCGCGGACGGGGCGCAGGGCGTGCGTGCGGTCCGCCGCGAGGGCGGCGAGACGTGGGCGGAGTCCGAGAACACGGCCGTGGTGTACGGCATGCCCAAGGAGGCCATCGCCACCGGGGCGGTGACCCGGGTGCTGCCGCTGGACGACATCGGTTCGGAGCTGGCCGCGCTGGTGCGCCGACGCAAGCAGTCCCCCGGGCAGTGAATCGCCGGGTGCATGACAGCCGCCGCACAAACCCGGGACGCGCGGCGCGCCGGTGCTAGGCTGAGGACCATGTCGCAGCAGATCCGCGCGCTGGTGGTGGATGACTCGCAGGCCATGCGCCGCAGCATCATGTACGCGCTCCAGCGCCTGACGGATGTGGTCTGCATCGAGGCGCAGGACGGCGTGGAGGGGCTGAAGAAGCTCGCCACGCAGGGGCGCTTCGACCTGGTGATGACGGACATCAACATGCCGTTGATGGACGGGCTGAAGCTCATCCACCACATCCGCCAGACGGAAGACCACCGGGCCGTGCCCATCGTCGTCGTGACGACCGAGGGCGCGACCGCGGACCGCGAGCGCGCCATGGCGCTGGGGGCCACGGCCTACCTCGTGAAGCCCGTGCAGGCGCGCGTGGTGCTGGACACCGTGAAGGAACTCCTGAAGCTCGGCTGAGCTTCGACAAAGGAGGCCCAAGGGCACGCATGGAACCGGCGTTGGACGTCGAGGAGTTGGAGAAGACGTACGGCGCGGTGCGGGCGGTGCGCGGGCTGACCTTCCAGGTGGCTCCTGGCGAGGTGCTGGGCCTGGTGGGGCCCAACGGTGCGGGCAAGACGTCCACGCTGCGGTGCCTGGCCGGCATCCTCCCGCCGTCCGTGGGGCGCGTGCGGGTGGCGGGGCATGATCTGGCGGTGGCGCCGGTGGAGGCGAAGCGCCAGCTGGCGTTCCTGCCGGACGAGCCGCGCTTCTTCGAGTACCTCACCGTCTGGGAGCACCTGAACTTCACCGCGCGCCTCTACGGCGTGGAGGACTGGGAGGAGCGGGGCCGCGCGCTGCTGGAGGAGATGGAGCTCACCGGCCGCGAGAAGTCACTGCCGGGCGAGCTGTCGCGAGGCATGAAGCAGAAGCTGTCCATCGCGTGCGGCTTCCTGCACCAGCCCCGGCTCATCCTCCTGGACGAACCGCTGACGGGGTTGGATCCGCTGGGCATCCGCCGGATGAAGGCCTCGCTGCGCCGCCGCTCGGAAGAGGGCACGGCGCTGGTGCTGTCGTCGCACCTGCTCCCGCTGGTGGAGGAGCTGTGCCACCGGCTGCTCGTCATCGCCGGAGGGCGCGCGGTGGCGCTGGGCTCACTGCCGGAGATCAGCGAGCAGATGGCGGGCGGGGCAGGGGACAGCGCGTCGCTGGAGGAGCTGTTCGTGCGCATCACCAGCGCGGCGTCGGAGGAGGCAGCAGCGCGGGGGAACGAACCGGCGTGAGCTTCCCGAGCGCGGTGGCGTTCCTCTGGGTGAGGACGTGGCGCAACCGGGTGGTGCGCCAGGTGCAGCGGCTGAAGCGCCCGCGCTACCTCCTGGGCGCGGCGGTGGGGCTCGCGTACCTGTACTCGCTGGTGGGCCGCAGTGTCTTCGTCCAGGGCACGGGCCGCGCGGTGTCTCCCAACGCGAGGCTGTTCGCGGAGTTCTCGCTGGAGGTGTCGGTGCTGGCCACGCTGGTGACGGCGTGGGTGCTGGGCACGGACCGGCCGGCGCTGACCTTCACGCAGACGGAGGTGCAGACCTTCTTCTCCGCGCCCGTCACGCGCCAGGCGCTGCTGCACTACAAGCTGCTGCGCGGCCTCCTGAGCGCGATGCTCGCGGCGCTGGCGGCGACCCTCTTCGTGGGGCGCTTCACCAGCCCCCGGCCGGAGCTCTTCTTCCTGGGCGCGGCGCTGGCCATGGGGACGCTCTATCTGCACGGCACCGCGGCCTCCTTCGTGCGCGCGTGGCTCGTGTCGCGAGGACGCTGGGGC
>NZ_RAVW01000649.1 GCF_003611585.1 Corallococcus exercitus | reverse complement strand
GGATGGGAACGCGGCGGGACGTGGGGAACGTGGCGGAGGCGGAGGGCGTGCGCCTGCTGGAGTCGAAGGGCTTCCGGGTGGTGGCGCGCAACTGGACGTGCCGCTACGGAGAGCTGGACATCGTGGCGGAGCAGGGCGAACTCATGTGCTTCGTGGAGGTGCGCATGCGCTCCACCGCGGCGTGGGGAGACCCCTCGCACACCGTGTCCTTCGCCAAGCAGCGCCGGGTGGTGAAGGCCGCGCTGCACTACCTCTTCCAGAACGGCATCGACGGGCGCATGGTGCGCTTCGACGTCATCTCCGTCGTGGGCCAGGGCGAGCACGCCCGGGTGGAGCACCTGCCCGCCGCCTTCGACGCTGGCATGTAAAGGAATCCTTCCTTGGCTGGAACGCTCTACCTCGTGGCCACGCCCATCGGGAACCTGGGGGACGTCACCGCCCGGGCCCTGGAAACGCTGCGCACCGTGGGCTTCCTCGCGTGCGAGGACACCCGGCACTCGCGCATCCTCCTGGACCACTTCGGCATCGCCGGGAAGGACCTGGTGAGCCTGCCCGCCTTCGCGGAAGGGCAGCGCGCCGGGCGCATCCTGGACCGCATCGAGGCGGGGGATGACTGCGCGCTCATCACCGACGCGGGCAGTCCCGGCATCAGCGACCCGGGGGAGAAGCTGGTCGCGGAGGCGCTGGAGCGCGGCCTGAAGGTGGAGCCGGTGCCCGGGCCCACGGCGCTGGTAGCCGCCCTGAGCGCGTCGGGGCTGCCCACCGGGCGCTTCCACTTCCTGGGCTTCCTGCCGCGCAAGGGGCCGGAGCGCCGGGCCATGCTGGATGAAGTGGCCCCCCTGTCAGCCACCTGCGTCCTCTACGAGTCCCCGCGCCGCCTGGCGGAGACGCTGGCCGACCTCCAGGAGGCCTGGGGCGACCGGCGCGCGTGCGTGGCGCGCGAGCTGACCAAGCTGCACGAGGAGTTCGTCCGGGGTCCGCTGTCCACCCTCGTCGCGCGCTACGCGGGCGAGGAGACCCGGGGCGAGGTGGTGGTGCTGGTGGAGGGCCGCACCGGCGAGCAGCGCTGGAGCGAGGACGAACTGCGCCGGGCGCTGGAGGCGGGCCTGGCTCGCGGCGAAAAGCTCAAGCCGCTGAGCACCGAGCTGGCCCGCCGCGCGGGATGGCCCGGCCAGGACGTGTACCGGCTGGGCCTGGGGTTGAAGCAGCGCTGAAGCAGCGGCAAGCGAGCCCCGCCGCTGCTTCGTCAGGCCGGGGTGCTCAAAAGCTGAAGGTCGCGCCCAGGTCGAAGCGGAACGTGGTGCTCTGGATGGCCCGGAAGCGGCGGGACACCGTGTCGTAGCGCCAGTCGAACGTGGGGTTCAGCTCCGCCGAGCCCGGGGCGGTGTCCACGGTGCCGTCGCCGTTCAGGTCCTGGCCGATGGCCTCGGTCGTGAGCAGGTGGTCCGTGTTGTAGAGGAACTTGCCGGAGGCGTGGATGGTGAAGGCCTGGGCGGCGGCGGCGGTGACGGCGAACTGGCCACCCACCTGGAGGTAGTCGTCGGAGGTGAGCAGCTTGCGCAGCGCGGAGCTCAGCTCGTTGTAGTACCGGCCGCGGCCCACGTAGTTGCCCAGGAGCCGCAGGTCCAGGGTGAACTTCTGGGACTTCGCCGCGTTCTCGAAGGGCACCAGCTCCATGCCGAAGGTGATCGCCGTCTGCGAGGGGGCATGGATGCCCGTCTCCTTGCGGGTCCACGGCGCCTTGTAGCAGTTGTCCGGGGCGCCCAGGTTGGGCGGGTTGGCGCCGAACTGGTCGCAGTTGGAGTAGGCGCCGGGGCCGCGCACCGGGATGGTGTGGGACGCCTTGAAGTACGGCTCCGCCACGCCCATGCGCCGCGAGAAGGCCGTGTAGAGCTCGTACTTGTGGACGCGGTCGCCCACGTTGCCGCGGTCGCCATCCGGGTCCGTGTTGTCCAGGCTCGGGTCGCGCAGCTTGGCGGTGGGCGCCTCGTAGTCGATGCCGACGATCCACGTGGGCTTGGTGTCGTCCTTCTCCTGGTTGAAGAAGGCGTACGCCAGCCCGAAGTGCACGTTGCCCAGACCGCCCCGGTAACTCTCCTGGGGCACCTGGAACAGCCGGCCCGCGCAGCCATCAGCTCCGTCCTTGTAGGGCGAGCCGTCCGCGTCGAAGCAGCTGTTGGTGATGGTCGAGTTGCGCTGGTTCGTGCCGGACACGAAGTTCCAGGTTTCGTTCTGCTGGAAGACGATGGGCAGCTTGAAGCTGAACTCCAGGTCCTTCCAGAGACCGAAGGCCACGGCCAGATTCAGCCGCGCGTCCACGCCCTTGTACCAGAGCTCGTTGACCTCCCGGACGTCGGTGGCGCCTTCGCCGCCGAGCTGCTCGCGGACGATCTTCGCGCGCGTCTGCGTGCGCTCGAAGCCCACGTCGAGGAAGAGGTCGAACGGATCATCGTCCTCGAACGAGGAGGCAATCCGGGTGATGTCCGCAGCGCTGGCGGCGAAAGGCACGCCCAGCGTCAGCGCGGCGATGACGGCGCGAAACCTGTGCATCCACTACCTCCGACGACCACGGCCCAGGCCTGCCAGCTAGCCGTGCCGTCGGAGGAGTGTCAAGAAATGGGTGGGCCTTACTTGCCGGCCACGGGCGTCCCGAGCAGTCCGTCCAGCCGCTGGACCTCGGCGTCGAAGGCGCCCTTCTGGGAGGCCACCAGGGCCGCCCGGAAGGTCTTGTGCTGGTCGAAGGGGTCCAGGACCCGGTCGTCCCCCGTCATCAGCTGGTAGTGCAGGTGGGGGGCGAAGGAGTGGCCCGTGTTGCCGCTCTGGGCCAGGACCTGGCCCGCGGACACGCGCATCCCGGCCTGGACCGTGCGGGGCAGCTCCGACAGGTGCAGGAAGAGGGCGCGGCGGCCCTTGCCTCCGGACTCCACCAGCTCGATGCAGTTGCCGTTGCTGCCGAAGTTCCAGTTCTTGCGCTTGATGACGCCCGCGAAGGGCGCCCGGACGGTGGTGCCCACCGGGGCGCGGAAGTCCACGCCCTTGTGGCCGCGGCCGTCGCGCAGCAGGGAGGTGATCTGCTCGTAGCTGTCGATGGGCGACTTCTCCATCCGCAGCTCCAGCTCTTCACCGCTGGGCAGGTAGTAGTGGGCGTTCGGCTCCCCTGCGGGCGTGAAGCGGTAGGCGCGGTGCGTCTGGCCCGTCTTGCCGCTCACGAAGCGCACCGCGTACACCAGCGGCTCCTCGTTGGGGCGGCGCTGGTAGATCACGTCCAGCGTGTCCCCCCGGAGGATCTCCCCGGGTACGCGCACCCACCACACCAGCGTGCGTGTCACCACCTGGGCCAGGGCGGGGCCCACGGTGGCGTCGGAGGCCTGGACGAGCGCCGTCTCCAGCGGGCCCTCGATGCGGATGGACGCGCGCTCCAGGCCGGCGGCCTTCACGGGGTCGGTGGGCGCGGGCG
>NZ_RAVW01000648.1 GCF_003611585.1 Corallococcus exercitus | reverse complement strand
GCATGTCTCGTGGGCGCGGAGATGTGTATAAGATACAGGGCTCGGGCGTGCGCCGGGTGGAACGGCTGATCCGCCAGCTGCTGGACTTCACGCGCGCCCGGCTGTCCAACGGCCTGCCCGTGCACCCCGCCCCCGTCAACCTGGGACAGCTGGCGGAGCGCGTGGTGGCGGACCGGCGGACGGCCCACCCGGGCCGCGACCTGCGGCTCGTCACCACCGGCGACCTGAAGGGCACCTGGGACGGCGAGCGCCTCTTCCAGCTGATGGACTCGCTGGTGGGCAACGCCCTGCACCACGGCCCGGTGTCCTCATCCGTGGTGCTCCAACTTCAGGGGCGCTGGGACGGCGTGACGGTCCAGGTGCATGACCCGGACTGCCGGGTGCCGCCGGAGTACCAGGGCACCCTCTTCGAGCCGTTCAAGCACCGCGCCGTCTGCGCCGCGGACGACGGGTTGGGGCTGTCGCTCTTCATCGTCCGGCAGATCGCCCTAGCCCACGGCGGGCGCATCTCCGTGGAGTCGGGGGCGGCGGACGGCACCCGCTTCATCGTGTGGCTGCCCCGCGAGGACGCCCCCTCCACGTCCGGCCCCTGAGGCCGGGCGGGTCCAGGCCGCCGGGCCTGCGGGCGGGCGGGGCCTCCCATGTCCGGGCCACCGGCTTACGTCCGCGATAAAGGGGCACGGGGGTGGGGGAAGTCCCGGGTGCGTGGTGCGTTGCGAGAGTCCCGGTGGCCGTGATAGGGGGCCACCCGGTACATCAAGATTCGTGGCGGCCTACCCCGTTCCTCCGGCCGCCCCCTCCGCAAGGACGCTAGACGCCCATGGAAATCCGCGCCGACGAGATCAGCAGAATCATCCGGGAGCAGATCAAGGACTACGGCAAGAAGGTCACCGTCGCCGAGACCGGCACCGTGCTGTCCGTGGGCGACGGTATCGCCCGCGTGTACGGCCTGGAGGGCGCGCTCGCCGGCGAGCTGGTGGAGTTCTCCAACGCCGTGCAGGGCCTGGTCCTCAACCTGGAAGAGGACAACGTCGGCGTCGCCATCATGGGTGACTTCAAGGACATCCGCGAGGGTGACACCGTGAAGCGCACCGGGCAGATCGCCTCCGTGCCGGTGGGCAAGGGCCTGCTGGGCCGCGTGGTGAACGCGCTGGGCCAGCCGGTGGACGGCAAGGGCCCCATCGAGGCCACCGAGCACCGCCGCCTGGAGGTGAAGGCGCCCGGCATCGTGAAGCGCAAGTCCGTGCACGAGCCCCTGCAGACGGGCATCAAGGCGCTGGACGCGCTGGTGCCGGTGGGCCGCGGTCAGCGCGAACTCATCATCGGTGACCGCCAGACGGGCAAGACGGCCGTCGCGGTGGACGCCATCATCAACCAGAAGGGCCTGGGCGTTTACTGCATCTACGTCGCCATCGGGCAGAAGCAGTCCACCGTGGCGCAGGTGGTGGAGAAGCTGACCAAGCACGGCGCCATGGAGTACACGACGGTCGTCGCGGCGAACGCCTCCGACCCGGCGCCCATGCAGTACTTCGCGCCGTACGCGGGCGTCGCCATCGGCGAGTACTTCCGCGACAACAAGATGCACGGCCTCATCGTGTACGACGACCTCTCCAAGCAGGCCGTGGCGTACCGCCAGCTGTCCCTGCTCCTGCGCCGCCCGCCGGGCCGCGAGGCGTACCCCGGCGACGTGTTCTACATCCACAGCCGCCTGCTGGAGCGCGCCGCCAAGCT
This sequence comes from Corallococcus exercitus, assembly GCF_003611585.1. Classification (GTDB taxonomy): domain Bacteria; phylum Myxococcota; class Myxococcia; order Myxococcales; family Myxococcaceae; genus Corallococcus; species Corallococcus exercitus. The sequence continues at coordinate 1,728 of NZ_RAVW01000648.1, read as the reverse complement.
GTCCGACGAGGAGGGCGCGGGCTCCCTCACGGCGCTGCCCATCATCGAGACGCAGGCGGGTGACGTGTCCGCCTACATCCCGACGAACGTCATCTCCATCACCGACGGGCAGATCTTCCTGGAGACGGACCTGTTCTTCTCCGGCGTCCGCCCGGCCATCAACGTGGGTCTCTCCGTGTCGCGCGTGGGTTCCGCGGCGCAGATCAAGGCCATGAAGCAGGTCGCGGGCTCCATGAAGCTGGAGCTGGCGCAGTACCGCGAGCTGGCCGCCTTCGCCCAGTTCGGCTCCGACCTGGACAAGGCCACGCAGGAGACGCTGGCGCGCGGCGCCCGCATGGTGGAGCTGCTCAAGCAGGGCCAGTACGAGCCGCTGTCCGTCGAGCGTCAGGTCATCCAGATCTACGCCGCGACGAACAAGGACGACGCCGGCAAGCGCGGGTGGATCCGCCAGGTGCCGGTGGGTGACGTGGTCCGCTGGATGAAGGAGATGCTGGAGTTCGTGGACAGCAAGTACCCGAACATCGTCCAGGACATCGTTGCCAAGCGCGAGCTGACCGCCGACATCAAGGCGAACATCAACAAGGCGCTGACGGAGTTCAACGACCTGTTCCAGCCGACCCCGGGCGCCAAGGTCTAGTTTCGCGCCCCACGCGCGGTGCTGTAACGACGGCCCCGTCCTCCCTTCAGCTGGGAGGCGGGGCTTTTCGTTTGCCCGGGAGCGCCGGGCGGGTCAGCGCAGCCGGGGCAGGATGGCGCGCAGGCTCTTGTCCGCGCTTCCGCGCGCGCCCAGGCGCTCCACCGCGGCGCGCTCGTAGGGCATCACGTTGGCGCGCTCCACCAGCTGCACGTACGCCCCCAGCGCGGCGGGCATGGCCAGGTCCAGCTCGAAGATGTCACCCGCGACGAGCGTGGACTCCGGGCCCGTGTGCGTGGCGTCCCAGATGCGCTTGAGCGCGGAGAAGTAGCGCCCGCGCCGCAGGTACACCGGCCGGCCCAGCACGCCGTCCAGGTGGAGCGCCTCCGGCAGCGCGTCGAAGCGGGCGTCCCTTGGCTGCGTGTCCTCCAGCTGGAACTTGCGCGCGTCGCCGAAGACCTTCAGCCGCTCGCGGCCCTTGGGGGCCAGCTTGTCCAGCTTCGCCTCCACCAGCTCCGTGTGCGCGTTCGTCACCACCGACACGGGGAGGCCCGTGGCGAGCAGCGCCTCCAGCACCTCCTTCGCCTCCGCCTTGAAGGCCGTGGCCGAGTGCCGGTACGCGTCCCGGTACAGCGTCTGCACCGTGTCCGTGCGCACGGCTTCGTCGTCGCCCTTGCCGAAGCGCTGGAGCAGCCGGTGCGCGGTGCAGGTGGCCGTCAGGTAGGGGTCCGCGGTGGCCGGCGCCACGATGCGCCCCGCCACCTCCCAGCCGTACTGGTCCACGCCCTCATGCAGCGCGGCGACCTCCTCCGCCCACGCCTGGGACGCGTCCTGTCCCAGCACCCCGTACAGCGCTTGCTGGAAGTGCTTCAGGAAGGGCTCGCCCTCCGCCAGCACGTCCGTGAAGGTCCCATCGAAGTCCAGCACCACGCACGCGATCGCCATCCACCGGTCCTTGAAGCCCGGCCGTCCGAAGCACGGCCGTGAACGAAAGCCCCGAATGACGCCCCGTCGGCCGCCCCGAATCAAGTCCCCTGCCCTGCCTCCGGGTGGAGGCCGGTGCCAAGTCCCGGAAAGCCGGGTCCACCCCGGGT
>NZ_RAVW01000647.1 GCF_003611585.1 Corallococcus exercitus | reverse complement strand
CCCCGAAGCAGCCCCCTGACGCCTCCGGCTGGTCCCTCCAGGGCCTTCCGGGGGCGTCTTTTGCGTTCCCTGCTTGTCAAGCCTGCCCGGGGGATGCGAAGGCCCCATGCGACATGGCCACGACTCGCAAGCCTGGACCTTCCCGCGGTGCCACCCCCAAGCCGGGCGGGCCCCGCTCGTCCCGCCCTGGCGCCCCCAAGTCCGGCGGGCCCCGCACGTCCCGCCCTGGCGCTCCCAAGAAGCGCAAGGACGCCAAGGGACGCGCCGACAAACCGAAGATGAGCCGCGCCCAGCACGAACGCGCGCGCCCCAACCCCAACCGCCCCCTGCGCGAGGATCTGGTCCTCCAGGCGTGTCTGGAGGCCTACGGCGGCGTGCGCCGCGAGGGCCGCCTGTCCGACCGCGCGCTGGAGTTCGTGCTGCGCCGCAAGACGGCCCTGTACTCCACCGAGCGCCGCGCCGTGGCCGAGCGCGTCTACGCGCTGCTGCGCCGCCAGCGCACCGTGGACTTCCTCCTGGAGAAGTCGCACCGGAAGTTCGACGCGCTGGACCCCACGCGCCAGGACGTCATGCGGCTGGCCGCGTCCCGCATCCTCCACGGCGAGGACCCCACCTACGTCGCGCGCTCCAGCGGGCTCACCGGCCCGGACGTGTCCGTGCTCGACCGCCTGCCGGACGCCGCCGCGGAGCTGGATGCCTTGCCGGAAGCGAAGCGCTTCCCCATCGCCGCGTCGCTGCCGGACTTCCTCGCCGACCGCTTCCGCGCCGTCTTCGGCAAGGACGCCGCGCGCGCCGCCGAGGCCATGAACGAGCGCGCCCCGCTCATCGTCCGCGCCAACACGCTCAAGGGCGACCGCGCCCAGCTCCAGGAGCGGCTGGCCGCGGAGGACGTGGAGTCCACGAAGCCCACGGCCCTGTCCCCCTTCGGACTGGTCATGGAGACGCGGCTCAACCTCTTCTCCCTCCAGGACTTCAAGGACGGAGGGTTCGAGATCCAGGACGAGGGCAGCCAACTCCTCGGCATGCTCGTGGACGCGCCGCCCACCCGCGTGGTGGACGCGTGCGCGGGCGCGGGCGGCAAGACGCTGCAGCTGGCCGCGCAGATGAAGAACCGCGGCGACCTGCACGCGCTCGACGTGGACGAGGGCCGCATGGAGGACCTGCGCAAGCGCGCGCGCCGCGCGGGCGTGCACAACGTGCGCACGCAGCTCATCCCCCACGAGGGCCCGGACGCGGACGCCGCGCTCACGCCGCTCAAGGGGCTGGCGGACCGCGTGCTGGTGGACGCGCCGTGCAGCGGCACCGGCACCTTCCGCCGCAAGCCGGACGCGCGGTACCGCCTCACGCCGGAGGACCTGGAGATGCACGTGGGCCGGCAGAAGGCGCTGCTCGCGCGCTTCGCCATGCTGGTGAAGCCGGGCGGCCGGCTCATCTACGGCACGTGCAGCGTGCTGCGGGAGGAGAACGAGAACGTGGTGGAGGACTTCCTGTCCAAGCACCCCGACTTCAGCGTGCGCCCCGTGGCGGAGGTGCTGGGCGCGGAGCTGGGCGCGAAGCTGGGGCCCGGCCCCTTCCTGCGGCTGGCCCCGCACACCCACGGCACCGACGGCTTCTTCGGCGCCGTGCTCGTCAAGGCGAAGTAACCCCGCCGTCCCCAAAGGAAGAAAGGCCCTCCGTCCATGTCGCTCGCCGTCCGCTACCACGTCGCCATGCCCCGCCCGCATGCGCACCTGTTCGAGGTGGAGGCCGCCTTCCCCGCCGGGCCTGACGTGCTCGACGCGGTGATGCCGGTGTGGACGCCGGGCAGCTACCTGGTGCGCGAGTACGCCCGCCAGGTGCAGGACGTCACCGCGCGAGGCCCGGACGGCCAGCCCCTGCCGGTGCGCCGCCTGGACAAGCGCACCTGGCGCGTGGACGCGAGGGGGCAGGCCGTCACCCTGCGCTACCGCGTCTACGCGAACGAACTGTCCGTGCGCACCAGCCACCTGGACGGCAGCCACGCCTACTTCAACGGCGCCACCGTGTTCCTCTACACGGAAGGCACGCGCGCCCTGCCCCACCACGTCACCGTGGACGCGCCGCAGGGCTGGCGCACGTTCTGCGCGCTGGACTCGGAAGGGGCCACCTTCCACGCGCCGGACTACGACACGCTCGTGGACAGCCCCTTCGAGGTGGGCCCGCACACGCCGCTCACCTTCACCGCCGCGGGCGTGCCGCATGAGGTGGTGGTGTGGGGAGACAGCGTGCCGGACGCGGAGCGGCTGTGCGCGGACATGCAGCGCGTCTGCGAGGCCCAGGCCCGCATGTACGAAGGCCTGCCGCTGAAGCGCTACCTGTTCCTCGTCTACCTCACCGACAAGGGCCGGGGCGGGCTGGAGCACCAGGCCTCCACCGCGCTGCTCTTCCCGCGCACGGGCCTGTCCTCGCACCGGGGCTGGGAGGACTTCCTCACGCTGGTGGCGCACGAGTACTTCCACCTGTGGAACATCAAGCGGGTGAAGCCGCGCGCGCTGGTGCCGTTCGACTACTCGCAGGAGAACTACACCACGCTGCTGTGGGCCTTCGAGGGCGGCACCGCGTACTACGACAACCTCTTCGTGCGCCGCGCGGGCCTGATGTCCGCCACGCGCTACCTGGCCCGCCTGGGAGAGACGCTCAGCCTGCTGCACTCCACCCCGGGCCGCCGCGTGCAGACGCTCACGGAGGCGTCGCTCGTCAGCTGGGTGAAGCACTACCGCCCGGACGAGCACTCCACCAACAGCGCCGTCTCCTACTACCTGAAGGGCGAGGTGGTGTGCGCGCTGCTGGACCTGGAGGTGCGCCGCGCCACCCGCGACGCCCGGTGCCTGGATGACGTCATGCGGTTGCTATGGCAACGCCATGGCGACGGCTCCGGCGTGCCGGAGGACGGCGTGGAGAAGGCCGCGAGCGAGGTGGCGGGCGTGGACCTGACGCCCTTCTTCGACCGGGCGGTGCGCTCCACGGACGACCTGGACTACGGCGTCTTCGCGCACGTGGGGCTGGAGCTGTCCTTCCGCATGCGGGAGGCCCCCAACGACAAGGGCGGCACGCCGCCGCGCCTCAAGGGCGAGCCCCGGCCGAAGGGCTGGCTGGGCGTCACGGTGCGCGGCTCCTCCACGCTGTCCACCGTGCCGGAGGGCACGCCCGCGCTGGAGGCCGGCCTGTACCCGGAGGACGACGTGGTGGCGCTGGACGGCTGGCGCGTGGACGGCGCGGGGCTCATCGCCCGCTGCGAGGACAAGCGCCCCGGCGACACCGTGCGGGTGACGCTGTTCCGCCGCGACCGCCTGCTGGAGGTGCCGGTGGTGCTGGGCCAGAAGCCCGCGGACGCCGCGTGGCTCCAGCGCGTGGAGCGCCCCACGGACGCGCAGAAGGCCGCGTTCCAGGCGTGGCTGGGCGCCCCCTGGGATGAGACTCCCGGCCCGGCGTAGGCTCGCCGGCCTGTCTCGTATACACATCTCCGAGCCCACGAGACA
>NZ_RAVW01000646.1 GCF_003611585.1 Corallococcus exercitus | reverse complement strand
ACCCCACCCCTGGCACGCGCGCGCCGCTGCCGGGCCCCGCCTCCGTGAACCCCGGCCCGGCCGCCGAGCCGGGCAACGCCGCCCAGCGCGCCACCACCGGCACGCCCAGGCCGGCCTCCGCGACCCCGGGCGCGCAGGACCTGGGCACGTCCCCCATCGCCCCCGGCTCGGGCGACGGCGCGCGGGGCGACCTCACGCCCGGTGCCCCCCGGGGTGCGCCGGAGGAGGCCCAGGCCCCGGGCGCCGCCGAGGGCACGAAGGCTCCCAAGGGGCCCATCACCCTGGCCCAGCTGATGGCGCGGGCGCGCACGCAGGACGCGCGCGTGGCGGAGGCCACCGCGGAGCTGCGCAAGTTCCAGGCGCTCTATGATCAGGCCCGCTGGGCCTGGTTCCCCCGCTTCGAGATCACCCTGGGCGCGGGCGGCCCGGTCCCCGAGGCGCGCAACAACGGCCTGGGGGGCCCGCCCACCACGGAGGCGTCGCTGGAGGGCGACTGGAACTTCGGCAAGGTGGGCGTGACGGTGTTCTCCACCGGCAACGCGGTGCTGCCGCTCTACACCTTCGGCAAGCTCTCCGCGCTGGAGAAGGCGGGCTCGCAGGGCCCCATCGTGGGCGCGGCGCTGCGCGAGCGCGTGCGCGCGGAGGCGGGCTTCCAGGCCGCGCAGGCGTACTACGGCTACCAGCTGGCGCGGGCCGGCCTGAAGCAGCTGGAGGACGTGTCCAAGCGCCTCAAGGACGCGGGCGACAAGATCGACGCGCTCCTCAAGGAGGACTCGGATCAGGTGTCCAAGACGGACACATACAAGCTGGGGTACTTCCGTCAGCTCGTGGAGTCGCAGCGCGCCACCGCCGTGCAGGGCGAGCAGTTCGCGCTCACCGCCATCCGGCTCCTCGCCAGCGCGGGCCCGGACGAGCAGGTGGAGGTGGTGGAGGAGGACCTGCCGCTCCAGGGCGACGTGAACGTGCCCGACCTGGAGACCTCGTTGAAGCAGGCCAACGAGCGCCGCCCGGAGCTGAAGGCCATCGCCGCGGGCATCATCGCGCGCGAGCAGGAGGTCCTCATCCGCGAGCGCAGCTACTACCCGGACCTGGGGCTCGCGGGCTACTACGACATCCGCTGGACGAGCAGCGCCACACGCCAGCGCAGCCCCTTCGCCTACGACCCTTTCAACGACCGCACCGCGGGCCTGGGCCTGGTGATCCGCGGCACCTTCGACATCCCCATCAAGGACGCGCAGCTGGAGCAGGCCCGCGCGGAGCTGGACAAGATGCACGCGCAGGAACAGACGCTCAAGGCTGGCATCCAGCTGGAGGTGACGCAGGTGCAGAGCCAGCTCGCCGCGGCCTACGCGCGCGCGAAGTCCTTCACGGAGGCGGAGAAGAACGCGAAGCGCTGGGCCACCGCCGCCTACGCCGCCTTCGACCTGGGCACCGGCGACACCCGGGAGCTGGTGGACGCCTTCACCGCGCTGGCCCAGGCCTCCGCGGAGCGGGGCAAGAGCTGGCACGACGTGCGCGTGGGGCTGGCGTCACTGGCCCGCGTCACGGGTGCCGTCCCGGCGACGGATGAATAACCCTTCCACGCTGCCAGTCCTCACCGGTGTCGTCACACCTGACCTTCAACCCGGAGCTTCATCGATATGATTGCTTCCCTGCTTGCCGCCACGCTGCTCGCCGCCGCTCCCGTGAGCCCGCTCAACGTGGTGAAGAACGGCAACGCCGCCGTGCAGAAGGCGGCCAACGCCCCCGGCGCCACCGTGCAGTCCCTGGCCACCGTCGTGGAGTCCTTCGTGGACTTCGAGGAGCTCGCCAAGCGCGCCCTGGGTGAGAAGGCCTGGGCGGGCCTCACCGCCGCCCAGCGCAAGGACTTCACCGACACCATGACGGGGCTCCTGCGCGCCTCGTACGCCCAGAAGGCCATCGGCCAGGCGAAGGCGGACGTGAAGTACGGCAAGGAGAGCATCCAGGGGAACGAGGCCACGGTCGACACGGAGCTCACCGTGAAGACGGACCAGGTGCCCGTGAACTACAAGCTCTACAAGGCGTCGGCCAAGGCCGACTGGCGCATCTACGACGTCGTCACCGACGAGGTCTCCCTCGTGGACACGTACAGCGGCCAGTTCAAGAAGATCCTCTCCACCAAGGGCTTCGACGGCCTGCTGACGACGCTCAAGTCCAAGCGCGCCCAGCTGGAGAAGGAGAACGCCAACACCAGCGCGGCCTCCGTGAAGGAGTCCGCCGCCGGTTCCACGGGCGCCGCGCCGCAGGCGAAGTAGCGCAAGCCGGGCAGGGCGCTTCGACAGCCTCACGCTTCACCTTCCGCCCGGGTGCCACAGCGCCCGGGCGGAGGTGTTTCAGGACACGTCAGGCGGGGCGCTGGAACACGCGGTACGTCTTGGAGCGCTGGCCGCCCATGGACTCGATGGCGCGGTTGACCAGGTGGTTGTCCTCCAGCGTCCACGAGATCTCGCCGCCCGTGTACCCCAGCTCCTTCGCGGTGCGCAGGGTGTCCAGGTAGAGGATGGCGTCCAGGCCGCGGCGCCGGTAGCCCTCCTTGATGCCCAGCGTGAGCAGGCGCAGGCGCTTGAGCTTGCGCGACGCCAGCACCAGCTTCACCAGGCCAATGGGCAGGCCGAACGTCGTGAGCCGCCCGTTGGCCGCCTGGAACGCCGGGTTGGCGTCCGGCAGCGTCATGGAGAAGGCGACGGGCTCGCCCTTCACCTCCGCGATGAGCAGCAGCTCCGGGCGCACGATGGCCTTCATCTCCTTGGCCATGTGGTCGAACTCGCGGTCCGTGAAGGGGATGAAGCCCCAGTTCTTCTCCCAGGCCGCGTTGTAGATCTCCTTGATGCGGGCGACCTCGGCGGGGAAGTCCTTCAGGTTCACCGCGCGCACGGTGATGCCCTCGCGCTGGCGGATCTTCTCCGCGATGCGCGCCACCTTCTCCGGCGGCGGCGTGGACGACGACAGCTCCCACGCCCACAGGTCCTTCGCCTTGGTGAAGCCGCACGTCTCCAGCAGGCCCGCGTAGTACGCCGGGTTGTAGGGCATCATCAGCGCGGGAGGGCTGTCGTAGCCCTCCACGAGCAGGCCCCAGTCCTGGTTGGAGGAGAAGTTGGCCGGCCCCAGCACGGTGTCGATGCCGCGCGCCTTCAGCCACGCGCTGGCCGCGTCCAGCAGGCCCCGGGCCACGCCCGCGTCGTTCACGCACTCGAAGAGGCCGAAGAAGCCCTCCTTCGTGCCGTGGAACTCCATGTGGCGCGGGTTCTTGATGGCCGCCACCCGGCCCACCACGTCCTGCCCGCGGCGGGCGAGGAACAGCTCCACCTCCGCGTAGTCGAAGAAGGGGTTCTTCTTCGGGTCCAGGAAGTCGCGGCGCTCCATCTCCAGCGGCGGGACCCAGTTCGGGTCGTCACGGTAGAGCGAGTACGGCAGCCGGATGAACGCCGTCCGGTCCGCCGCGCCGCGCACGGGAGTCACCTGCACGTCGGAGGGCATGGTGGGGAGGGGAGAGGAGGAAGC
>NZ_RAVW01000645.1 GCF_003611585.1 Corallococcus exercitus | reverse complement strand
GCACGAACCCCACCCCGAGGCCCACGGCCCCGGACAACCACGAGCGCTGCTTCATGGCGCCTCCTGGGCGACCCACGCGCCCCAGTTCACGACGTCCTCCGGCAACCGCGTTCCATTCACCACCACCGCGCGCGGATCCGTCAGGGCCAGCAGGTCCTCCGGCAGCCGCGACAGCCGCAGCTTGCGGCCGAACGCATCCGTCACCTTCTGCCCGCGCTGCTCACAGGCGGCGAGCGACTCCGCCCACAGGCGCGCGAGCCCCGCCGGGTCCAACGTCTCCCCCGCGGGCGCGGTCTCCTCCCACTTGCGCGTGCGCGCGTGCAGCTCCGTCAGCACCGTGTAGAACGGCTCCGTCAGCTCCGCGTCCGGCAAGAAGGGGCTGGTGGCATGCGCCGTCAGCGGCGTCTCCAGGTCCTCCCGCGCGGGCACCGCCGTCACGCGCAGCAGCGCCGCCGCGGCGGCGTTCGCGCCCCGGATGCGCCCCATGGCCAGCGCCTGGCCGTCCAGCACGCCGAAGGCCGGCGTGGCCACCGACGGCGAAGGCCGCAGCCCGTCCAGCGCGTCCGCGCCCGGCAGCGGCGCCAGCTGGGCCAGCGTCTCGTCCACGCCGAAGAGGCCCACCGCCGCCTCGCCGTCCTTGCCGTCCACGCGCGTGCGGACCTGGAGGTGCGCCAGCTCCCCGGGCGCGTACGCGGGCTTGTCCGGCGACACCTCCACCGACAGCGCCGCGCGCGGGGCCACGTACACTCGCGCGGACGCGGGCACGCCCTCCACCTCCGCCCAGCCCTCGAAGTCCTGGGGCAGCGTGAAGCGCACGGAGCGCGTGGCCGGATCCACCATCTCCTTGAGCCGCGCCTGCCCCGCCACCAGCACCAGCGTCCGGGGCAGCTCGCCCTCGAAGCCGGGGCCGCGCAAGAGCTCCACCTTCACGGACTCACCCGCCTTCGCCAGCACCGGCGTCGCGCGCAGGCGCAGCGGCGGCAGGCTCGCGGGGCGCAGCACGAGCTTCGTCTCGCCCATGTCCTGGCCGTCCCACTTCGCGCGGACCTTCAGCTCGTAGCCCAGGAACACGGTGGCCTGCGGCGGGCGAGGCACGCCGTTGCCGCCATACGTGGGCTGCGCACTGAAGCGCACCACGCCCATGGCCTCCGACGGCCGCCGTCCCGTCAGCAGCTCCGCCTGCGTCGAGGCGGGCAGGCGGATGCGCGCGAAGCGCTCCTTCACGCAGGCCAGGGCCGTCGCGGACAGCGCGTTCTCGCTCGTGGGCTCGGGCACCCAGGACAGCGCCAGCTCCGGCTTGTCCGCCCACCGCCGCCACGTCAGCGCGGCGGGCACGGCCACGACGCGGTCCAGCGTGGGAGGCAGGCACGCACGCGCATCCAGCGCGGCGGCCGTCAGCGCCTCGCTCATGCCCCGCTCGTCCCCGGAGGCGACCTCCGTGTTCCACCGCATCGAGGGCAGGCCCGCATCCATCACCTGGAAGCGCAGCTGGAGCATCCGCTCCCGGCCCGCCGGCAGTCCCTTCGCGCGCATCGCGGACGCCATGCACGCGTCCAGCGCTTCGTCCGCGCCGGTCACGTCCAGCACCTGCCCGGACGCGCCCACCCGCACCGCGAACTCCGCCATGGACGCGCCGGAGGACGGCGCGACGAAGCGCGCACAGGGATGCAGGACGGGCAGCAGCCGCTCCAGCGCGGCCTGGTCCTCCAGCGACGCCTGTCCGCCCTGCGCGCCCAGCAGGTCCCGGGACGACACGAGCGACACGGGCGGCGGACGCGGCTGCACGCGCACCGGCAAGGGCGGCACCACCACGTTCACCGCGGGGCCCGGGTCCAACTGGAAGGCGGCCACGCCGTCCTCGTCCGCCACCGCGCTCACGCCCTTGTCGCGCGGATCCCACGCGCGCGTCACCGTCACCTCCGCGCCCGGCAGCACCCGTCCCGACGCGGTGGTGGCGCGCAGGTAGACGCGGTTGCTGAAGCCCGCCACCAGCCCGTCCTCCAGCTCCGTCACGGAGGACACGGCCAGCGCGTCCTCGGACAGCAGGAGCGACACGGCGCCGCGCACCGGCTCACCCGTGGCGTCCTTCGCCTCCACGCTCGCGCTCAGCGTGGCCTGGCCGCGCAGGTCCTGGGGCACGCGCGGCAGCGTCACGCGGAAGCGGCCGGAGGCATCCGTGCGAGCCTTCGTCGGAAGCTCGCCGCGAAGCCACTCTGTCGGCGGAGGCCATGCGCCCGCGTGGCTCCACGCCAGCGTCACGTCCGTGTCCGCCACCGGCGCGCCGGACGCGTACGACACCTGTCCCGTCACCTCCGGCGTGTCATTGGCGCGCCAGAAGGGCCGGGAGCTCGTCGCCTCCAGCCGCAGGCGCGGCAGCGTGAAGGGCTCCACGGTGAAGGACTCGGAGCCGGACGCGCCGCCGCTGGTCCACGCCACCGTCCACGTCCCCGTGGGCGCGCCCCGGTCCAGCGGGAACTCCCCGGCCACCACGCCCCAGGGGCCCGCGGGGGCGCGCTCCTCCAGCACCACCTCGCCGTCGGGGTCCGTCACCTTCCACGTCCCCGGCCGTCCGTCGAGCGGCGACAGGTCCTTCGCGCGCAGGGCCACCGCGCGGAAGCGCACCCGGTGCCCGGGCTCGTAGAGGGGCCGATCCGTCAGCACCCGCACCCGCGCGGGCGCGTACAGGGGCAGCGACGCGTCCACCGTGTCGGAGCCCAGCGGAGTGGTGACGCGCGCGCGCAGCCGGTAGTCGCCGTCCGGCACCTGCGGCAGCGTCACCGGCGCCGTCAGGAGGCCATCATCGTTACGCTCCCAGCGGCCGTTGGCGTCCAGCGGCAGCGGCGACTCCTTGCCGGCCGCGTCCACCAGGAACAGCGCCGCGGTGCCCCGGCCCACGTACGCCTTGAGCGCGCGGCCCTTCGCGTCCACGCCGTGCGCCTCCGCCCAGACCCCCACCTGGCTGGAGGCGCCTCGCGCGAGGCCGTTGGCGGCCACGCTCACCGTCTGGCGGAACCCGCCGTCCGGACACGCGGTCACGTCCACGCCCTGGAACATCCAGGCGGACAGACACCGCCCGGAGGCCACGTAGGCCAAGCCTCCCCCCAGAAGCAACAGCCCGAGCCCTCCGGTCACCCATCGCCGGCGCTGGATGCCACCTGTCATGCGTTTTCTCCCCGTCTGTCCACTGTACGCCGGAAAGCCGGGAGCCGGTCCCTGCCTCCCCCCGTTGACGTATCCGTGGGGTGGCTGGGCTAGGGTGCCGCGTCATGGTCGCGCCGAAGAACCGCCCCCCGCAGGATGCCCTGCCGCCCCGCCTCGATGCGCTGCTCGAGGCCTTGATGGACCGCGACTTCGCGGCGCGGCTGCGCAAGGTCTACCAGGCGGCCGCCGTCGCCATCGACCGGCTGGGGCACCTGAGCATCGTGAAGTACGAGCCCACCACCGCCGAGCCTGACGACGCCGCGGACCTGTCCCTCTGGGAGACGATGGCGCCCGCCATCGGCGAGACTCTGGTGGACGTGAACCGGCTGGTGGTCGCCATCCGCGACGCCTTCCCCCCGCCCGCGCGCCCCGC
>NZ_RAVW01000644.1 GCF_003611585.1 Corallococcus exercitus | reverse complement strand
CCTGGAAGTCGCAGGGACGTTCTTTGACAAGTGCATACGAAGGGTAAGTTGCAATTTCTGCTGAGTGAAGTTCTCAACAGAAGTGCCGACTTCGCCATGAGCTTCACCTGGCGCCGCGAGGCAGCCGGGGGAGGCAAAAGCGAAGTCTCCCACACAAGAAGAAGCAGTAAGAGAACAGCAAAAGAAATAAGTCTTCCGGGCCTGCTGCGAAGAGCAGGGGTCTGGGCCTTGGTCACGAGTTTCGACAATCCGCCGGGAGGCGGGCGTGACGACAAGAGATCAGGGCAAGTAAGCTACTAAGGGCGTGCGGTGGATGCCTAGGTGCCAAGAGGCGATGAAGGACGTGGGTGGCTGCGAAAAGCTTCGGGGAGTTGCCAACCAAACGTTGATCCGGAGATGTCCGAATGGGGAAACCCAGCGCGGCGAATAGCTGCGTTACTGCAAACTGAATACATAGGTTTGCAGAGCAAACCAGGGGAAGTGAAACATCTCAGTACCCTGAGGAAGAGAAAACAACGAGTGATTCCCAAAGTAGTGGCGAGCGAAATGGGAAGAGGCCAAACCAACGTCATGCAAATGGCGGTGGGGTAGCGGGTCCGCGGTAGGACTTTGACAGGCTAGTGGAAGCGTCCTGGAAAGACGCACCAAAGAGCGTGATAGTCGCGTACACGAAAGCCAGTTGGAGCTGAGCGGGTTACCCAAGTAAGACGGGACACGTGCAATCCTGTCTGAATCTGCCGGGACCATCCGGTAAGCCTAAATACTCCTTGGCGACCGATAGTGAACAAGTACCGCGAGGGAAAGGTGAAAAGAACCCCGGTGAGGGGAGTCAAAAGAACCTGAAACCGCATGTCTACAAGCAGTTCGAGCACTACGGCGCAAGCCAGTGCGAGAGCGTACCTTTTGCATCATGATTCGGCGACTTAATATACGTAGCGAGGCTAAGCCGATAGGTGGAGCCGGAGCGAAAGCGAGTCCGAATAGGGCGCTAAGTTGCGTGTATTATAACCCGAAGCGGGGTGATCTACACATGGCCAGGTTGAAGTGCGGGTAACACCGCATGGAGGACCGAACTCATGAAAGTTGAAAATTTCTGGGATGAGCTGTGTGTAGGGGTGAAAGGCCAATCAAACTCCGTGATAGCTGGTTCTCCCCGAAAGATATTTAGGTATCGGCTCGGGCAATTCAATGCCGGAGGTAGAGCACTGGAACGGCTAGGGGTCTCACCAGATTACCAAACCGTACCAAACTCCGAATGCCGGCAATTGTTATCCCGGGACGCAGTCAGTGGGTGATAACGTCCATTGGCAAGAGGGGAATAACCCAGACCGACAGCTAAGGCCCCCAAATCTAGTCTAAGTGAACACTAGAAAGGATGTGGCAGGTCATTGACAACCAGGAGGTTGGCTTAGAAGCAGCCATCCTTTAAAGAAAGCGTAATAGCTCACTGGTCAAGACAGGCCGCGCCGAAAATGTAACGGGGCTCAAGACTAGTGCCGAAGCTTCGGGTCATACACGTCAGGCGTGTATGGCGGTAGGGGAGCGTCCCAGTTGCAGCGAAGGTAGACTGAAAAGGCTGCTGGAGCGACTGGGAGTGCTGATGCCGAAATGAGTAGCGATAAAGGGGGTGAGAAACCCCCTCGCCGTAAACCCAAGGTTTCCTGGGTCAAGTTAATCTTCCCAGGGTTAGCCGGGTCCTAAGCCGAGGCCGAAAGGCGTAGGTGATGGCAAGCAGGTTAATATTCCTGCGCCATCTTGCAGACGTTGAACTGAGGGAGGACGGAGAAAGCTAGGCGAGCTGACCGGTGGTTGTGTCAGTCTAAAGGCGTAGGGGTGTCGCGTACGAATAAAGGCGCGGCAGTCATCCCCGAGACCCCATGGCGCCCCGCAAGGGGTAAGTCGCTGATGCTCGGCTTCCAAGAAAAGTCCCGCAGGGAGTCTGCAGGGTGTCCGTACCGCAAACCGACACAGGTGGGTGAGGAGAAAATCCTAAGGCGCTTGAGAGAACTCTCCTCCAAGGAACTAGGCAAATTTCCACCGTAACTTCGGAAGAAGGTGGGCCTCTGGTAGGTGTAGGCGTACAGCCGAAGCCGAGAGAGGTTGCAGAGAAATGGCGGTAGCGACTGTTTACCAAAAACACAGGACTCTGCGAAGGCGACAAGCCGACGTATAGGGTCTGACTCCTGCCCGGTGCTGGAAGGTTAAGGGGATTCGTCAGCCGCAAGGCGAAGCGATGATCCGAAGCCCCAGTAAACGGCGGCCGTAACTATAACGGTCCTAAGGTAGCGAAATTCCTTGTCGGGTAAGTTCCGACCTGCACGAATGGAGTAACGACTTCCGCACTGTCTCGGAGAGGGACTCAGCGAAATTGAAATAGCTGTGCCGATGCAGTTTACCCGCAGCAAGACGGAAAGACCCCGTGAACCTTTACTACAACTTGACAGTGACACTAGGGATTGACTGTGTAGGATAGGTGGGAGCCTTTGAAGCCGGGCCGCTAGGTTCGGTGGAGGCAACGGTGAAATACCACCCTGTTGATTTCTGGTGTCTAACCACGTCTCGTCAGCCGGGACTGGGACACTGTCTGGTGGGTAGTTTGACTGGGGCGGTCGCCTCCCAAAAAGTAACGGAGGCGCGCGATGGTTCCCTCAGCCCGATTGGAAACCGGGCGTCGAGTGCAATGGCATAAGGGAGCTTGACTGCGAGACCGACAGGTCGAGCAGGTGCGAAAGCAGGTCATAGTGATCCGGTGGTCCTGAATGGAAGGGCCATCGCTCAACGGATAAAAGGTACTCCGGGGATAACAGGCTTATCTCCCCCAAGAGTTCACATCGACGGGGAGGTTTGGCACCTCGATGTCGGCTCATCGCATCCTGGGGCTGGAGCAGGTCCCAAGGGTTTGGCTGTTCGCCAATTAAAGCGGTACGCGAGCTGGGTTCAAAACGTCGTGAGACAGTTTGGTCCCTATCTGCTGTGGGCGTAGGATACTTGAGAGGCTCTGACCTTAGTACGAGAGGACCGGGTTGGAGGCACCGCTGGTGTACCAGTTGTCTCGCCAGAGGCATCGCTGGGTAGCCATGTGCCGATTGGATAACCGCTGAAAGCATCTAAGCGGGAAACCGACCTCAAGACCAGGTATCCCGGGCGCAAGCCCCTGAAGACTCGTGGAAGACTACCACGTTGATAGGCTGGGTGTGTAAGCGCGGTAACGCGTTAAGCTAACCAGTACTAATAAGTCGAGCGGCTTACTTCCCCCCTTCTCTTGCATGCCCCCACGCGGGGAGTAAGGGACTCGGGGCCAAGGCCGAGGCCAGGACGCCATATGCGCGTCCGCCCGGAAGACATCAGCTATTCTCAATTGCTTCTTCAACTTCGAAGAGGCTTCATTCACGCAGAAACCTGCAACTTACCCTTCGTATGCACCGTCATTCGCTTTTCCGGTGGCAATGTCGGAGGGGTCACACCCGTTCCCATCCCGAACACGGAAGTTAAGCCCTCCAGAGCCGATGGTACTCCGCGGGAAACCGCGTGGGAGAGTAGGTCGCTGCCGGATTCTTTTTGAAAGCCCCTGTCGCCGCAA
>NZ_RAVW01000643.1 GCF_003611585.1 Corallococcus exercitus | reverse complement strand
CGTCAGTCCCGGCGTCCGTGCCGCCGCCACCGTCGGTGCCCGCGTCGCCGCCCTCGCCGGTGCCTGCGTCCACGCCGCCGTCCGTGCCAGCGTCGCCGCTGCCGGCATCCGGCGGGCCGTCCTCCGTGAGGGTCAGCACCCGCCCGTGGACGCGGTCCACCTGCAGGCCTGGTCCCGAGTCGAAGCGCTGGTAGATGACGACCCCCTTGTGGGGCGCGAGCAGGGCCATGCCCGCCGTGCGCGCGTCGTCCTGGTAGCGCCACACGTCCACGGGCTCCGCCGCCACCGCCGTCCCGTCCAGCGACACGCGCGCCAGCTTGACGCCCATGAAGGCCTCCAACCCTTCCTCCCAGAGGACGGTGAAGCCCGAGCCGTCGAACATCGGCTGTGAGTTGCGACGCAGCGCCACGCCCGTGACGACGACCTTCCCCTCCGGATCCTCCACCGTGCCGTCGTTCGCCACGCGCGTGGCGCGGATCTCCCCCACCGCCCCACTGGTGCGGTAGTCCGACCAGGTGACGAGGAAGTCGCCATGGGCGGCCACGTTCGGCTCGTACTGGGCGGCGTTGGCGGCGCAGATGACCTGGGGTGTCACGTCCACCAGCTGCCCGGTAGGGCTCACCCGGGCGGCATGGATGTCGTAGTTGCCACCGTCGTAGTTGGACCACACGACCAGGAAGTGGGTGCCATTGAAGGCCACCTTCGGCTGGAGCTGCTTCTGGAGGGAGGAGGCGGGCCTGGGAAGGCGGATGGGGCTCGACACCGAGCCGTCCGCGCGAACCATCGCCCCGGTGATGCGCGAGCCAGGCTCCTCCCAGACGACGAAGAAGTCGTTCCCGGAGCTGGCGATGGAGGAGGGACCGGAGAGGGTGCCCGTGGCGAGCTTGAGGGGCTTCGCGTCGATGAGCGTCCCGTCCGCCCGCACCCGCTGGGCCCGGATGTCGTACCCGGCGACGTCCTCGCCCCAGGCCACCAGGTACATGCTGTCGCCCGCGCCCACCGCCGTCCTGCCCACGGGGGTCGTGGAGGGCAGCTCGAGCACGTTGCCCGTGGGCTGACCTTCGGCGTCCAGCCGCTGGGCCCGCACGCGGGTGGAGGAGCCGGTCTGCTCGCCCAGCCGATCCCGCCACGCCATGAGCGCGGTACCACCGGAGGACGCCACGCTCGGCTCGTCCTGGAGATTGGCGCCCCGGGCGAGGAAGCTGCCCGCTCCGTCCACCAGCCGGCCGTCCGTCTCGAAGCGACCGGACCTGGCGCCGAAGGAGCCGACGTACTCGGTCCACACCGCTCGCAGCCGCGTGCCGTCAAACACCAGGTCCTGCAACCCCTTCTGTCCCGCGTGGGTGAAGAGGGGCACCCGCTGGGTGTCCTTCACCACGCCGTCCGTGCCGAGGCGCACCCCGTAGATGCCCTCGTCGAAGCTGTTGGTGGCGGCGAGCCAGACGACCCAGGTCTGCGTTCCGTCGAAGGCCAGGGCGCGGCCCTCTTTGTAGTCGTTGCTGGCGGGCGTGATGCGCACCCCGGTGCCGTCCAGCGGCTTGCCGTCGGGGCTCACCCGCCCCCCGTAGAGGTCGCCGTAGGAGGAGTTCCGGCTGTCGCCCCACACCGCCAGGTAGTTCGTCCCGTCGAAGACGAGCCGGGGAAACGTCTGGGCGCTGCTGGCGAGGACGCTCACCGGGATGCCCGCGGGGTCCAGCACCTCGCCGGAGGGGGCCACCCGCGTGGCGTAGATGTCCCACTGAAGGCTCTCACCCACCTGGTGGCGGCCATCCGACCAGGCCACGAGGAAGCCGTCGGTTCCCGCCGCGACGGAGGGACTCTCCTGGTTGCCGGCCGCCGAGACGAGCACCCGCGGGGTGGGGTCCAGCACGGTGCCGTCGTCGCGGACGCGGGCCCCGAGGATGTCGTGGTCATAGGCGGTGCGGGTGTTGCGCTGCCACACGACCAGGCTCACCCCACCGGAGCTGGCCACCCGCGGGGCCTCCTCCCATTCGCCGTCGACGACGGGGATGGGGGCGGAGATGCGGAAGCCATCCGGCGGGGTGGTGACGGTGCCGTCAGGGCTCACCCGCGCGCCGTAGATGGCGTAGTGGTTGTTGTCGCGGAAGTCCTGCCACACGACGAGGAACTGCTGGCCATCCCACGTCACCGAGGGGGCTTCCTGGCCATGGGACGCGGTGCACAGGGGGATGCCGGCCGGGTCCAGCACCTTGCCTTCCGCGTCGATGCGCGTGGCGAAGATCTCCGGGCCGGTGCCATAGGCGGCGTTGTTGTCCCCGCGCCGGTCGTCGCTCCAGACCAGCAGGGTGACGCCACCACCGGACGCGGCGCGCGCCGAGCCGACGCTGGCCAGGAGCCGTCCGTACCGGGGCGACTCCAGTGAGAACTCGTTGGACAGCTCAACCGCCCCGGCCACCGAGGCCCACAGCAACACCGCCAGCACGACGCGCATCGACATCGCCCCCTCCGAGAAAAGGCCGGCATCATTCCCGATTCGCATCCCCGCGCGCCAGGGCGGCCCATCACGCCCCGGCTTCGGGGCTCAAGGCGCGCTGAAGCGAGGCGCCCCCTTCGCGCCGACGGGCACCTGGAACACCTTCCCCCAGATGCCGCTGACGTAGACGCTGCTCGCGTCGTAGCCGGGGCCCGCGCCGAACTGCACGCCCGACACCTGGTCGTCGAAGGTGGCGAGCACCGTGGGCCCGCCCACGGCCGCGCCTCCCGCGTCCAGGTCCACCCGCAGCAGCCGGAAGCGCTTCCGCGCGGGGTCGCTGTCCACGACGTACAGGTTGCCGCATCGGTCCTGCGTGAGGCCGTCCAGCCGGGTGCCCTGGAGCACGGTCACCACCTCGGGAGGGCCCACGGGGCGTCCCGAGGCATCCACGCGCACGCGGCGCACGGTGCCATTGGGGGCGCCCGTGTAGAAGAGGGTGGAGCGGGCGTCGTCGAACACCAGCCCACTCACGCCCTGGGCCTCCGCGCCGACGGCGATGGACGAGGGCGTTCCGTTGGCGGAGATGCGCAACAACTGCGACGTCGCCACGTCGCTCACCCAGGCGTTGCCCCCCGCGTCCACGTCGAGCCCGTTCGGGATGATGAACGGAGGCAGGCCCGGCGGCATGGAGGCCGCGGTGAAGAACTCGGACACGGTGCCATCCGGGCGCACCCGCAGCAGCTTCGCCGTCAGCCCCTCCGCCACCGCCGGCTGCGCGACGAGCACGTCACCCGAGGGGAGGACCCGCAGCCCCAGCGAGAGCGTGGCCAGCCGCGCATCCCGGGAGATGACTCGCGTGGGGCCGAACGCGGGGACGGCCACCAGCGCCTCTCCCTTCTTGGCGATGAGCAGGCCCTTGCCGTCGAAGGCCAGCTCCTCGTTCTGGTAGACGGACTCGGTCACCAGCCACGAGTGGACGGAGCCGCGCGGCAACATGCGACACCCCGGGGCGTCGTCCTGTGGGCGGGGCCACCGCGCTTCCGGGGCCGCTTGCGCGAACGCGGGGGCGGATGCCGTGAGCGACGCGCCGGTGAGGCAGGTGGACAGCATGAGGGACAGCATCCGAGTGACGCGGGGCATTCGGGCTCCTGGAGGGG
>NZ_RAVW01000642.1 GCF_003611585.1 Corallococcus exercitus | reverse complement strand
CCCCGCCCACCGCGCCGCTGGCCCAGCCCGTCCTGCGCGTCTTCTGCGCGGCGCCGGGCCAGTCCCTGCGCGAGCTGCGCACCGGCACGGCGTGCACCCCGGGCGCCACGCTCGCCTTCGCGGCGGGTGCCCGTCCGCCCTACACCCACGTCGCGGTGCGCGTTCGCGCCGGCGGCCACGAAGAGGTCAGCGGCCCCTTCCCGCTCAGCGGCAAGGCCGGCGAGGAGCGCCCCCTGGAGCTGACGGTCGCGCTGCCCCCGGCGTCCGATATGGCGGAGATCACCGCGACGTTCTCCGAGCACCCGGACGCCACCCTGGCGGCCTTGCGCGACGGGACGACGGAGGGGGTGGTGGTGCTCAGGCAGGAGGTCCGGGTAAAGGATTCTCCATGAAGAAGCTGGAAGTGCTCCTGGGAGCGGCCCTGCTGGTTGCGGCTCCGGAGGCATTCGCGGACACCGTCCGGCGCGCGCTCGTCATCGCCCACAACGGCAGTGACGACCCGGCGCTCGCGCCGCTGCGCTACGCGGACGACGACGGCGTGCTGTGGGCGGAGACGCTCAAGCGGCTGGGCGTGGAGACCACGCTGCTGGTGGATCCGGACGAGCCCACGCGCAAGGGCGGCAGCCTGGTGCTGAAGGACGCGCGAGCCCCCACGCACGCCGCGGTGGAGCAGGCGGTGAAGCACCTGCAGGCGGCGGCGCTCGCGGACCACGCGGCGGGCCGCCAGACGGACGTGCTCATCGTCTACGTGGGCCACGGCAACACGGACGACGCGGGCCGCGCCTA
Organism: Corallococcus exercitus; assembly: GCF_003611585.1. GTDB lineage: Bacteria > Myxococcota > Myxococcia > Myxococcales > Myxococcaceae > Corallococcus > Corallococcus exercitus. The sequence goes on along the minus strand of NZ_RAVW01000642.1, from coordinate 2,815 downwards.
CTTCACGCTCGCCGACGCGCGCCTGGACCGGACCAGCCTCTACGCGGAGGTCGTGGATCCGCTGGGCGCGGACTACGTGCACGTCATCGCGGATGCGTGCCGCGCCTCCGGCGTGGTGGGCAGCCGCGGTGGCACGCCCGACGCGGCGGTGCTGGCGGAGCTGCGCGGGGTGCTCGCGCGCGAGCAACTGGCGTCGCGCCCGCACGTGGGCGCCCTCTTCGCGGAGAGCGAGGACGGGGAGACGCACGAGTGGTCCCGCATCCGCGCGGGCGTCTTCAGCCACGTGGCGCGCTCCGGCCTGCTGGGCGGCGCGGACATCAACGGCGACGGGCAGGTGGAGTACAGCGAGCTGGCCGCGTTCGTGGCCGCCTCGCTGCACGGCGTGAAGGGCATGCCCGCGCGCCTGTCCGTCAACGCCTTCGCGCCCACGGCCGAGCCCCGCCGCCCGCTGGTGGGCCCCGCTCCGGAGGGCCCCTCCGTCACCTTCCCCGCGGGCTTCGAGTACGCGCGCCTCTCCGTGGAGGACGCGGACGGCCAGCGGCTGGTGGACGTGCGGCGCTCGCCGCAGCAGTGGACGCAGATCCTCCTGCCGCTGCGCGACGTGTACTGGGTGCGCGCGCCGAACGCGGAGGCGCGCGTCACGCTGGCGCAGCTGTCCTCGGGCACGCCGGAGCTGCATCCGCGCGAATTGCAGGAGCGAGGTCCCGCGGAGGAGGCGCTCCGCCGGGGCCTGTTCGCCGTGCCGCTGGACCGGTCCTTCTACGATGAGTACGTGGCCGCCGTGGGGCTGGTGCCGGTGGACTTCCGCACGCCCTTCCAGCCGCCCGTCATCGGCGGGGCCCACTCTCCGCTGGCCGTGGCGGCGCCGTCCGACTGGACGTCGAAGCTGGAGCTGGGCCTGGGCGCGGGGCGCTCGCCGCTGGGGCTGGCGAAGTTCGCCACCGGGCCCAGCCTGTCGTGGCGCACGCCGTCGTCATCGCTGCACCTGCTCTACTACGGCGTGCGCGGGGCGTACGGCGTGACGCCGCTGGCGGCCCGCGACGGCATCCGGCTGCACCGCTTCACGGTGGAGGGCCTGCTGGGGTTGCAGGCCCCGGCGAGCACGCCGCTGTTCGCGGAGGTGGGGTTGGGCTGGGGGCTGTTGGGCCTCACGGCGCCGGGCTTCCGGCAGGCGGACCCCGCGCTGCTCACCGGCCACGTGGCCGCGGGCGTGACGGGGCGGCTTGGGGGCATGCCGCTGCGGCTGTCAGCCCAGGTGGGCCTGGACCGCGTCACCGCCAACGGCCGGACCGGGATGGATCCGCAGTACGGCCTGGAAGTCTCCCTTCGGCGCTAGCGGACGCGGGCCGTCGGGCCCGGCCGTGTCCGCGCGCGGGTGCGCTGATGTCGCGCCCGCAAGCGCCAACCTCGAGCCCTGACGGTCCTCCCGTGTCCCGTTCCTTCCTCGCGCACACCGCGCTGTCGAGCGCCGCCGTGGCCGCGGTCCTGCTGACCGGCTGCGACCCCATCTGCACGGATGGGGTCTCCCGCCCCGGGCAGGGCAAGGTGACCCGGAACGCCGCCGGCACCTGCGTGCAGCTGGTGACGTTCAGCCCTGACGCCGGGGCCGAGGGCGGCCCCGATGGAGGCGAGTTCCCCGACGCCAGCACGGACTGGGGGGAGTGCGGTGGCACCGCGCCGGGCTGGACCACGCGGGTGCTGGACGAAGGCGTGGACAGCGTCACCGAGGCGTTCGTCTTCGACGCGCGGGGCGTGGGGCACTACGCCTATTCAAAGGGCACCCACGTCTACGTGGGCACGACCCTGCCGGAGGGAGGACCGGTGCAGGCGGGCGACGTGTGGGCCGCCTACTCCACGCACATGGCGGTGGGCGCGGATGGCACGCACCACCTGCTGGTCCAGCAGCAGGACTCCGTTGCCTACGCCCACGACACGGGAGGCGTCTGGCGGTCGGAAGTGGTGGGCAAGGGCTGGGCCGCTGCCATCGCGCTCGACGCCCAGGGCGCACCGCACCTGCTCATCGGGCAGACCACCGCGGCCCAGGGCTACCTGCACGGCACCCGCACCGCGGAGGGGACCTGGACCCTGACCCCACTGGAGACGGCGGGGGGACGGGGCGAGCGCGAGCGGATGAAGCTGGACGCGGCGGGCCACCTCCACGCCGTCTTCCTGCGTGCGCAGGGTGCGCTCAGCCAGGTCGTGTACGCCACCGACATGTCGGGGACGTGGACCGTCGAGCCGCTGGACTTCTGGGTTCCCATGAACTCGCCCCTCCTCCGGGTGGCGCTCGAGCTGGATGCGGCCGGCCATCCCCGACTGCTGGCCTCCACGGAGCAGGGCGCCTGGCTGTGGGTGAAGGACGGCGGCACCTGGACGCGGCAGGGACTGGGGGCGTTCCTGAGCCGGGGCCCCGCGCTGGCAATGGGCCCCGGGAACCTGTCGTGGGCCCTGCTGGATGACGCGGAGACGTACGCGGCGGACAACGGAAGTCCCAGCCAGTTGGTGGTGAAGTCGCTGTACGGCCAGAGCCCCGTCGGTTCGACGGCGCCACTCACCGTGGAGTCGCTTGATGGCGGCACCGCCTTCCCCAGCAACTCCGCGGTGCATGTCGATGCCCAGGACCGGATCCAGGTGGGCTTCACCTACGTGCACTACCACCGCCCCCCGGACGGCGGCACGGTGACGACGCGCGGCCTGCGCTACGCGCGCTACTGCCCGTAGGCCCTCGCGGGAAGCGAGCGGTTGCGGGGTGTGGAAGCCGGCGCCTACAGTCGCCGCGCCTTGAGCGAGTCCGTCCCCTCCCTGAGTCCCCCGC
>NZ_RAVW01000641.1 GCF_003611585.1 Corallococcus exercitus | reverse complement strand
GATCCCCACCACGAGAGTGCTGGACCGGCCCACCGTGGAGGACCTCCGCTCCAAGCTGCCCGCGACCATGGACGTGCGCCTGGGAGCCCGGACGCTCTACGGCATCGCGGTGACGAAGGACGACTCGCCCACGAGCGCGCTGCGCGACCTGGTGGACCGCGTCGCGATGCACGCGGAGAGGCCGGAGGACGTGCAGGCCCAGGTGCGCTCCGTGCTGGCCGCGGCGGAGGGCGACCCGAAGAAGGCGCTCCAGTTGGTGGACAAGAGCGTGCTCGGCATCGACTCGGCGGCGTCCACCGTGAAGGAGAGCATCCTCAACGTCTCCGTGCTGCACGAGGTGCTGGCGGACTCGTTCTACACGGGCGGCATCGCGGGCCCCAAGCCGGTGCAGGACGCGGGCGTGCTGCCCATGCCGCTGGAGCTGCCGCCGGATCCGTACGCCCACTCCGTCATCATCCTGGGCGGCTCGCGCGTGGCGGCCGTCGGCAACGCGACCACCTCCGGCGTGCACGTCCAGGAAGCCGACGCCGTGGTGGAGCTCAACCCGTAGCGCTGGAACCCCTTTTTCCGGAGGACACCCCCATGCCCGACCCCTTCGCCCTCAGTGGCCTCGTCGCCCTCCAGCGCACCGCGCTGCCGGAGGTCAGCCTCTCCGCCACGCCGGACGCGCCCGACGCGAAGGTCGCGGCGCTGGAGAACCTGGCGGGCACGCGCGCGAAGCTGGACCTGGACGCCGTCGTGCTCAAGGCCCTGGAGGTGCGCATCTCCCGCCTGCCGCCCATTCCCGCCGTGCCCGTGACGCTCCAGGACCTGGTGCGCGCCGCGCGCCGCAAGCTCGCCGCCGAGCGCCAGCGCGACGTGGGCGTCTGGGTGGATACGCGCGTGAAGCTGGCGACGCGGCTCGTGCAGAAGCTGGAGGAGTGATGCGCAAGCTGCTCGAAGCCAGCATGGGGCAGCGCTGCTACCTCTTCACCACGCTGGGCCAGGTGTACGTGGGCCTGGTGGTGGAGCTCATCGACGACGTCGTCCACCTCACCGGGCCGGACGGCATCACACCCGTCTACATCAACCTGTCGGACGTCTCCGGCGTGCGCCAGTACGACGAGGACGACGACCTGGGGACCGCGCGATGATTGAACAACTGCTGCAGCAACTCATCGAACGCACGGAGAGCCGCTACTTCGGCAAGTACCGCGGCTACGTGACCAACGTGTCGGACCCCCTCAACCTGGGGCGCATCCAGTGCGTGGTGCCGCGCCTGATGGGGGACGTGGCCACCGGCTGGGCCATGCCGTGCACGCCCTACGCGGGCCCGGACCAGGGCCTCTTCGTGGTGCCGGACGTGGGCGCGGGCGTCTGGGTGGAGTTCGAGGGCGGCGACCTGTCCCAGCCCATCTGGAGCGGCATGTGGTGGGGCCAGCCGGCGCTCGCGGACCTGGGCCAGCCGGACTCCACCGCGCGCGTGGCCCCGGACGTCAGCGAAGTGCCCAAGCACGACTATCCGCCCCAGTCCGCGGTGCCGGGCGTGCGGATGCTCAAGTCCGCCACGGGCCACTACATCGTCCTGGACGACCGGCCGGAGTCCGCGCGCGTGGAGATCCACGACCGGCAGGGCAACCGCGTCATCCTGTCCGCGGAGGGCCTGGACCGGCTCATCAGCAACGAGCGCACGGTGAACGAGGGCAACCGCTCCGCGGAGGTGGACGGCGACGACCGGCTGGAGGTGGGCGGCACGCAGGAGGAGACGGTGGACGGCAGCCACACCCGCGACGTGGGCGGGGACGTGTCGCTGCACGTGACGGGGTCGCTGACGGAGAAGGTGGACGTGGCGGGCTACAGCCGCGTGGTGGGCGGCACGGGCCTGAAGGAGACGGTGGGCGGCCCGCGCGAGGACCGCATCCAGGGCAGCCACACGCGCACCGTGTCCGGCGCGTCGCAGGAGACGGCGGTGGGCGGCTTCGGCGTCACGTCCGGCGGCAACGTGAACCTCGCCGCGGGCAAGGCGGTGAAGGTCGCCGCGACGATGCCGGACCTGCCGGGCCCGTCGCTCAACGCCGTCTCCATCGACGCGCTGATGGGCAACGTGTCCATCAACACCATGCTGGGCATGTGCCAGGTGGGCGGCATCTCCGCCATCTCGCCCATGGTGCTGGGCGACGGGCTGGCCATCCACTTCACGATGCTGGCGCAGATCCTCAAGGCGGTGAACCCGATGACGGTGGCCGCGTACGGGCCGCTGCTGGACGTCTGGGCCGCGATGACGCCGATGCTGGACTGGTCCTACTTCGGCTTCGTCAAGCGCTTGCCGGTGGGGTGACGCGATGAGGGAGCCCGGCTGGAGTCCGCTGGAGGCGTCGGTGCTGCGCGAGCGGCTGGAAGAGGTGAAGGCCCTGCTGCTCCAGGCGGCGGCGGTGGGCGTGGCCCAGGACGCCGAGCGGCTGGAGAGGCTGATGGAGCTGGAACAACGCACCCGGGAGGACGCGCGTGGCCGAGTTCAACGACGCCGCTATCGCTGAGCTCCACGGCGCGCTGGAGGTCTGCTGCGAGGAGCTGGCGAAGGCCCTGGCCGAGACGGAAGGGACGGACGGCACCGGGGCGGACGGCAACGGGACGGACGCGGGGGCCGCGGCCGGGCCCGCGTGGCGGCCATTGGTGATTGGCGTGCCGCCGGGGCTGGAGCAGTTGGTGGGCATCGTCAAGCCGCCGCTCCAGATCATCATCGCGGTGCTCCAGTTCGTGAAGGCGCTGCTCCAGGCGCTGGCGGCCATCCTCCTGGGGCTGCCGGATCCATTCCGGGCGCTCATCCTCGCGGCCTACGCGCTGCTCAAGGACATCATCGACGACCTGCTCAACGCGGGGGCGTACCTCTACGCGGACGCGCCGGGCATCGGTCCCACGGAGACGAACCTGGCGGAGACGGGCTTCATCCCGAACGTTCCCAGGGACTTCAAGGCGGGCTTCGCGCTGGAGCGCCCGCCGGTGACGCCGGACGGCTTCGCGCGCTGGGCGGGGCGGTTCACCGCGTCGTTCGACGACCCGGGGGACAACTCGCGCCCGACGGTGACGGACGGCGCGCCGGTGCAGGCGGTGTTCATCGTGATGGCGGCGCCCTCGCTGGATGCGCTCCGGCAGGCGCTGTACCTCCTGGGTAAGCTGCTCAACATCAGCGCGTTCAAGAAGGCGTTCGAGAAGTACCCCAGGGGCGCGTTGGATCCGCGCCGCGCCAGGGCTCGCGGCAAGTCGGTGAAGCCGGACTGGAAGTCCGCGCGCATGCGCGACCTGTTCCCGGACCTGGAGAAGCTGCTCATCCTCCCGGAGGCGCTCAGGTCGCTGCTGTTGTCCGTGGACAACCTCGCGGCGCTCATCAAGAGCCTCGCCGCCGCGATGCAGGACAAGGTGCAGGTGTTGATGAAGCTGGTGCAGGCGGTGCAGGCCATCATCGACCTGCTGGACGCGCTCAAGTCCGCGGGCATGTACGCGCTGCCGGTGTCCACGACGGGCGGGGTGGCGGGGCTGAAGCAGGCCTTCCTCACGGCGGCGAACCGGCCCCCGGGCGGCTACGTGGGCGGCATCTGCCTGCTGGCGGCGGGCCCCAACCTGGC
>NZ_RAVW01000640.1 GCF_003611585.1 Corallococcus exercitus | reverse complement strand
AGGAGAGGCTCACCGCCGGCTCGTCGGGCGGCTCGGCGGGGTCCACGTAGACGAAGCGGGTGGCGCCAATCTCCAGCTCGTCGCCGTCCTTGAGCGCCTTGCGGTTGACCCGCTTCTTGTTGACCTTGATGCCGTTGCGGCTGCCCAGGTCCTCCACGTGCGTGCCGGACCAGTCGCGGCGCACCTTGGCGTGCTTGCGGGAGACGAGGTCGTCCTTGAGGATGACGTCGGCTTCCTTCTCGTCGCGGCCGAAGACGTGCTCCTGGGCCTCGGAGATTTCGATGCGCTGGCCCTCGCGTGGGCCGTTCATGTAGCGCAGGAAGCGCTCCTCGCCGCCGGCGAGGCCGCGCATCGCGTCCTTCAAGGCGCCGCGCGCGAGGAAGGACGTCTTGTCGCTGACGTCCGGGGCGATCTCCACGACCTTGTCGAAGCGGACGTCGTACTGCGCGATGGCGATGACGTCGCCGTTGCGCAGCAGTTCCTTCTCTCCCTTGGGGAGCGCCTTGCCGTTGATCTTCGTGCCGTAGGCGCTGCCCAGATCCTCCAGGAAGTAGAGGGTGCCCTCCTGGATGATGCGCGCGTGGTTGCGCGACACCGCCTGCTGCGGAAGCACCACCTGGCAGGTCTTGTCCCGCCCCAGGGTGATGACGGAGTCGTCGAGGACGACCTCTTTGCCCGAGGCGCCACCGGCCTCGCTGCGCTGTGTGACGGTCAGACGGACGCTCATCGCGTGTGTCGCTACCCGAAGGGACGGCTAGAACGAGTCGTTGGCCAGGAATCTCTCACACGTCGTGTACTCGGTGGGGAATTCCTCGGAGGTTCCAAACTTCATGAAGTTCTTGCACGCCGTCTGCGCGTGGGTCTGCTTGTGGGCCTCGTTGAAGATCTGGAAGAGGCCGAAGTGGCAGGGCGCGAACTTGGCGTCCAGCTTCACGCACTTGCGGTAGGCGGCCTCCTCCTCCGTGAGCAGGCCCTTCTCGCGGTACTGGCGCGCGAGCAGGTACATGGCCGGGGCGCTGTTCTCCGCCGTCTGGGTGTCCTTCAGCTCCTTGAGGGCGGAGTCGGTGAGGGCCACCTTGCGCTGGGCGACGGCGAGGTTGTTCAGACAGCTGGAGTTCTTCTCATCCAGACGGGCACAGTTGCCAAAGGCCTCGCGGGCCTCCGCGAAGCGGCTCTGTTCCATGAGGACGGTGCCCAGGTCGTGCCACACCTCCGCGGAGTCCGGGGTGAGCTGGGCGGCCTGGGAGATGTGCTCGAAGGCCGTCTCCAGGTCCTTGTCCTCGTAGGCCATGATGCCGAGGTTGTGGTGGGCGTTGGCCACGTTGGGGTTGACCGCGAGCAGCGTGTCGAACTCCTTCTTGGCCTCCTTCGTCTTGCCCATCTTCATGAAGGTGAGGCCCAGGTCGTAGCGCGACTCCAGGTTGTCCGGGTTCACCTGCAGGGCGCGCTTGAAGTTGTCGTGGGCCTTTCCGTAGGCGCCTTCCTCCAGATAGAGGACACCCAGGTTCTGGTAGGCCTGCAGGTGCTCCTGGTTGTAGCGCAGGGCCTTGATGAAGAACTCCTTCGCCTTGCCCTTGTTGCCCGAGTACATGGCGATGAGGCCCTTGTTGGCCCACAGGTCCGCGTACTGGGGGGAGAACTCCAGGCCCAGGTTGCAGTAGGTCTCCGCCTTCTGCAGATCCCCGTTGGCCATCTCCTGCGCGCACAGCTCATTGTTGATGAGCGCCCGCTCGTGCGGGGGAGGCGTGGTGAGACAGGCGGTGGTGGAGAGGGAGGCGGCGGCGGTCAGCGTGAGGACGAGGCGGCGAAGACGCATGGCCGGCCGAGTGTAGGAGAGCGCCACCCCGTGAGGCAACGCCGGCCTTCCGCTGAATCAGCGCTGTTTTCCATGGGTTAGGCCGGCTGTAGAGTGCGCCGCCATGCGTACCTACCTTTGTGCTTTCGGCTTGCTCGCCGCCCTGCTGGGCGCGGCTCCTGCTCACGCGCAGTTCTCCAACCGGAGTCTGGGCCTGTCGCTGGGCTACATGGACTTCAAGCGCACCGCGGGGCTCGCGGGTACGCCGTTCATCGGCCTGGAGGGCAGCCTCTACATCGAGAACGGCTTCGAGGTCGTCTCGCTGTCGAAGCTGATGTTCCCCAAGGACACCTTCGCCACGCCGGAGAAGCGCGTGGTGGGCCTGGCGCCGTCGCTGGGCATCCGCTACCTCCTGCTGGAGGAGAACATCCGCCCGTACATCGGCACGGACGTGAGCTACCTCATCGTCTTCAAGGAGACGACCAGCAACTTCGTGGGCATCGGGCCCAACGCGGGCGTGGACTTCTTCCTCAGCGACTCGGTGAGCCTGGGCGTGCGCGCGCAGTACAACTTCTACATCGCGCTCAACGAGGATACGCAGACGTCGCTGACGGGCTCCGTGGGCCTGGCGACGTACTTCTAGGTCCGGACGTCGGACGCCCCGGGCGTGCTCCCGGGGCGGGCAGCAGGGCGGCGGCCACGAGCAGCGTCCACTTCTCATCCGAGAGGTGGGCGGGCTTCTCCATGGCCAGCGAGTCCTGGAGCCGGGCGCCCAGCGCGGAGAACAGCGTGAGCCGGGCCTCCAGCCGCAGCTCCTCGCGGCGCAGGGCCGCGGAGAGCACCAGCTCCCGCTCCTCGGTGGACAGCCGCTTCACGCGCGAGACGAACAGCGGATCCGCCAGCAGGCCCTCCTCGCCCCGGGTCTCCAGGGCGGAGGGCACCTTCAGGCGCCGCTCTCGCACGACGATGGTGCCGGCCAGCAGGTCCCCCAACCGCTGGTGGGAGCGCGACACGAGCGCCACGGAGCCGCCCACGAGGTAGAGCAGCGGCAGCCGGTCCACCACGCGCGCCAGGTTGCGCAGGGCCGCGTGGTAGAAGCCGATGCGCACGCCGCTCTCCTGGATGACCCGGAGGGACATCACGCGCTTGCCCACCGTCTGGCCCGCCCACGCGGTCTCCAGGGTGATGCCGTAGCCCCAGTCCACCAGGAAGTAGACGACGATGCCCAGCGCGCTGGCGAACCCCGGGAACGCGGCCATGCCCACCTGGAACACCAGCAGCACGACCATCGCGGTGAAGCCGACGATGAGCGCGTCCAGCAGCCACGCGAGGAAGCGCGAGTACACGCCCGCGAGAGTGAAGCGGAACTCCACGTACTCCGGGGTCAGCACCGTGTGGGTGCCGTCGAGCAGGGTGTCAGGGGTGGGCGTCACGGCGCCGGAGTGTACGCCACGCGGACCGCGGAGAGCAGGCGGGCGGGCATCCCCGGCCAGGGGGCAGATGCGGGCGGGCCTTGAAGAGTGTTATTCGTGAATAGCGGGCTCCCACGTTATCCTGTCCGCATTCCCGCGCCCGTGGCCTCTTCCGAACCCTCATCCTGGAACCGCCGCGTCCTGCCGGCGGGTGCGTTCCAGTTCGCGCTCATCGCCGGGGTGACGCAGCTCAAGACGGCCGCGAACGCGCTGGTGTTGTCGCGCTTCGAGTCCCAGGCGCTGCCGTACCTCTACCTCCTGGGTGCGCTGATGACGGCGTCGCTGACGCTGCTGCCGCGCGGCCGCCCGGACGGGCCCACCGAGTCCCCGGGCATCCTCAC
>NZ_RAVW01000063.1 GCF_003611585.1 Corallococcus exercitus | reverse complement strand
CCGCCGCCCCACGCACTTCTTCGCGGCGGCTAGACGTTAACGGTGCCGTCCGACATCTGGCCGAAGCCGGGGTGGGCGGTGACGTGCAGGACCTGCGTGAGCGTGCCCAGGTGCTTGAGCATGCGGGCGACGAGGGGCAGCTTCGCCTCGTCCACGCCCGTCAGCACGTCGTCCAGGAGGAAGGGGCGCTTCACCCGGGCGCAGGTCTTCTCCACCACCGTCAGGCGCAGCGCCAGGTAGTAGAGGTCGATGTCCTTCGGGGACAGCTCCCCCACCGGGATGCGGCTGTTCTGCGTGAGCAGGAAGGCGTTGCCCTCGCGGTCCCACTCCACGCCCTGGTAGCGCCGGTCCGTGAGCGCGGTGAGGTACTGCACGCAGCGGTCCTTCATGAGGGCCTGGACCGACAGCATGTCGGACGTGAGCACGTCCGCGGCCTGCGACAGCACCAGCGGGGACGGATCCTCCAGCGGATCCACCGGTACCGGGGCCTGGCCGGGGGCCGCGGCCACCTGCACCGGGGGCGCCTTCGCCAGCGCGATGGACTCCTTCAGCCGGGACAGCTCGCGCTCCACCTCGCGCAGGTCGCGCACGTAGGTGCCCTTGGCGGACAGCTCCGCGTTGAGCTCTTCCTGCTGCGCGCGCAGCTCCTGCCCGTCGCGAATGGCGCCCTGGTACTCGGCGGAGGCCTCGTACTCCTCCAGCTGCGTCTGCAGCTCCCCCAGCCGCATGCCGAGCAGGTCCTTCTGCTCCAGCGCGCCGGGGATCTCCTCGTAGCTCTCCAGGTTCAGGGCCTTGATGGCCATGCGCACCGGCGCGTCCTCGAGCTCGAACTCGTCGAGGATCTTCTTCTGCCGCGCGTCCTTGCGGTTGTCCTTGGAGCCCTTGCGCGTGGCGTGCTGCAGGTCGTCCACGTAGCGCAGCGCCATCCACCCGGCCGTGCCGAAGGCGGGGATGTTGATCAACGCCAGGTAGCGCCACAGGGGCTGCGCCGCGACGATGCCCAGGCCCACGCTCAGGCCCATGAAGAGCACGCCCGCGCCCAGGCCGCCCCAGAAGACGCGATTCTTCGTGAGCGGCGGCACCTTCAGCGACACGTCCTCCAGCTCCGGATCGCGGTCCGTCTCCAGTCGCGCCAGCGCCTCGTCCCGCCGCGCCACAGCCTTCGGGTAGCGCTTCACGCGCGAGAGGATGTCCAGCGGCAAGCCCAACGACTCCGGCGAGGGCGCCGCGCGCCAGGCGGCCTCCGCCTCCGCGATGGCGGCCTTGAGCCCCTCACCGCCCTTGAGCTTCGAGTCCGCCTCGAAGATGAGCGACGACAGCTCGTCCACCTTGAACTGGAGCTGATCCACCGCCCTCGCGGTGACGAGCTCCTTCTCCAGCACCTTCACCTTCGCCTCGGCGGCCGGCACGTCCTCCGCCGGCTGCACCTGGGTGGCGGCCGCCAGCGACGGCGTGGCCCCGGAGGCCTTCGCTCCCGCGGCCGCGGCGGCCTTGGGTGCGCTCTTACGGGGACGGCGCGACGGCAGCATCACCAGCTGGAGGCAGTACACCTGTTCGAAGGTGGTGCGTGGAGGCAGGCCCGCCTGACCGCGCAGGTACTGGTTGATCTCCGACGTGTCCGTGGACACCAGCTCCGGCTGGCTCGTGGCGGGGTTGAGCCGGTGCAGCGAGCCGGAACCGCCCAGCTCGCGCAGCACCCGGTACGTCATCCCGTCCTGGCCCACGAACGTCAGCGCGGCCTTGCCCGAGCGCCCCGCCGAGCCCACCAGACTGGAGTCCCCGCCCCGGCCGTCCGCGAACAGCAGCGACAGCGCGAGGCTCCCCAGCGGCAGCACGTCCGCCGTGGGCGGCTTGAGGATGAGGTACCCGGTCTTCAGCGGGAAGCGCCCGGCGGGAGAGAACCCGCGGACGTTCTGGATGGCGACCTCGACGAAGTGCATGGCGCGCGCAGTCTAGCCCGAACGAAAAAAGGAGCGTCCAGTGAAGGACGCTCCTTCTCTCACGCGGCCGCGAAGGCCGCGAGAGGGTTTCTGCGGACCTACTATCCCTGAGCGGCGGCGGCCTTGGCGGCCTTGGCGGCGGCCTTCTCCGGGTCGACCTGCACGTCCACGCGCGAGGCCTTGCCCTTCAGCTCGCGGAGGTAGAACAGGCGCTTGCGGTTCACGTCGCCGCGGGTGAGGACTTCGATCTTCTCGTAGCGCGGGCTGTGGATGGGGAAGATGCGCTCCACGCCGACGCCGAAGGACATCTTGCGCACGGTGAAGGTCGCGCGGTTCGTGCCCTTGGTCTTGCGGATGACCACGCCCTCGAAGGCCTGCACGCGCTCCTTCTCGCCTTCCTTGACCTTCCAGTGGACGCGAACGGAATCACCCGTGCGGAACGCGGTGATGTCCTTGCGCAGGAACTTGTTTTCGACGTGCTCGATGAGGCTGCGGCGCATGACGGACTCCAGAAAGCGGAACTTGACGCGTAGGACGCGTGGAAAAGAGCGGGCCGTCCTAGCAGAGACCGCCGGGACGAACAAGCCTGCAACAAAAGGTTCCGCGAGAACACGCAGGGTTACAACGCTTCTTCTTCCCTGGCGAGCAGTTTCTGATCCGCTTTGCTGAACACCAGCCGCGCGAACAGGTCCGGCCGACGCTCCTGCGTGAGCTTGATGGCCTTCCACCGGCGCCAGCGGGCGATGCGCGCGTGATCGCCGGACTGGAGGACGGCCGGCACCTCGGCGCCCCGGAAGACGGGCGGACGGGTGTAGTGCGGGTGCTCCAGCAGGCCTTCCTCGAAGCTCTCCGCCACGGAGGACGCTTCGTTGCCCAGGACGCCCGGCACCAGCCGCGCCACGGCGTCCACCACCGCCATGGCTGCCACCTCCCCGCCCGTGAGGACGAAGTCGCCCAGGGACAGCTCACCGTCCAGGAAGGGCATCACCCGCTCGTCCACGCCTTCGTAGCGGCCGCAGACGAGGATCAGCCCGGCCTCGTGCCGCGCCAGCTCGCGTGCCGTGGCCTGCGTGAACGTGGGCCCCCGAGGGCTCATCAGCAGCGCCTTCGCACCGGGCAGGCGGGCGCGCGCGGCCTCGATGGCGGCCACCAGGGGCTCCGGCTTCATCACCATGCCGGCGCCGCCACCGTAGGGGGCGTCGTCGGTGACGCGGTGCTTGCCCTCGGCGAAGTCACGCACGTCGGTGAGCGTGACGGAGATGAGCCCCTTCTCCTGGGCCTTCCCGAGGATGCTCGCGCCCAGGTAGCCGGACACCATCCCGGGGAACAGCGTGAGGAGCTCCACGGGGTAGCTCACCCGCCGTCTCCGTCGCCAGAGCCTCCAGCAGGGCCTTCCGGCCCGTCCGCCTCCAGGTACTCCGGAGGCCGGATGACGATGCGCCCCGCGGGCACGTCCACCGTGGGAACGAACTCATCCGCGAAGGGCACCACCAGCTCCGGCCGGCCCTTCGCGCGGATCACCAGGTTGGGCACCTCACCGGTGGCCCAGACCTCTTCCACCGTGCCCAGGGGGGCGCCCTGCTCGTCCACGGCGGTGAGGCCCACGAGGTCGCCCTGGAAGAACTGCCCTTCCTCGGGCGGCTCCAGGTCGTCGCGGTAGACGAGCACCTTCGCGCCCACCAGTGCCTCGGCGGCCGTGCGGGACTCGATGCCCTCGAAGCACACGAGGTCTTCCTTGTTCGCCGGGCGGAAGGACTCCACGGCGTACTCGCGCTCCTCGCCGGAGCGCAGGCGCAGCCGGACGCGCTCGACGGTGCCGAGCGTCTCCGAGGCGGGGTCGAACGCACGGACCGCCACCTCGCCGCGCAGCCCGTGCGCACGGGCCACGTAGCCCAGCTCCAGACACGCCAGCGCGCTCACCGCGCGGCGTCCGGAGCGGGCGGCGCCGGGGGAGAACCCGGGGCGCGCCGGTCGTCGAGAATCTCCAGGCGGACCTTCTGGCCCTGCTTTTGGGCGGCGGCGTTGAGCAGCGTCCGGAGGGCGTTCACGGTGCGCCCATCACGGCCGATGACCTTGCCGACGTCCTCGGGGGCGACCTTCAGCTCATAGAGCCGGCCGCCATCCGCCTCGGAGATGCGCAGGGCGACCTGGTCGGGTTGATCAACCAGGGCCTTCGCCAGATACGTGAGCAGCGGCTCCACGTCTTGTCCAGACGGGGGCGTGCTCAGGCGGTGGTCGCCGGGGCCTGCTTCTTCGCCGTCTTGATGAGGTCCGCGACCGTCTCGGAGGGCAGCGCGCCGCTCTTCAGCCAGTAGTTCAGCCGCTCCTCGTTGAACTGCACCTTCGCGGGGCTGTGGTTGGGGTCGTAGGAACCGACCTGCTCCAGGAACTTGCCGTCGCGCGGGCTGCGCGAGTCGGTGGCAACCACGTGGTAGTACGGCATCTTCTTGGCGCCCGCGCGGGCAAGACGGAGGACAACGGCCATGGAACGCTCCAGCGAAAACGTGTGACTTCTACGGTAACAGGCGGAGGGGGGCGCTCTTAGCGCCCTGCCGACTGGATTGTCAAGGAAGCTCGGGTGCTTATGTCACGTCGGGGCTTCCGCGGCCGTCTCGTCCCGGTTGGCGAGCTGGCCACAGGCCCCGGCGATGTCCCGGCCCCGGTTCTTGCGGATGTATGCCGCGACGTGCGCCTCGGCAAGGATGGCCCGGAACTCCTCGGCCCGCTGCTCGCCCGTCGTCTGGAACCCCAGGCCGGGGTTCTCGTTGTAGGGAATCAGGTTCACCTTGGCGGGAATGTCGCGCAACAGCTCCCTCAGCCGGTGCGCGTCCTCGTCGGTGTCGTTGAAGCCCTTGAGCAGCACGTATTCGAAGGTGATGCGCCGGCCCTGGCGCAGCGGGAACTTGCGGCACGCGTCCAGCAGCGCCGCGATGTTCCACTTGCGGTTCACCGGCATCGTCTTGCTGCGCTGCTCGTCCGTGCTGGCGTTGAGCGAGATGGCCAGCTTGACGTCCGTCTCCTGGCCGAAGCGCTCGATCATCGGCACCAGGCCCACGGTGGAGACGGTGATGTGCCGGTGGCTGAAGTTGGGCCCCTCCTCCGACTGGAGGATGGAGAGCGCCGTCTTGAGGTTCTCGAAGTTGTGGAGCGGCTCGCCCATGCCCATGAACACCAGGTTCGTGAGCGGGCGCAGCGTCTCCAGACCTTCGTTCTGGCGCACCTCGCGGTTCACCGCGTGCACCTGGGCGACAATCTCCCCAGGGGTGAGGTTGCGCTTGAGGCCCAGCGTGCCCGTCATGCAGAACGAGCAGGCCATCGCGCAGCCCACCTGCGTGGACACGCAGAGCGTCTTGCGGTCCTCCGCCGGCATGTAGACGGACTCGATGAAGCGCCCGTCGCGCGTCTTGAAGCGGTACTTGATGGTGCCGTCGACGCTGCGCTGCTCCAGGTCCTTCACCAGCGGGACGATCTCCGCCTGGGCCTTGAGCTTCTCGCGCAGGGCCTTGGACAGGTCCGTCATCTCGTCGAACGACGTGGCGCCGCGCTGGTGCAGCCAGCGGTAGAGCTGCGCCGCGCGGAACGGGCGCTCGCCCAGCTGCTCGCTCAGGAAGAGCGCGAGCTTCTCGCGCGACAGGCTGGCCACGTCGGTCAGCTTCGCGGGGGCCGGCACCGGCAGGGGCTCGGTGACAGGGAGGGCTGTGGCGGTAGGCTCTGACATCGTTCAGTCGGGGCTAACGGAGGGAAATGGGGCGTGCTTCCCACAAGAAGGCACGGCAAGTCAAAGGAGAGCCCGTCCCCTCCCCTGCCTACCCCTTCGAGTCGTGGTGCTCGGCGACGCCGCGCTTCCAGTAGCCCGTCACCCGCATCCAGCTCTTGTTCAGACCGCGCTCGTTCACCAGGTGTTCCCGGATGGGCTTGAGCGACGTGGACTCACCGGCCACGAACACGAACCCATCCCCGGAGGGCTGCGTCCAGGCGCGCAGCGCGTCCTCCAGGTGCTTCGTCGTGCCCGCCTCCGCGCCGCCCCGGTGCAGCCAGGTGAGCTTCAGGTCCGCCTTGCTGACGATGGGCTGCTCCTCCGCCGCGTCCGCGACCTCGATGAAGGCGAACGCGCGCTTGCCCGCGGGCAGCTCCTCCAGGCGGCGAGCGATGGCCGGCAGCGCGCTCTGGTCCCCCGCGAGCAGGTACCAGTCGAAGTCGTCCGCCACGTCGTGCGTGCTGCGCGGACCGCCGATGCCCATGAAGTCCCCGGGCTTCGCCTGCGCGGCCCACATCGACGCGGGGCCTTCGCCGTGCAGCACGAAGTCGATGTCCAGCTCGTTCGCCTTCGGGTCGAAGCGGCGCGGCGTGTAGTCGCGAGACGCGGGCTTCGTGAGCCCCTCCGGCATGGCCAGGCCGAGGGGCCCCACCACCGGCATGTTCGGCTTCCGCACGCCGGGCTCCGCGAAGAAGCACTTCACGTGATCATCCGCGCCGGGGGACGAAAAGCCCTCCAGCTCCGGGCCGCCCAGCGTCACGCGCACCATGTGCGGCGACAGCCGCGTCACGCGCAGGACTTCCAGCAACCGCAACTTCACCGGGAACGGCCCCCGCCGGGCCACGCGCTCCGAATCGCCGCTCATGCGTGCTTCCTTGCCGATTGTGATTTTCATTATCGGTAGCAAGGACCGTCCGGGAGGGCAACCGGATACGGCAGGCCGGCGAGCTTCGGAAAAGACGACGGCCCGGGTCCGCGCCGCGTGGGGCGTGGACTCCGGGCCGCTGTCAGCAGGCTGGACGCTGCCTAGTACTTCTGGAGCTCGGTCTCGCGGAAGAAGTACGCGATCTCGTTCTTCGCGTTCTCCAGGCTGTCCGAGCCGTGCACCGTGTTCGCGTCGATGCTCTGGGCGAAGTCGGCGCGGATGGTGCCCTTGTCGGCCTTCTTCGGATCCGTGGCGCCCATGAGGTCACGGTTCTTCTGGACGGCGTTCTCACCCTCGAGCGCCATCACGACCACCGGTCCGGAGGTCATGAACGAGACCAGGTCCTTGAAGAAACCCCGGGCGCTGTGGACGGCGTAGAAGCCTTCCGCTTCCTTCTGCGACAGCTGCTGCAGACGGATGCCGACGGGCGTCAGGCCCGCCTTCTCGAAGCGGGCGATGATCTCGCCGATGTGGTGGTTCTTCAGCCCGTCCGGCTTGATGATGGACAGCGTGCGCTCGATGGCCATGTCTTGGCTCCTCGTGTGTGTGTCGTGTGAAAGGTTCGACTCAGCGCTTCGGGGGGCCGCGCTTGACGGCCGCCTGCAGCGTGGTGCCCAGCTCGGCGGGGCTCGCGGCCATCAGGATGCCCGCGGCCTCCATCGCCTTGATCTTCTCCGAGGCCGTGCCCTTGCCGCCGGAGATGATGGCGCCCGCGTGGCCCATGCGCTTGCCCGGGGGCGCGGACTGACCGGCGATGAAGCCGGCGATGGGCTTGGTGAACTCGCGCTTGACGTACTCGGCGCCCTCTTCCTCCGCGCTGCCGCCGATCTCACCGATCATGATGACGGCGTCCGTCTCCGGGTCGGCCTGGAAGAGCTTCAGCACGTCCACGAAGTTGGTGCCGTTGACGGGGTCGCCGCCAATGCCCACCGCGGTGGACTGGCCCAGGCCCAGCTGCGTGAGCTGGTGCACGGCCTCGTAGGTCAGCGTGCCGGAGCGGGACACCACGCCGATGCGGCCCGGCTTGTGGATGTGGCCCGGCATGATGCCGATCTTGCACTTGGCGCCAGGGGTGATGACGCCCGGGCAGTTCGGCCCGATGAGGCGCACGCCCGGCTTGCCCTGCAGGTAGCGCTTGGCGCGCACCATGTCGTTGACCGGGATGCCCTCGGTGATGGTGATGATGAGGGAGATGCCCGCGTCCGCGGCCTCCATGATGGAGTCCGCGGCGAAGGGCGGCGGCACGAAGATGACGGACGTGTTCGCGCCCGCCTGCTTCACCGCGTCGGCGACCGTGTTGAACACGGGAACCTTGCCCTCGAAGGAGGTGCCGCCCTTGCCCGGCGTGACACCGCCCACAATCTTCGTCCCGTACTCCAGCATCTGCTTGGCGTGGAACGAGCCCGCCGAGCCGGTGATGCCCTGGACGAGGACCTTCGTGTTCTCGTTGACGAGGATGCTCATGGCGATCTTTCAGGTAAGAGGGGGCGAAGGCCCTACTTGATGGCCGCCACGGCCTTCTCGGCCGCCTGGCGAAGGTTGTCCGCGGGGGTGATGGCGAGGCCCGAGTTGCGGAGCAGCTCCTTGCCCTGCTCCACGTTGGTGCCTTCCAGGCGCACGATGAGCGGGATCTTCAGCTGCACTTCCTTCGCCGCCGCGATGATGCCTTCCGCGATGACGTCACACTTCATGATGCCGCCGAAGATGTTGACGAGCACCGCCTTGACCTGCGGATCCGCGAGGATGAGCTTGAAGGCCGCCGTCACCTTCTCCTTGCTCGCGCCGCCGCCCACGTCCAGGAAGTTGGCCGGAGCGCCGCCCACCAGCTTGATGGTGTCCATGGTGGCCATGGCCAGGCCCGCGCCGTTCACCATGCAGCCGATGTTGCCATCCAGCGCGATGTAGGCCAGGTCGTACTCCTTGGCCTGCGTCTCGCGGGGCTCCTCCTCCGCCAGGTCGCGGTACTCCAGGAGCTCCTTGTGCCGGTAGAGCGCGTTCTCGTCGAAGGTCACCTTCGCGTCGAGCGCCACCACGCCGCCGCTCTTGCGGATGACCAGCGGGTTGATCTCCACGAGGGCCGCGTCCGTCTCCACGTACATCTTGTAGAGCGCGGCGCAGAACTGGACGAACTTGTTCACCGTGGGGCCCGTCAGGCCCAGGCCGAAGGCCAGCTCGCGGCCCTGGAAGTCCGCGAAGCCCACCGCGGGGTCCACGACGGCGCGGAGGATCTTCTCCGGGTGCTTCTCCGCCACTTCTTCAATCTCCACGCCGCCCTCGGTGGACGCCATGAAGGTGATGCGGCTGGTGGCGCGGTCGAGCGTCACGCCCAGGTACAGCTCCTGACCGATGTCGAGGCCTTCCTCGATGTAGACCTTGTGGACCTTCTGCCCTTCCGGGCCGGTCTGGATGGTCTTGAGCATCATGCCCAGCATCTGCCGGGCCAGCTCCTTGGCCTCCGCGGGGCTCTTGGCCAGCTTCACGCCGCCGCCCTTGCCGCGGCCGCCCGCGTGGATCTGCGACTTCACGACGACGACGGGCGTGGCGAGTTCCTTCGCCGCAGCCTCGGCCTCATCGGGAGAGAGCGCGAGGATGCCGCGCGGCGTGGGCACGCCATACTTCCGGAAGAGTTCCTTGCCCTGGTACTCGTGGATCTTCATCGAATCTCCGGGTGGGACGAGGGGAGACGAGGACAGCCCCTACACGGGGCGTCAACGCGGGCCCTCATTGCGCAGAAAACGACGGATGGCAAGGCCGTTTGGCCTCCAGCGTCGCGACGGGACACAGGCGCTGGCCTCGGGGATAACACCCGGTGTCCGGGGGAATGAGGCGGCCTTCACCCGAACGGGCACGGCCCCGCCCGGCGCCCCGCTGACATGGGGCGCTGGCACGGGGCCGCGAGGAAGCCAGGACGGCGAGCGGGAGGGACTACCCCGGACCGCTGGACGCCTTCTGCTCCTCTTCCTTGAAGAAGATGTCCTTGATCATCAGCTTGCTCACCTCGCGGTTCATCACCGCGATGGAGGTGGTGAGGGGGATCTCCTTCGGGCAGACCTTCACGCAGTTCTGCGCCTTGCCGCAGTCCTGGATGCCGCCGGGGCCCATGAGGGCGCGCGTGCGCTCCTCCGCGTTCAGCTTGCCCGTGGGGTGCATGTTGAACAGGCGGGCCTGGCTGATGGGCGCGGCGCCGATGAAGTCGTTGTCCTGCGTCACCTGGGGGCACGCCTCCAGGCAGCTGCCGCAGGTGATGCACGTGGACAGCACGTACATCACAGACTGGTCCTTCTGCGACTGGCGCGGGCCGGGGCCCAGGTTGTACGTGCCGTCGACGGGGATCCACCCCTTCACGCGCTTGAGCGACTCGAACATGCGGTCGCGGTCCACGGTGAGGTCGCGCACCACCGGGAACTTCTTCATCGGCTCCAGGGTGATGGGCTGCTGGAGCTTGTCCACCAGCGCGGAGCACGCCATGCGCACCCGGCCGTTGATGTTCATGGCGCAGCTGCCACACACCTCCTCGAGGCACGCGGCGTCCCACACCACGGGGGCCACCTTCTTGCCCTCCACGGTGACGGGGTTGCGCTGGATCTCCATCAGGCAGGAGATGACGTTGGCGCCCTTCGTGTAGGGGACCTTGAACTCGTCGAAGTGACCCGGCTTGTTCGGATCATCCTGCCGCCAGATGCGGAAGGTGACGGTCTTCGAGCTGACGGCGCTGGCCTGTGCGGTGTCCATGGTGCGGCTGCCCTTCCCTTCACTGCCAAATCAGGTGGCGGAAACCCGCGCCTGAAAGCGCGCGGGCCCGGAAAGCAATGAACGCCTTACGCGTACCAACGGGGCTCGGGGTCCAGCACCGGCGTGGGCAGGTCCTGGTAGGAGATCTGCGGGCCCTGGGAGGCGTACGTGGCGATGGTCGTCTTCGCCCACTTCTCGTGGCGCTTGCGCCACAGGTCCATCCACTGCGGATCCTCGCGCGGGTCCTTCGACTTGGGCTCCGGCAGGGAGAAGTCCGGCTTGTAGTGGGCGCCGCGGCTCTCGTCGCGCAGGAGCGCGCTGGTGGCAATCACTTCGCCCAACTCCAGCATGTTCCACACCTGGTTGGTGTAGGAGAGCGCGCGGTTGGCGACGACGCCCGTGTCCAGCACGTTGACGCGGGTCCAGCGGTCCTTCAGGTCGCGGATGCGCTCCACCGTCTTCTTCAGGCGGTCGTTGTAGCGCACCACGGTGCAGTTCTCCGTCATCACCTCGCCCAGTTCCTTGGCGAGCTGGTACGGGTTCTCCGCGCCGTTCATCTGCTTGATGGTGGCGAAGCGGTCCTGCCAGTACTTCTTCGCGTCCGCGAAGTACTTCTCCGGCATCGCCGCGGCGCTGGTCGTCTGGCTCTTGGCGAAGGACGCCATCGCCGGGCCGCCGATCATGCCGGAGTAGATGCAGGACAGGAGCGAGTTGGCGCCCAGGCGGTTCGCGCCGTGGAAGGCGTAGTCCGCCTCGCCGGCCGCGTACAGGCCCGGGATGCGCGTGCTCTGGTTCACCGGGCTGCCGTCCAGCGGCGTCTGGGTGCGCGGGTCCGCCTCGAAGGAGACGTGCAGGCCGCCCATCGAGTAGTGCATGCCCGGGAAGATGACCATGGGCGTGTGGCGCGGATCATCTCCGACGAACTTCTCGTAGATCTCCTTGACGCCCTTGATCTTCGCGTCGAGCGTCTTGGCCGGGATGTGCGTCACGTCCAGGTACACGCCGTCGCGCCCGCCCAGGCCCATGCCCAGGTCGCGGCAGACCATGAAGATCTCCCGCGTCGCCACGTCGCGCGGCACCAGGTTCTTGTACTTGGGGTACTTCTCTTCCAGGAAGTACCAGCGCTCGCTCTCCGGGATCTCCCGGGGGTTGCGCGTGTCGCCCTTCTTCTTGGGCACCCAGACGCGGCCGCCCTCGCCGCGCACGGACTCGCTCATCAGGCGCAGCTTGTCCTCGCCCGGGATGGAGGTGGGGTGCACCTGGATGAACTCGCCGTTGGCGTACAGCGCGCCTTCCATGTACGCGCGGCCCGCAGCGGTGCCGGTGTTGATGATGGAGTTGGTGGAGCGCCCGAAGACGATGCCGGGGCCGCCCGTCGCCAGGCACACCGCCTCCGCCGGGAAGGTGCGGATCTCCATGGTGCGCAGGTCCATGGCCACGCTGCCGATGCAGCGGCCGGACTCGTCCTTCACCGTGCCCAGCCACTCCCAGTACTCGTACTTGGTGACCTTGCCCTCCGCCTCGTAGCGGCGGACCTGCTCGTCCAGCGCGTAGAGCAGCTGCTGGCCGGTGGTGGCGCCCGCGAACGCGGTGCGGTTGTGCAGGGTGCCGCCGAAGCGGCGGAAGTCCAGCAGGCCTTCCGGCGTGCGGTTGAACGTCACGCCCATGCGGTCCAGCAGGTAGATGATGCCGGGCGCCGCGTAGCACATGCCCTTCACGGATGTCTGCTCCGCGAGGAAGTCGCCGCCGCGCAGCGTGTCCTTCACGTGGATGTCCGGGTGGTCGCCCTCACCCTTCGTGTTCACCGCGCCGTTGATGCCGCCCTGGGCACAGACCGAGTGGGAGCGTTTGACCGGGACGAGCGAGAGCACGTCCACCTGGTGACCCGCCTCCGCCAGCTTGATCGTCGTCATCAGCCCGGCCAGACCGCCGCCCACCACCGTGAATCGCGCTGCTGCCGCCATCATCGTCTCCTTGACCACTGGACGCCCGGGGGGGTGCCTTCACGGGGGGCCGCTGAAGTCCTGCTTCGCGACACGTGCCCCGCTCCCGTCATCCAGTGCGAGTCCTACACGCTAGTTAACTTGGAAAAATACCGCCGCAAGGACGGGGGGCCGGGGGATAAGCCCGGATCATTCGCGACATCAGGCGGGGCCCGCCAGCAGGATTCCGGCGGGCCCGACCGACAGCCGGACTACAGCTTGACGAGGTCGACGGTGCCCTTCACGGAGGTGAAGGACTTGTTCAGCTCCGCCTTCTCCGCGTCGTTCAGCTCCACCTCGATGATCTTCTCCACGCCGTTCGCGCCGATCTGCGCGGGGACGCCGAAGAAGAAGTCCTTGATGCCGTACTGGCCCTTGAGCAGGGCCGCGGCCGGCAGCACGCGCTTGCGGTCGAAGAGGAAGCTCTCCGCCATGGCGATGGAGGAGGAGGCGGGGGCGAAGTAGGCGCTGCCCGTCTTGTACAGGCCCACCAGCTCCGCGCCGCCCTTGCGGGTGCGGTCGATGATGGCGTCCAGCTTGTCTTTGGCGATGAGCTGGGTGAGCGGCACGCCGCCCACGGTGCTGTGGCGCACGAGCGGAACCATGTCGTCGCCGTGGCCGCCGAGCACGAGCGCCTCCACGTCACGGATGGAGCAGCCCAGGGCCTCGGCCACGAAGCACTTGAAGCGGCTGGTGTCCAGCACGCCCGCCATGCCCACGACCATGTTGTCCTTCAGGCCGGCGATCTTGTGGAGCGCGAACACCATCGCGTCCAGCGGGTTGGCCACGTTGATGACGAAGGCGTCCGGGGCGTGCTGCTTGATGTTGCCCGCCACGTCCTTCATGATCTTCAGGTTGACGTCCAGCAGGTCCTCGCGGGACATGCCGGGCTTCCGGGGCACGCCGGCCGTGATGATGATCACGTCCGAGCCCGCGACGTCCTTCCAGTCCGTGGAGCCGGTGACGCGGCTGTCGTAGCCATCCACCGCGGACAGCTGGTTGATGTCCAGCGCCTTGCCCTTGACCAGACCCTCGGCCGCCGGGATGTCGTAGAGCACCACGTCGCCAAGGTTCTTCTGGACCGCCAGCAGCGCCAGGTTGCCGCCGATCTGACCGCCGCCAATGAGGCCGATCTTCTTCTTCTTGTGAGCCATGGTTTCGCCCTCCTGCTTTGGGGTGGGGACTACATGTGCTTGATGATGGCCTGACCGAACTCCGAGCACTTCACCTCGGTCACGGTCTCCTTCGTCTCCAGCTTCATCAGGCGCGCGAAGTCGTACGTCACGGTGCGCGCGGCGATGGCCTTGTCCATGCCCTTGATGATCAGGTCCGCGGCCTCGTGCCAGCCCATGTGGCGGAGCATCATCTCGCCGGAGAGGATGACGGAGCCCGGGTTCACCTTGTCCAGGTCCGCGTACTTGGGCGCGGTGCCGTGGGTGGCCTCGAAGACGGCGTGGCCGGAGACGTAGTTGATGTTGCCGCCCGGCGCGATGCCGATGCCGCCCACCTGCGCCGCGAGCGCGTCCGACAGGTAGTCGCCGTTGAGGTTGAGCGTGGCGATGACATCGAACTCGTCCGGACGGGTCAGCACCTGCTGCAGGGTGATGTCCGCGATGGAGTCCTTGATGATGATCTTCCCGGCGGCCACCGCGGCCTTCTGCTCGGCGTTGGCGGCGTCCTCGCCCTTGGCGGCCTTGGTGGCCTCCCACTGGTCCCAGGTGTAGACCTTGCCACCGAACTCACGCGCCGCGAGGTCGTAGCCCCACTTGCGGAACGCGCCCTCGGTGAACTTCATGATGTTGCCCTTGTGGACCAGCGTGACGCTCTTGCGCTTGAGGTCCACCGCGTACTGGATGGCCGCGCGCACCAAGCGCTCCGTGCCTTCCTGCGACACGGGCTTGATGCCGATGCCGACGTTCGCCGGGAAGCGGATCTTGCCCGCCTCCTTGGGGAACTCCTGCTTCAGCCAGCCCAGGAACTTCTCCGCCTGCGCGGTGCCGGCCTCGAACTCGATGCCCGCGTAGATGTCCTCCGTGTTCTCACGGAAGATGACCATGTCCACCTTGTCCGGCTGCTTCACCGGGCTGGGCACGCCCTTGAAGTAGCGCACGGGCCGCAGGCAGACGTACAGGTCCAGCATCTGGCGCAGCGCCACGTTCAGGGAGCGGATGCCACCGCCCACCGGCGTCGTCAGCGGGCCCTTGATCCCCACGAGGTACTCGCGGAACGCGGCGACCGTCTCGTCCGGCAGCCAGTTGTTCACCTGCTTGAAGGACTTCTCGCCGGCCAGCACCTCGTACCAGGAGATCTTCTTCTTGCCGCCGTAGGCCTTCTCCACCGCCGCGTCGAACACGGCCTGCGAGGCCTTCCAGATGTCGCGGCCGGTGCCGTCGCCCTCGATGTAGGGGATGATCGGGTTGTTCGGAACGGTCAGCTTGCCGTTCTGCAGGGTGATCTTCTCGCCAGAGGGAGGCGCCATGAACGCAAACTCCTGATTGAGACCGGGGTCTTGAGAGGCGGCGGATAGTCGGGAACCCGCCCCCGGTCGTCAAGGAGTTTGGCCGCACGTCCCCCTGGGTTCGTCACACCCGGGGTGTGCCGCGCTTATCGCAGCCAATGGTCCGGAAGCAGGATCGTTTTTCCGGATTTTGGAGTGGGCTAGAAGCTCGCGAGCCCCGGCGCCGGCAGCTGGACGCTCACGGCCGTCCCCTGCTCCAGACGCTCCAGCGCGAGCTCACCGCCCATGGCGTCCACCAGCTCCCGGGCCCGGGCAAGCCGCCGCTGGGTGTTCCCCACGCGCAGGGGCGACAGCACCACCGAGCGCGTCTCCCGCTCGGAGAGGCTCACGCCCGGCATCACCACCAGGAAGCGCGGCCCCACGTCGCCAAAGTCATCCGGCGGCTCCACCACCACCCGCACGGCCTGGGCCTCCGGCGGCGCCGCGTCCGCCGCGTGGGCGACGAGCAGCAGCAGGACCTGCTCCAGGCGGCGCCGGCTGACCCGGGCCATCACCGGATCCTCCGGGAGCTCCAGCGACACCTGCACGCCGTGCAGCCGCCGCGTCGCGCCGAGCAGCCCCAGCGCGTCGCGCACGGACACCGCCACGTCCACCTGGAAGACGTCCGGGAGGTCCACGGGCTCCAGCCCCTGACTGCTGAAGGAGGCTTCCGCGTCCCCCAGCGAACCCTGCACATCCAGCGCTGCGCTCATTCGCGGCTCCCTTCCCCCAAGCCCAGAAGCACCGACCATAACGGCGCCCCCTGACACGGTCCATTGCCTGACGGCGCCGGGTCTCCCCCACCTTCCCTGGTGAGGAGAGTTACAGCCCCGCGCCATATTGCTGATAAAGACGCGCACGCTGGGTCCGTATCGCTCCTCGGAAAACCCGTATACGTCCGGTCAATCATGACCCAGGGTGAGTCAAGGCCAGGGACGGAAAAACAGCACCGGCATATAAATTCGATTTGACTGTTACGGCCGAGATCTCCATGATGTGGTCCCAGAATCCAGAGCCGCCAGCGTCTCCAGTCAATCAGGGAGGAAGTGTTGTGCTCGCAACATCGCCGACCACCAATGGTACCGCTGCCCGCAAGAGGGGAGTCCTGACGATGGATGGAGGGATCCCGGCGTCCTCGAAGTTCCGGCATGCGATTGAATTCGGCAGTGGCGACGCGCTGCGTAACGTGATTCCCCTTCCTCCCGCTGAAGCCGCCCTGGATGACTCGGGCTATTCGCTGCACGGCACGGGCCCCTCGGCCATCACCTGCGCGGTGGGTCGGCCGGACGCGGTGCTGGGTGACGTGACGCGGCTGTCCCCGACGGTGGTGTGGGTGGCCCCCCGCCAGCCGCTGGTGGACACGACCGAGTCGCGCACCTTCCCGGTGTACCTGGCGTGCAATGGCGCCACGATTGGACCGCTCAATGGCGCCTACATCCGTACGGATATGGACGTCCCGAACGCGCCGGTGGGGCTGCAGCTGGTGGGCGTGACGCTGGAGCAGGGCCGGCAGATTCTGGGCTTCCTGTCGGACGCGCTGCGCCAGGGCGTGGCGGTGCCGGCGGCCTCCGCGCTGCCCGTGCAGGACATCATCTCCGACCCGGAGCGGATCCGCTCCATCTTCACCGCCATCTGCGCCGCCGGGAACAAGGGCGTGCTGCGCCGCCAGGGCCGGGTGGTGCGCATGGTGCTGGAGCGCTTCCACTCCGCCACCGGTCAGCTCGAGTGGCGCACGGAGGACTCCACCCCGGACTTCGGCGAGCCGGCGTACGACATCGACGTCATCGGCTACAACTCCGCCTACCGCCTGCGCGCGGAAGCGGGCCGCAGCGAGGGCGACCGCCTCTTCACCGCCCTGCCCGCGCAGCTGTTCCGCATCCGTCACCGCTGGCACCGCCGCGTCGCCGCCCCCGAGGGCGTGCACGCCCGGTTCCACCACCCGCTGTGGCGGGAGCAGGGACTGCTGCGCCGCGAGGTGCTGGACCTGTCCTTCTCCGGCCTGTGCATGCGCTGCCAGCCGCAGGACCTGCTCTTCCCCGGCCTCCTGCCGCCCCTCATCGAGCTGGAGCTGGGCGACGGCCAGCGGGTGAGCGTGCGCGGCGAGGTCCGCTACGTCAGCAGCGTGCGCGCGGACGGCACCGTGCTGTGCGGCCTGAGCCTGCTGCCCTACTCCTCCGACGAGGCGCGCTGGGTGCGCTTCGTGTCCCAGACGATGTCCCCGGCCACGCGCACCAGCGAGGGCCTGGTGGAGGAGCTGTGGGATTTGTTCAACCGCTCCGGCTTCTTCAGCCTGGGTGGCAGCTCCCCGGCGGAGTTCGAGGAGCTGAAGCAGAACTTCGCGTCGCTCGCGAAGCGCGCCGCGGAAGTGCCCCAGCTGTTCTGCAACGCGGTGTGGCCGTCCGAGCGCGGCATTGAAGCGACGCTGTCCTTCACCAAGCCGTACCGCCACGCGTGGCTGGGCCACCAGGTGGCGAAGCGGCCCGGCAAGCCGCCGGAGGGGTTGAAGGAGGCGGGCGCCATCATGCGCGACCTCTACCTGCGCACCTTCGAGCACCCGCAAAGCGACCCGGACTTCCACTGGGTGGTGGCCTACGTGGAGGCCCTCAACCCGTGGATCAACAAGGCGCACGTGAAGTACGCGCAGCGGCAGATGGAGTCCGGTTCCAGCCTGGCCTTCACGCGGAAAATCCAGAAGATGAAGGCCTTCAGCCACGAGATGACGGGCCGCGTGCACCCGTACAGCGTGGGCCCCGCCACCCCGGGCGAGCTGAGCCTGCTGGCCGCCACCGTCGCCCAGCAGTTTCCCGAGTGCTACGTGCAGTCGTTGGACCTCACGCGCGACCGGCTGGACATGGGCCCCGTGACGGCGAAGTGGAAGAGCTTCGGCATGGAGCGCGAGCGCACCGTGCTGGTCGCGCGCCGCGATGGCGTCCCCTGCGCCGCCGCCGTGGTGGAGCTGGGCCAGCTGGGCGCGAACCTCTTCCGCCTGCTGGACAACACGCGCCTGTTCTCCCTGCTGGGGGATGGAACGCGTGCGTACTCCGCCCTGCTGGACGCGGCCCGCCGCTGGTACGCCGCGCGCAACCGCCCCTCCTTCCTCTACCTGCGCGAGGACGAGGGCGGCGACTACGTGCAGGAGTGCGGCCTGCATGACGGGCCGGATCCCTACCTGTGGATCATCTCCTCCAAGCTCGTCCCGGATTTCCTCGAGCACATCAGCGAACTCACCATCGGGCGCCGTGGTGCCCACTCCCGTTGAGGATCCCCCCCATGAGCAAGCCCCTCGTCGAAGAGCAGTATCTCCCCCACGTCACCGACGTCCGTCACCTGCTGGCGACCGGCCCCCACGTGACGACGCTGCTGGACCCGAACGTGGAACCCGCCCTGCTGGAGGCCTTCCTCATCCAGCTGTGTGCCCTGGGCGTCTACATGACGGAGCCCGTGGACGGGTGGATCCGCCGCGCCGGTGAGGCCTGTGTGAAGGCGGGCATGGTGGACGTGGGCGAGAAGCTCATCACCCACGCCAAGCACGAGGCCGGTCACCACCTGATGATGGTGGAGGACACGAAGAACCTGGTGGCTGGCTGGAACACGCGCCGCTTCCCCAAGCTGGACGCGGAGGCCCTCCTGGCGCAGGCCCCCACGCAGGCCATGCAGGAGTACCGGCAGATCCACGAGGAAACCATCGCGGGCCCCATGCCGGGCGGGCAGGTCGCCATCGAGTACGAGATTGAAAACCTGTCGGTGGTGTTCGCGCCCCGGCTCATCGAGCAGTGCAAGCGCGTGCTGGGCCCGGACGTGATGAACTCGCTGTCGTTCATCAAGGAGCACGTGGAGCTGGACGTGGGCCACACGGCGCTCAACGAGGTCATGCTCAACAAGCTGCTCGGCCAGAAGCCCGAGCACGCGGCGACCATCGGGAAGACGGGCGCCCGTGCGCTGGACATCTACCTGCGCTTCTACGGCGACTGCATGGCGAAGGCGAAGCAGCTGCTCCAGTCCGCCGCCGCCTGATGCTCAGGCGGTGCTCAGGCGGTGCTCAGGCGCCGAGCTGCGCCGCCCGGCGTGACCCGCGGCTGCCCCAGCGGGTCAGCGGGCGGACGGCCTGCTTCAGCGACGCGTGGACCTGCGTGACGCCCGCGCGGTTCGTGGCCGCGTAGACGTAGCGGTCCGGGCGCAGGACGACCAGGTCCGCGGCGTGCTGGGCGAACCACTCGCCCAGCCTGCCCTCCAGGTCCACCACCTCACCGGAGCGGCCCGCGCCGGAGCGCGCCGCCGGCGCGACCGACAGCCACACGCCGCCGACGTCCTCCGCCATCGCCTTGGCGGCCTGCTGGACCTCGGCGGGCGCACCCGGCCG
This sequence comes from Corallococcus exercitus, assembly GCF_003611585.1. GTDB lineage: Bacteria > Myxococcota > Myxococcia > Myxococcales > Myxococcaceae > Corallococcus > Corallococcus exercitus. Next base: position 11,671 of record NZ_RAVW01000063.1, on the reverse strand, counting down.
CGTCAGCACGGCGAAGCGGTGGCCGATGACGTCATCCAGCGGGCGCTCCCCTTCCTCGCCGTGCTCCACGCGCGGCTGCGGGAAGTAGGCGCCTTCGGCCGCCTGCTTGGACTTGCCGCGCTTGCCACCGAAGAGGAACCCTTCCGCGTGGAAGAGGTTCGGCTTCATCTTGTACTCGCGGATGAAGGGGCCGGTGACGGGCATGTGGTACAGCAGCTTGATGAAGGCGTTGCGCGCGCGGGCCACGAACGGGCCGCCCGACGCCAGCATCGAGCCCAGCGAGTCCGACAGGCGCATCATCTCCGCGGCGTGCGGCCGGCGCTCCACCTCGTAGGTGTCCAGGAGCGACGCGTCCGCCGCGCCGCCCAGCACGTGCGCCAGCTTCCAGGTGAGGTTCGCCGCGTCGCGCAGGCCGGAGCACAGGCCCTGGCCCAGGAAGGGCGGCATCAGGTGCGCCGCGTCCCCGAGCAGGAACACCCGGCCCACCCGCCACTTCTCCGCCATGCGGCTGTGGTAGGCGTAGAGGTTGACGCTCTTCACCTTCACGGAGTCCGGATCAATGAAGGGCGCGATGATGCTCCGCACGTACTCGGGCGTCTTCACGTACTCCAGGTCCTGCCCCGGCTTCACCACCGTGTCGAAGCGAATCTCGTCGTGCGCGGTGCGCGTCACGATGCCCACGCGCTCCGGGCCGCAGGGGTAGTAGGTGAAGTCCGGCGCGGACGACGCCGTCTCCACGGAGATGGCCAGCGCGTGTTCCAGCGCGGTGGTGCCCTCCAGCTTCAGGCCCAGCCGGCGGCGGATGCCGCTCTTGGCGCCGTCGCACGCCAGCAGGTAGCGCGCGCGCACCGTCAGGGTGCGGTTGGCGACGTTGTCCTTCACGCGCACCGACACGCCGTCCTCGTCCTGCATGAAGGACTCGACCTCGTGGCCGCGCCACAGGGTGACGTGCGAGAAGCGCTCCAGGCCGCGGTGCAGCGCGGCCTCCAGGCGGGGCTGGTTGAAGAGCGAGCCGATGGGGTGGCCGTTGGGGCGCTCCACCTTGGTGAAGTCCACCTCGGCGAGCATCCGCATCTCGTCGTCCACGTAGGTCATCTTCAGGCACGGGTGGAAACCCGGCCCCAGCTCGCCCGTGAGACCCGCGGCCTGGAAGATGCGCTGCGCTTCGTCGTCCGCGTTGATCGCGCGGGACTGGGTGTGCGCGGTGGTCTCCTTCTCGATGACCACGGTGCGCAGGCCGTATTGCCCCAGCAGGTTCGCCGCCATGGCACCCACCGGGCCGCTTCCGACGACGATCACATCAACAGATTCCGGAGCCATTACTCCCTCCCGTTGTGTGCGAGCTGATCCGTTTTGAACCGTGCGACCGGACGACCGAAGCCCCCCTCGGTCGTAAGTAATAATACCTATAAACTCCGGCAACCCCACTCCAGATACGCTGTTTCATCGCGTTCCGGGTTGCTCGGGGCCCGAGTCAGAAACACCCGGTCTGCCCCTTCCCGACCGCCTGATAATCAAACGCACCCCTCCGGAAACCTTGCAGGGCTGAACAGCACCCAGCGTCCGCCGTCTGCCTTTCGGACAGTGATTTCCTGCAACGCTTCAAACGTTTTGCGGCAGCGGCAGGAATTGTGGGTGTTGTTGGGATTCCCGGGTCTGCGGATGTATGCGGATGCCCCTGGGAGGCACCCCTTGTACGTCGCTCCAGACTGGGCGACAGTGCCGGAGTCACCTCCCCCCTGAGCCCCTTGGAGCGCCCAGCGATTATGCCCAGACTGCAACTTTTTGAATTAGAGGATCAGCCCTGGTTCCCGAAGGTGCTTCGCCGGGGGGTGACGGACTTCCTGGCGTACGTGTGGAGCCTGTCGGACGACCGCTATTCGGAGTTCGTGAAGCGGCTCAAGGGCGCGATGGCGGCGATGGGTGAGACGCAGCTGTTGGACATGGCGTCGGGCAGCGCGGGGCCGGTGCCGAAGCTGCTGGAGATGCTGGAGACGCAGGAGGGCTACAAGGCGACGGCGCTGCTGACGGACCTGTACCCGGAGATTTCCGCGTTCGAGAAGGTGAAGGCGGCGAACCCGGGGCGCATCGACTACGTGACGACGCCGGTGGACGCGACGGCGGTGCCGGCGACGTTCAAGGGCTTCCGCATCATGTGCAACTCGTTCCACCACCTGCCGCCGGACATGGCGCGCAAGGTGCTGGCGGACGCGGTCGCGCAGCGCCGGGGCATCGCCATCATGGAGCTGGTGGAGCGGCGCGGGCCGGCCATCGCGATGACGGCGGCGGCGCTGATCAACGTCCCCCTGACGACGCCCTTCATCCGCCCGGTGCGCGCGGATCGGCTCGCCCTCACCTACCTCATGCCGCTCATCCCCATCGCGGCGGCGTTCGACGGCGTGGTGTCCTGTCTGCGTACCTACTCCGTGGAGGAGATGCGCGAGCTCACCCACGGCCTGGGTGACGACTACGTCTGGGAGATCGAGCGGCTCACCAACCCGGGGAACCCCTTCGGGCTCATGATGCTCATTGGCCGACCCGCCACTGCCTCGCAGGCCTGAGTGGCCTGTCAGCGAGAGGTCACTGACGCCCCGGGTCAACGCGGGGCGTCGTGATTTCCAGGTTTGAAGGGGGTTCAATGGCCGCTCCTTCAACGAGGAGCAGGCTCATGGAATGGCTCGAATTCAAGCGCTGGTCTCCCGAAGTCCAGCATGCGCTGGCACTACAGGCGGCCCGGTTGGGCCAGACGGCGATGCACGCCGAGCCGCCGCGGCCTTCCGCGACGATGGTCGCCGCGCACCGCCTGTGCACGCTGCTGCGCCAGTATCCGCGCACCAACCCCTGGGGACACCCGGCGTCGGAGTGCTGAGACGCTGAACGAAGCACCCGGCCCGTCCGTGGGAACGCCACGGGCGGGACGGGCGCCTTGCGGGTGGCTTCAGGCCCCGGTGGGGGTCCACGCCACGCGCAGGTGCTGGATGGAGCGGATGGTCAGCGACTGCGTCGTGCCGAAGTCCGGGTTCTCCTCCACCAGCCGCAGGTCCGGGAGCAGATCCAACAGCAGGTTGGTGGCGATGACCGCCTCCAGCCGGGCCAGCGGCGCTCCGATGCAGAAGTGGATGCCCCGGCCGAAGCCCAGGTGTGTCGGGTGGTGCCGGGAGATGTCGAAGTGCTCCCCGTCCGCGGTCAGCGCGGCGTCACGGCTTCCGGACGCGTAGAGCAGCAGCAGTCGCGAGCCCCTGGGCAGCGCGACGCCCGCGAGCTCCACGTCCTCCATCGTGGTGCGGATCATCCCGTGCGCCACCGAGTCGAAGCGCAGCGTCTCCTCGATGAGGTGCGGCACCAGCGAGCGATCCTGGCGCAGCCGCTGCCAGAGGCCGGGCTGGAGCAGGGCCTGCTTCCAGCACTGGGCCAGCAGCGCCGTCGTCGTCTCATGGCCCGCCGCCAGCATGCTGCCGGCGATGGCGATGATCAGCTCCGGCAGGGTGAGCGCCTCGCCGTCCGCGTCGGTGGTGACCAGGTAGCTGATCAGGTCGTCGCGGGGCTCGTCGGTCCGGTCGCGGATGAGGCGGGCGACGTAGTGCTGGAAGGTGACCCAGCTTCGCGCGAGCGGCGGCTGCTCCTCCGCGGGGACGCGGGTAAAGATCATCCGGAAGAAGTCGTCGCACCAGCGCTTGATGTCCGCCATGTCCTCCTGGGGCACGCCCACCATGCCCAGGATGACCCGCACGGGCAGCGGGTACGCGAACTGCGTCACCAGGTCCGCCTGCCCCTTCTGCGCGAAGGCGTGGATGAGCTCCTCGGAGACGGCGCGGATGGGGGCTTCCTGCGCGGTGATGCGCTGGGCGGAGAAGCCCCGTCCCAGCAGCTTGCGCAGCCGGGTGTGCGCGGGCGGATCCGAGTTGATCAGGCTGTCCGCCAGGGGGTAGCCCTCGGCGAGCACCGCGAGCGTCTGCGGCGACAGCACCGACCCCATGTTGCCCAGGTCCGCCGACGAGTAACGCGACGGATCCTTCAGCACGTGGCAGATGTCGTCGTAGCGGCTCACCAGCCACATCCCCAGCATGGGGTTGTAGCTGACGGGCGCGTCCCGTCTCAGCTCCGCGTAGAACGGATGCGGGTCCTCGACGTGCGGTCCCGCGAAGGGGTTGTACTGGGCACCCAGATGGGGGCACTTCATGGCGGCAGGGGCCTTGCCGGCATGCGGGTCGATGTGGATTGCCTCGGACTGCCCTTCCACCTTCACTGCTTCCACTGCGGTACTCACCGTGAGCTTCCTCTCAGGATCCCCCCACAGCGGAATATTATAACCCGACCTGACAGGTCTTCTCAGCGAGTCCTGTGAACCCCACCCGTCAGGAAATCAGGGTTGTCAGGACCCTGACTGATACGGGGGATGAGACAAAGCGTGTTTCCGGAGAACGGGGCGCTCCACCTTGCTCATGGCGTTGCGCGGCAGTGTTTCAACCGCAAAGAAGCGGGTGGGCACCTTGAAGCGCGCGAGCGACTGGCGGCACCACGCGTCCAGGTCCCCGGGCAGCGCGTGGCCGGGGCGCAGGACGACGAAGGCGACGGGGACCTCGCCCCAGTGGGGCTCCGGCACGCCGACGACGGCGGACTCCAGGATGGCGGGGTGGTTGGCAAGGACGGCTTCAATCTCCGCCGGGTAGAGGTTCTCCCCTCCCCGCACGATGAGGTCCGTGCGGCGCGACAGGAGGGTGAGGCGTCCCTGCGCGTCCAGCACGCCCACGTCGCGGGTCCGCAGCCAGCCGTCGTGGAAGGCGTCGCGCGTGGCGTCGGGCTGGTTCCAGTAGCCGGACATCAGCGTGGGGCCGCGCACCTCCACGTCACCCTCCTGCCCTTCGCCGAGCGTCACTCCGTCCGTCCCGACGATGCGAACCTGGAGGCCCGGCAGGGGCAGCCCCGCGGTGCGGCCATCCGCTTCGCCGGGGCGTTCGGTGGTGACCTGGGAGCAGGCCTCGGTGAGGCCATAGGTCTGGAGGGCTCGGAGTCCCGCGGCGCGGGCCCGCGTGAGCAGCGCCGTGGGGACGGGTCCCCCGCCGATCAGCGCGCACTCGAAGGTGTCGGGCAGCTTGCGGTCCTGCCTTGCGTCCAGCACGCGCTCCAGCGTGGTGGCGACGAAGCTGGCGTGCGAAGCGCCCTCCGTGTCGATGGCGCGGTTGACCGCGTCCGCGTCGAAGCGCTCGTGCAGGAGGAGGCAGCCGCCCTCGTACGCGGTGCGCGTGAGCATGGCCAGACCGCCGACGTGGAACAGCGGCAGCGTGCCCAGCCAGCGCGGCGCGGGGTGCGCGCCCAGGTTCGCGGCGGAGGCACGGCATGAGGCACGGAAGGCGCCTTCCGTGAGCACCGCGCCCTTGGGCCTTCCCGTCGTCCCGCTGGTGAAGAGGATGACCCGGGGCGTGTCCGCATTCCAGGCGCGCGCGGGCACGGAGTTCGTGGCCACGCCGTCCGGGAAGGACTCCAGGGACTCCGCTCCGGGAAGCCGGTCGCGCAGGGCTTCGAGTGCCAGCGTGAGCCGGGGCTCGACGGCCTCCAGCAGGGGCCACAGCTCCGCTGGGGTGAGGCGGGCGTTGAGCGGCGCGAACACCGCGCCCAGCCGGCCCAGCGCCCAGAAGAGGAAGGTCACCGCGGGGTGGTTCGTCGACAGCACTGCCACCCGGTCGCCCTGCCCCACTCCGCGCGCGGCCAGGGCTCCGGTCCAGCGTGTCACCGCTTCGTCCAGCGCGCGGAAGGTCCACGTCTGATCCGCGAAGCGCAGGGCCGCGGCTTCGGGATGCCGACGCGCGCCTTCGCGGATGGGGCAGTCGTAGGTCATGGCCTGGCGGCTCCGTGGATGGGACGGCCGGAGCGCGGGGCTTCAGCGGTCCCGGATGAGGTCCGGATTCAGTCCCAGCCCGGGCACGTCGCGCAGCCGCACGATTCCCCGGTGGGGTTGATAGGGATGGTCGCGCGGCTCGTCCGCGAAGAGCCGCCCCACGGCGAGCCCGGAAGCCAGCTCTCCCGACGGCAGCGCGGAGGCCAGGTGCGCGGCGCCCGCGCGGGCCACCACCCCATCGATGGAGCTGGTGACGAACGCGTGCATGCCCAGGTGGGCCGCTCGCAGCGCCACCACCATGGAGGGCAGCAGTCCTCCCAGCACCATCGGCTTGATCACCACCGCGCCCACCGCGGGCCCGCCGCCCAGGTCCATCGTGAGGAGCGTGCGTACCGCCGCGGGCGTGGCGAGCGTCTCGTCCGCGGCGATGAGGCAGGGTGCTCGGCGCTGCACGCGCCACAGCGCCTGCAGGTCCTCCGGAGGCGTGGGCTGCTCCACCAGCTCCAGGTCGTACCAGCCCAGCCGGTCCAGGGCGCGGTTGGCCTCGGGTTCGGACCAGCCGCCGTTCGCGTCCAGGCGCAGGCGCACGCGGGGGCCCACCGCCTCGCGCACGGCGCGCACCCGGGCTTCATCCTCGTCCAGTGAGCGGCCCGCGACCTTCACCTTCAGCGTCTGGTAGCCCTCCTCCACGGCCTCTCGCGCCTGCCGGGCCAGCGCCTCCGGGTCCTCCGCGCCCAGCAGCGCGTTCACCAGGACCTCCTGCCGCGCCTCCTCCGCGAGCAGCCAGCACAGGGGCACGCCCTTGCGCTGGGCCAGCAGATCCAACAGCGCCAGCTCCAGGCCGTGCTGCGCCGCGGGGACGGGCTCCCCCGTGTCGATGAGCCGGATCCGCGCACCGCGCTGGCGCTGCTCCTGGCTGGCCGACGGCACGAGCGTGGCTTCGATGCCCTCGATGCTGTCGTCCAGCGACTGGCCCCGGAGGGAGCTCAGCCAGGCGCGCAGCACCGTGTGCGTCATGGTCAGCGGCTCCGTGCCGAACTCCGGCAGCGGCATCGCCTCGCCCTGCCCCACGCGGCCGTCCTCGTCCCGCAGCCGGATGAGGAACCCGTCGCGTGTGGCGTAGGTGCCCCTCGCCGTCTTCAGGGGCTGGGCCAGCGTGAGGTGCAGCGGGGTGAGCGTCGCGTCGGTGATGCGCATGCCGCCCCTTCAGCGCAGGTACAGCCCGACCGCGAACAGCAGTCCGAAAACCATCTGCAGCTTCGCCGTCCCACCCAGCGCGGGGTTGAGCGCCGCGCCCTCCGCCTTCAGCATCAGCTTCAGCGGCGGCACCACCAGCGGCAGGCTCAGGAGCGGCAGGAAGACCCAGGCGCTCGCGTAGCCCTTCGCGAACAGCACGAACGGCGTGACGTAGGAAGCCACGAGCAGCAGCACATACTCCGCGCGGCCGAAGCCCTGGCCGAAGCGCACCACCACCGTGCGCTTGCCGGCCTTCACGTCCGTGCTCGCGTCGCGCTGGTTGTTCACCACGATGAGGCACGTCCCGATGGCGCCCACCGGCAGCGACGCCCACCAGGCCGCCGGGCTCACGAAGCCGGCCTGCACGTAGTACGTGCCCGTCACCGCGACGATGCCGAAGAAGATGAGCACGAACAGGTCGCCCAGACCGAGGTAGGCCAGCGGGAACGGGCCTCCCGTGTACGCGTAGCCGCACAGCAGCGAGGCCACTCCGATCGCCACGATGGGCCAGCCGCCCACCGCCACCAGGTACAGCCCCACCAGCGTCGCCAGCGCGAAGCACGCGAGGCCGCCCATCAGCACCGTGCCCGGCGCGATGAGCCCGCTCTGCGTCACGCGCTTGGGCCCCAGGCGCTCCTCGGTGTCCGCACCCTTCTTGAAGTCATAGAAGTCGTTGATGAAGTTGGTGCCGATCTGGATCAGCACCGCGCCCACGAGCGCCGCGAGCGCGGGCACCAGGCGCCCCACGCCGTTGCCGTACGCGAGCGCCGTGGCCACCAGCACCGGCACCGCGCCCGCCGTCAGCGTCTTCGGACGCACGGCCATCAGCCACGTCTTCAGCGTGGGCCGGGGAGGAGCCGCATCGGGAGGGGTGCTCACCAGGGTCGTCACGAGTGGATCGCCTCTCGCGCCAGGATGGCGGGTTCGAACTGCGGCGCTTCGTACCAGGGCGTCTGGAGGAACGAGAGCACTTCGCGCACGTACTCCTCCGGCGCCTCCAGGTGCGGGGCGTGCGTGACCCCGGCGAAGGCGTGGCGCCACACCACCGGCAGCTCCGCCGCCATGCGCCGCGCCAGGGTCGTGAACTTCACGTCCTGGTCGCCCGTGAGCAGCAGCGTGGGCAGCCGCTGCCGGTGCAGCGACGGCCAGTAGTCCGGCTGCGCGCCCAGGCCCAGGGTCTCCAGCGCCCCGGCGAGCCCCTCCGCCGTGCACGCCTTGCGGCGCTCACGCAGCGCGATCTGCTCCGCTTCCGGCAGGCGGCGAAGGCCGTCGAAGAGGGGCAGCGCTTCCCACCGCTCCACGAAGGCGTCCACGCCCTTGGCGCGGATGAAGTCCACGAGCTTCGCGTCCGCCTCGCGCCGCTCGGAGCGCTCCTGGCGGCGGTGCAGTCCGGGCGAGCCGCTCTCCATGATCAGCCGGCCGAAGCACTCCGGCGCGTGGACCGCCGCGCCCAGCGCCAGCCGCGCGCCCTGCGAATAGCCGAGCAGATCCACGTGGCCGCCCAGCCCGCGCGCGAGTTTGACGATGGCGTCCACCGTCTCCAGGAAGCCGTCGCGTCCCGTCTTCTCCGGCAGCGGCGTGCGGCCGTGGCCGGGCAGGTCCACCGCCACGACGCGCACGGAGCGGCCCAGCAGCGGACGCAGGTGTCCGAACGAAGCGCCGCTGCCGGTGAAGCCGTGCAGCGCCAGGAGCGTATGGGGGCCATCGCCCCAGGTGTCATAAGCGAGCGTCACGCCCATGGTCCTTCTCCCAGTGCGGTCGCCATCCGCGTGAAGAGGTGTCGGTGTGCATCGACGTTGGTGGCCCGGTCCACCTGGACCTCCACCAGGTGGAGGCCGCCTTCCAGCCCGGTGCGCACTGCCGCGCGCAGGGCCGCGGGCGTCGTGGGCCGCTCGAAGCGGGCGCCCGCGAGCGCCGCGGCGTGCGACAGGTCCACGCCGTGCGGCGTGCCGAAGAGGGCTTCGAACACGTCCGGCTTCGCCACCTGCGCCAGCGGCAGGAAGGAGAAGATGCCGCCGCCGTCGTTGTTCACCACGACGACCGTCAGGGGCACGCGCGCCCGCGCCGCCGTGACGAGCCCGCCCACGTCGTGCAGGAGCGCCAGGTCGCCGGACAAGAGCACCGCGGGCCTTCCGGCCGCCGCGGCCATGCCCGCCGCGCTGGACACGATGCCGTCGATGCCGTTGGCGCCCCGGTTCGCCAGCACGCGCAGCGGCACGCCGCCCCCATGCGCGAACGCATCCACCGCGCGGATGGGCATGCTGCTGGACACGAAGAAGAGCGCGTTCGCCGGCAGCGCCGCCACCACCTCGCGCGCCAGCCGGGGCTCGGTCAGCGCGTTCGGCTGTTCGCCGAGCGCCGTCTCCAGCGCGTTGCGGGCCACCCGCTCCGCGTTCACGAAGCCCTGCGCCCAGCGGCCCGGACCGCGCGACAGCCCTTCCGTCAGCGCACGGCACGCGAGCACCGCGTTGCCCTCCACCACCCGCGCCGCACGGTGCGCCGGGTCGTACAGCGCGCCCTCGTCGCTGAAGACGGTGATGTCCGCGTTGGAGCCATCCAGCCACTGCTGCGGCGACTTGGGCGTCAGGCCTCCGCCGAAGCGCAGCACCAACTCCGGCGCGTGCGTCCGCACGAACGGCTCATGGCGGAGGAGCGCGTCGTAGAGCGACACCGTCAGCGGGCCGCCGCCGTAGCGCGCCTGGGACGTGGCCTCCGCGAGCACCGGGTAGCCCGTCGCCAGGCTCAGCGCGGCGATGGCCTCCGCGAAGCCGTCGTCCTCGTCGCGGGGACCACACACGATGACGCCACGCTCGGTGGCGGCGATGCGCGCGCGCACGGCGTCCAGCGCCGCCGCGTCGGGGGCTCGCGACGCAGGCGCGATGCGGGTGATGGGCGCGTCCGTGCGCCCTTCCCTCGCGAGCGCCGTCAGCTTCTCCGCGCCGAAGTCCACCGCGATGGGCGCCAGCGGTTCACGGAACGGCACGTTGAGCTGCACGGCGCCCCGGGGCGCACGGCACGCGGTGCTCACCGCGCGGGCGGCCGTGGCGCGCAGGTGCGCGATGGCGGGGCTGCTCGCCTCGGGCAGGCCCACGTCCGCGAACAGCCGCGCGAAGTCGCCGTAGAAGCGCGCCTGGGGCACCGTCTGCGGCGCGCCCCAGCCCTGCAGCTCCAGCGGCCGGTCCGCCGTGAGGATGATCAGCGGCACCTGGGCCATGGCCGCCTCGATGACGGCCGGGAAGAAGTGCGCGCCCGCCGAACCGCTCGTCGCCACCAACACCACCGGCTGGCGCGACTGCTTCGCCATGCCCAGCGCGAAGAAGCCGGCGCTCCGCTCGTCGATGACGGACCAGACGCGCAGGCCCGGCGTGTGCGCGCAGGCGAGCGCCAGCGCCGAGGAGCGGGAACCCGGACACACCACCGCGTGCCGCACGCCGCCCCGCACCAGCTCTTCCAGCAGCGCGCGCGACCACAGCACGTTGAGGTTGGCGTCCAGGGACATCACCGGCCCCCCAGCGCGCGCAGCATCGCCAGACTCTTCATCTCCGTCTCCCGCCACTCGGACTCCGCGCTGGAGCCGGCGACGATGCCCGCGCCCACGAAGAGCCGGGCCTTCGCCCCGCGCACCAGCGCCGAGCGCAACGCCACCACCAGGTGCGCGCGCCCGGGTCCGACCCAGCCCACCGGCCCCGCGTACCAGCCCCGGTCCAGGGACTCGTGCTCCACCAGGAACGACAGCGCGCGCTCGCGCGGCGTGCCGCCCACCGCGGGCGTGGGGTGCAGCGCGGTGACGACCTTCGCGGTGTCCACGCCGTCCGCCAGCTCCGCGCGGATGCCCGTGCGCAGGTGCACCACGTTCTTGAGCGCGAGCACCGACGGCTGCGCGTCCGCGGACACGCTCGCCGCCACCGGCGACAGCGCCTGGAGGATGTAGCGCACCACCGCGTCATGCTCGCGCCGGTCCTTGTCGCTGGCGTCCAGCGCCTCGCCGCCGCCCGGCGCCGCGGAGCCCGCGAGCGCCTCCGTCTCCAGCCGCCGCCCGTCCACCCGGCACAGCGTCTCCGGCGTCGCGCCCAGGAAGCCCGTGCCGTCCGGCGCGCGGAAGAGGAACGTGGCGCAGCGCGGGTTCTGTTCACGCAGCCGCGCCAGCACATCCACCACGTCGAAGGGCTCCGGCCCTTCCGCCTCCAGCGCCCGCGCCAGCACCACCTTGTGCAGCTGGCCCGTGCCAATGGCCTCCACCGCGCGGTCCACCAGCGCCTCGAAGTCCCGCCGCGACGATGCCGTGCGCAGCGCCACCGGCGCGCCCACCGGATGCCGGTACGCCTGCGGGAAGGAGGCCCGCACGCGCTCCAGCCGCGAGCGCACCACGTCCTCCGCGCCTGCCCCTTCCGGCGCGAAGACGGCGACCGACAGCACGCCGCCGTCGCGCCACACCAGCACCTCCGGCAGCGTCCAGCGCGCCAGGCCATGCGAGCGCCACGCGCCGTCCACCGGCTCCGTCGGGCTGAAGCGCATGCCGCCGAACCAGGGACCGGGCAGCTGAGGAGACGCCGCGTCCAACCACCGCACGCTGTCGTGGCCGAGCGCGCCGAGCACCAC
>NZ_RAVW01000639.1 GCF_003611585.1 Corallococcus exercitus | reverse complement strand
CCACCAGGGGCGCCAACGCCAGTGCCACATGGCTCACCGTGCACACCCACTCGGGGAGGTTGGAAGGGCCCCGCGGGGCTGCCCGCGTCAGCACCAGCAGCGCGGCACTCAAGAGCGCCATGCCCACGCCCACCCAGCGCAGCTGTCGCCCGCGCGGGGACAGCGCCCCCCACGAGCACACCGCCCCGGTGGACAGCAGCATCGCCAGCATCGGCGCGCGGCCCGCCAGCATTGCGCCCGTGATGCGGCCCAGCGCCAGGAACACGCCGGCCACAGCGAGCGCCAGCCCCGCGGACGCCGCGAACAGCCCCACCGCCTGCGCACGCCAGCGCCGCACCGGCCGCTTCAGCGCCAGCTCCGCGCGCGACGCCGCCAGCGCGCGCTCCATCGCCCGTGGGTCCAGGCGGGGAGGGGAGGACCGCCAGGGGTCCTGCGTCGCGGCTTGCCGCGAGTCCGGAGGCCGGCTCATGACACGTCCTCCAGTCCGCCCAGCAGCTCGCGCAGCTTCTCGTAACCCCGGTGCGCCCGCAGCCGGGCAGCGCCCGCGCGGATGCCTCGCATCTCGGCGATCTCCTCGAAGGACCAGCCCTCCAGCTTGCTCAGCACCACGGCTTCGCGCTGCTCGACAGGCAATTGCTGGAGGGCGTCCTCGATGCGCCGGCGCATGGCCGGGTCGCCATCCGGCGCGGGCACCGCCGTGGGGCCTTCCGGCGGCGCGTGCGCATGCGCGTCCACGTGCTGCTGGTGCCGCAGCGCGTCCCGGGCCGCGTTCGCCGCGATGGTGAGCAGCCAGGGGGTGAAGCGCGTGCCGTGCTCGTAGCGACCCCGGGCGCGGATGACGGACAGGAAGGTCGTCTGCATGAGGTCCTCCGCCAGCGGCCCGTCCCTCACCATGCGGGCGAGGAAGCCGTGCACACGCCCGGCGTGCCGGGCGAACAGCGCCTCGAACGCCGGCTCGTTTCCCTGACAGAACTGGTCCATGAGCACTTCGTCCGTGACGCCTTCCATCGTCTGGCTCACGGACGGCCCTGCCCGGAAATCGTTTCCAGGGACGGACGATTGCCCCCCTGGATGCTCCAAGGCCTTGAAACGACAAGCGCTGGACGTGACATCGCCAGGGGGCTCGCTTCCATGACCCGAAAGGGTAGTGTCGCGCGCCTTACCGGTTTCAACGCGTTTCCCCAATTCGAGCGCTCATGTCCCCGGCCGAGGTCGTCATCCAGTCCACGCTGTTCGAATCGCTCCTGCGCTGCGTGCGATTGGACTCGTCGCTGCGCGAGCGCATGGCGGCGGCGGGCTACGACCCGGACCGCCCCCGGGCCAGCTATCCGGCGTCGGTGTTCCTGCGCTGCCAGAACCTGGTGCTGCAGGCCGCCTACTCGGGCCGGCCGCAGCAGGAAGCGCTGCGGCAGATGGGCCGGGACCTGGTGCGCGGCTACTTCGAGACGCTGGTGGGCAAGGTGGTGAACGTGGCCCTGAAGATCGCGGGGCCGGAGCGCGCCATGAAGCGGGTGGCGCTGAGCTTCCGCTCGGTGATGGAGCCGGTGGAGATCACCTCCCTGGAGTTGGGGCCCAAGGACTGGCGCGTGACATTCCAGGGCTACCCCTTCCCGTCGGAGGCCGCCGCGGGGTGCTGCGAGGAGGCCCTGCGTCAGGCCGGGGCCGCGAACCCCAGCGCGGTGCTGGAGAACGATGACGGACACGGTCGTTTCGAGCTGCGCATGCGTTGGTAGGACGTCCGTGTGCACGCGGTAACGGTGAGCATCATCCTTCCACCGCGACATGACTGAATGCGCTATGAGGGCCCCATGAAAATCGGCAAGGACAGTGTTGTCGCCATTGACTACAAGCTGCACCTCGGCGACGGGAAGATCGTGGACGAGAGCGAGGCAGGCGATCCGCTCGTCTACCTGCACGGCTACGAAGAGATCGTCCCCGGCCTGGAGAAGGCGCTGGAGGGCAAGTCCGCGGGCGAGTCCCTGAAGACGGTCGTCTCCGCGGCGGACGGCTACGGCGACTACGACCCGGAAGGCGTCGAAGAGGTCCCCCGCACGGAGTTCCCCGAGGACCTGGAGATCAAGGCCGGCGGCATCCTGAGCGCCACGGATCCGGAAGGTGACGAGGTCGACTTCCTGGTCAAGGAAGTGCGCAAGGACACGGTGCTGGTGGACTTCAACCACCCGTTCGCCGGCAAGGAGCTGCACTTCGAGGTCACCATCAAGGAAGTGCGCGCCGCCACGCCCGAGGAACTCGAGCACGGCCACGCGCACGGCCCCGACGACGACCACGATCACTGACCGCTGGGGCCCTTCGGCCGGCCCTTGCCGTGCGTCCGGGCATGCCGCCCGGGCGCCGCGCCTTCGGGCCGCTTGGAGCTTCCATGGTCGGCCTGGCGAGGCCCCGGGTCGCGCTGCTTCGCCAGCCAGGCCTCCATCTCCCGCTGGAAGATGGGGTCCTTGCGCGGCACCTCCGTGCGGGGCAGCTCCTGGCGGATGATGCGCTCGATGTCCTGGAGCGTGCGGCGCTCGACTTCCAGCGCGAAGAGTGACGCCCGTCCACTGGCCGCCGCGCGAGCGGTGCGGCCGATGCGGTGCACGTAGTCCTCCGGCCCGTGCGGCACGTCCAGGCTGATGACGTGGCCGATGTCATCCACGTCCAGGCCGCGCGCCGCCAGGTCGGTGGCCACGAGGCAGCGGTACTGCCCCCGGCGGAAGCCCTCCAACGCCTGACGCCGCTGGGCCTGCGTGCGGCCCGCGTGCAGGGCGGCGGACTTGTGGCCCGCGGCGGCGAGCAGTTCCTTCATCTTGTCCGCGCGCTGCTGGGTGCGCACGAACACGAGCGCGCTGGCCTGGTCCTGCGCGAGGAGCGTGAGCAAGAGGGGCCACTTCTCCTCGGGCTTCACGATGTAGAGGTGCTGTTCGGCGCGGGGCGCGGGCGTCCCGCTGGGCGTCACCTCCACGCGCACGGGCTTGTGCAGCGCGCGCTGTCCAAAGCGCGTCACGTCCGCGCCCAGGGTGGCGGAGAACAGCAGCGTCTGACGCTCGCGGGGCAGCGCGTGGAGGATCTGGTTGATCTGCGGCAGGAAGCCCATGTCGAGCATCCGGTCCGCTTCATCCAGCACCAGCGTCTGGATGCGCGACAGGTTCACGGCCTTCACGCCCAGCAGGTCCACGAGCCGGCCAGGCGTGGCGACGATGAGGGTGGGGCGCTCGCGCAGCGCTTCCACCTGCGCGTTCATGTCCTCGCCGCCGACGATGAGCGTGGGCAGGACGCGGAGGGACTCGCCGAAGAAGCGGGCCTGTTCGGTCACCTGCTGCGCCAGCTCGCGCGTGGGGGTGAGGATGAGGCCCAGCGTGCCGCGCTCGCCCGCGAAGCGTTCAATCATGGGGAGCAGGTAGGCGGCCGTCTTGCCGGTACCGGTGGCCGCGCAGCCGATGACGTCGCGGCCGGACAGCGCGGGCGGGATGGCCTGCGCCTGGATGGGCGTGGGAGCACCGAAGCGGGCACGCTTCACGGCGCCCAGCGTTTCGGGGGACAGGCCCAGGGACTTGAAGGAAGCACTCATGCCCCCACGCCTCCCACGTTTTGGGCCACAGAGGGAAGGGGATTG
>NZ_RAVW01000638.1 GCF_003611585.1 Corallococcus exercitus | reverse complement strand
CGCCAGCGCGGCCCGCACGTCCACCGCCGGCACCACTCGCGGCGCGACGTCCGGCCACACGCCCGCCTTCGTCAGCCACGCCTTCGCGTACACGCCCGCGGGCACCGCCGCCGGCTCCGCCAGCACCACCCGCTTGAGCCCCTTCAGGTCCGCCGGCCCGGCGACCTTCGCCGCCGACCCCACCGGCACCACCACCACCAGCCGGTTGGACAGCAGGTCCACCCGCGAGCCCGCCTGCACGAGCCCCGCCCGGTCGACCAGGTCCAGCTTCGCCTCATCGGCGGAGAGGAAGGCATCCGCGGGAGCCCCCGCCACCACCTGACGTGCCAGGTCACTCGAGGCCCCGAACGCGAAGCGCACCTGGTGCCCCGAGGCCTGCTGGAACGCGGGCGCGAGCGCCTGGAGCACATCCGTCGTGCTCGCCGCCGCGAACACCAGGACCTCCTCCGCCCGCGCGGTCGACACCGACACCCACGCCAGCAACAGGCCCCACCATGTACGGCGCATCGCACGCACCTCCGGATGTTCCTGGCAGCCTACAAGTTGACCCGCACGCACCTCGCCGCTAATGAATACTCTGTGTCACGGAATATCCATAAAGAGGATGAAGCGCTCTCGAAGGACGTCGACCGCATCCAGGAGTTGATGTTCTCGCTGGGCCGTCGCCGTTCGCTCCGTGATCCCATCGCCAGCACCTGCGAGCAGCTCCAGTTCACGCCGCCCCAGGTGCACGCCCTGCTGTGGCTGGGCCTGGACGGCTCGCTCACCATGGGCGAGCTGGCCAAGCGACTGGGCGTCACCGAGAAGACCGTCACCGGCGTCGTGGACCGTCTGGAACGCGAAGGCCACCTGCAGCGCGAACGCGGAGAGACCGACCGACGCGTCGTGCGCTGCCGGCTCACCGACAAGGGAAAGCAGACCTTCGCCAAGCTCGACCGCTCCATGCACCGCGCGATGGGCGTGGTGATGGGCATGCTCGACCCCGAGGACCGCCAGGCCCTCTTCCGCGTCCTGGAGAAGGTGCTCCTGAAGCTGGACGCGCCCACGCCGGACACCCCCGCGTCGGGGACCTGAGGCGCCTCCCTCGCGGCCTCAGCGCCCGCCCGGTGCCCGCGCCAGCAGGAGGCGCGGGTGCAGGAGCAGCGCGAACGCCTCGCGCACCGTCCAGTACGCCCGGTCCCACGCGCGCATCCGCCCGGCGATGCGCGCCGGACTCGTGGCCACCTCCAGCCCCTCGCGCCGGAAGCACTGCCGCGCGCGCAGCAGGTGATACGGGTCGGAGACCACCACCACGCGGCGCGCCCCGCGCTCCCGCAGCAGCCGCGCGCTGAACCGCGCGTTGCCCTGCGTGGAGTGGCTGTCCTCCTCCAGCACGCACGCGGACGCGGGCACGCCCGCCGCCACCGCCAGCTGGAGCATCACGCGCGCCTCGGACGGCGGATGGGCGCCCGCGCCTCCGGACAACAGCAGCCACGGCGCCACGCCCCGCCGGTACAGCGCCACCGCCTGCTCCACGCGCGCCACCAGCGCACCGGACGGCACACCGCCCGGCAGCACCCGCGCGCCCAGCACCACCAGCGCGTCCGCGGGGCCCACGTGCTCGCGCCGGCCGAAGCGGTCCACCCACCACGCGAGCCCGAACACACCGCCCGTGAGCACGCCCGCGCCCAGGAGCACCGCCCTGCGCGCACGGCCGGGTCTGGGAAGGAGGGCAAGGGGCCGCACCGCCAGGACCCTAGTCCTGCACCGGACATCCCGCGGCTCCGGATACACCTTCAGTGAGGCACTGTGTCCGCGATAACAGGTTTCACCGTCCTGGGCCGACGGACGACCCGGTGAATTGTCACGATGCGTATCGCTCGGGAGGGGGGCTCGGGGACACAATGCGAGCTACACCCGGCCGGGGCCCGTGTCGAACCCGGAGCGGCCGGTGGGAGGCATACGGATGGATGTCAAAGGCGTCGCATTCCTGGCACGGCAGACCATGATGGTGCAGGCCTTCGGCGAACCGGCATGGAAGGCCTTCGTCGCGGAGCAGGCGAAGCGGGACCCCATCTTCGGACAGCTCATCATGCCCGTGTCGCGCATCCCGGCGGATGCCTTCCTGCGCTTCAACGAGGCCATGACCCAGCGCTTCTATGGCGGGGACACCAAGGCCTACTGGCAATACGGCATCAAATCCGCCGAGTACGCGCTGGGCCAGGGCCAGCTCAAGACGATGTTCGGCAAGGACGACTTCCGCCGCTTCGCCCTCTTCACCCCCGGCATCTGGAAGGGCTACTTCACCGAGGGCGAGCTGACCGCGCAGCTGCAGGGCAACACCGTGGAGCTGCGCATCACCGGCGTGCCCCGGCCGCACGTCTACTTCGAGCTCGCCGTGATGGGCTTCGCCGCCGGCGGCCTCGCGTACCTGAGCGGCCGCAAGGAGATCCACCACGAGGTCCTCAAGGGCTTCAGCAAGGGGGACCTGGAGGTCCTCTACCGCTTCACCCTGCCCACCGCCGCCTGAGCCTCAGGGCGCCGCGGCGGCCGTGACGGCGGGCGCCGCGCCAGCCGGGGCCACGACGGGCGTCGCGGCGGGCTGAAGCCGCAGGTCCGCCACCACCGGGTAATGGTCGGACACGCCCACCCGGAGCACGCGCGTGGACACCGGGGTGAACGCGCCACACGCCATCACGTAGTCGATGCGCAGCGACGGCAGGAAGAGCGGCATCGGGTAGGTGCCCGTCCCGTCGGAGCGCGTGACGCGCGCCACGTCCTGGAGCTGGCGGCGCAACAGGCGCACCGGACGCGAGTCCGGGTCGTCGTTCAGGTCGCCCATCAACAGCCGGGGCCGGGAGTCCTTCGCCAGCAGCTGGGAGATGAAGACGCTCTGGCGCACGCGCGCCGCGCCGTTGAAGGGCCGGCGGATGAGGTGCGTGGCGTAGACGCTCACCTCGCGCCCGTCCACGTCCAGCACGGCGTGCGCCAGCGTGCGCGGCTCCGCGCCCCTGGGCGTGGGCAGCGGGTACTGCGCCAGCGACGCCAGCGGGTAGCGCGACAGCAGCGCGATGCCGTACGCGCCGCCGTACAGCCGCGTGGTGCCGAAGTGCGCGCGGTACTTCAGGCCGGTGAGCGCCGACAGCCGCTCCACCTGGTCCTCGCCGTGCGCGCGCGTGGAGCCCACGTCCACCTCCTGCAGCGCGACGACGTCCGGGCCCTCCTGGCGGATGACGTCCGCCACCCGCTCCAGGCCCTTGAGGCCGGACTGGATGTTGAAGGTCATCACCCGCAGGGCGCCCGCGTCGCGCTTCGGAGCAGCGGCGACGGGCGTGGTGCCCGAGGACAGGATGGGACGCACCGCGGGACCGGAGGCACAGGCCAGCGATCCCGCGACGAACAACGCGGTCAGGAGGGGGCTCGGTCGCATCAAGGGGGGCGATGGTAGGCCGCCCGCCCTCGCGCTGTCGTCCCGCCCCCCGGGGCACGGCCGGAGAGCAGCCGGGCTTCTAGGACGTGTCCGCAAATAGTTCGAGGGGAGCCGGGTGTTAGGAGGGCATGAGCCGAGGAGAGCTGACAGACGCCCAATGGGAGCGGCTGGCAGGACTGCTGCCGCCCCAGAAACCCGCGCGAGGC
>NZ_RAVW01000637.1 GCF_003611585.1 Corallococcus exercitus | reverse complement strand
GTTGACGGGGAAGGGGGAAGGATGGAGCCTTTCAGGATGACCCGGGACTGGAACTCGCTGATTCGCTACGCCCTGGAGGGCGCGGAGGGGGAACCCTTCCTGCGCCTGCTCAAGGAGCGGCTGCGGACCGGGAGCCAGGTCGTCAGTGTGCGGCTGGAGAACACGGGAGGGAAGCCGGAGTACGTCCTCATCCTGTCGCTGCACAAGCAGCTGTCGGAAATGCGGGTTCCCCATTCCGAGGCGTTCACGGCTTGGTCGTTCGATACGGGAACGAGGATGGCGGACGAACAGCAGGAGCAGGCGCGGTTCGTCCTGCTCCTGGGGGAGCGCCTTGCCGCGCTCGCCAGTGACGTGGGGCCGGACGTGCTGATGGCACTGCTGTCGAACCACCTTCCTGCGATGGGGGCACCGCGCGCCAGCGAGGCTGCGAGGCACCTGCGGTCTTCGCGGCATGTGGACAGCGCCGTGCGCCGGGCCGCTGAGAAGCTGGATTTCGTCCTGGTGGGGTTGGCTCGCGCGCTGGGGCGCTCTCTCAAGTACGACGAGGCCAAGACCGGGCGGATCCTGGATGGCGCGCTGGCGCAATGGATCTCCCAGCCGCCTCGGGCAATGGGACTGGATGCGCCGCACCCGCTTTAACGCTCACCAGCGCTTCACCTGATCGACGAAGGCCTGGAAGCTTGGGCGCGATGACAGCCGCGTGATGGCTTCCGGATGCTGGAGCCAGTCCAGCGCAATGCCCTTCATGACCTGGCTGGACGGCTGGGGCTTGCCGTAGCAGTCCTTCTTTAGGACCTGACGGTTGTAGCGCTGCTCGGGAGACGGCTCCGTGAACGCATGGCCTTTGGCGATGAGGAGCCAGGTCTCCAGGGTCTGGATGGGCACGACCACGCAGGAGCGATAGGGATCTTCGCGCCAGCTCGTGGGGAGGGTGCTGTGCAGCCAGCACACGCGGCATCCGTCCGGACTCGCGCATTCCTGTTCGGTGTCGTGGGCTGGATGGTGAGCAAGCCCACGCGTGCTTCCGCCGTCATTGTCGATGGCCACGAGCGCATGGCGAACGCCCTGCTGCGCCGCGGTGTTGAGGTACAGGCCGGCCTGCTTTCGCACGTGCTTGCAGCCGTTGAATTCGATCTCGCTCTTCCAGGCCTGCACGGGAGTGCCGAGAACCCGTTCAAGGAGGTAGCGGTAGATCTCCCCGTCGTAGGCGTGGAACTCACTGGCGATGGCGACCGTGAGCACGGGATCTCAAAACGCGGTGCTGAAGGCGCCCGTCTCCAGGAGGTCTCCTGGCGAGGCCTGTTGAAGCGCTTCAACCAGTTCAGGCACGTCGCTCAAGCGCTTCACGCGTGTCCCTATGTCGGAACGGCGGAAGAGGAGAACCGCCTCGGGCTCGTCCCGGAAGGCGTTGAGAAGAACGGTCGAGTGTGTGGCGATGATGAACTGGCAGCCACGCTCGCGGACAATGTCCTTGAGGAGGTCGACCAGTTCGCGAAGCCGCTTGGGGTGGATGGACTGTTCGGGCTCTTCAATGCACAGGATTCGTCCCGGCTCTGCGCTCAATGCGTGCAAGGCCAGCGCGGTGAACGCGAGAACGCCATCGGAGACGTGCTCGGCGTCGAACTCCAAGCCGTCTTTCTGACGGAACCAGAGCCGCTGGTGTCCTGGAACAGGCGCCGGTCGGACAAGCACGTCTTTCATTTCGGGTAGGCAGCGGGATAGGAATCCATTCAACGCTTCGACTTTTTCAGGCATGGCACCGCGCCAGAGGCCAACGACGGCGGCAAGGCCTTGTCCGTCCACACCCATCTCGGGCTGTGGAATGACTTCTGCATCCCGACGGAGGGAGGAGACGGCGAGCTTGATGGTTCTGCTCCTGGCGAATGGAGCCCACTGCTTCATTGCTGCAAGGACCTGTGAGCCATCGAGGAGATGATGCTGCAGGAACACGAAGCGATCGACGTCTGGCACTTGAGGGAGGAACTGCTCTCCAACAACGAGGTCGGGCCCTTGCCTTTCGAAATAGGGGCGCTGGCCCTTAGCAGAAAACCTCTCCAAACTCAGAGGCAAGTCGTCGTACGGGCTGAACTTGAGTTCATAGTAGTTCGAGCCCTGATCCCAACGGATGACGCAGGATTCGGTCCCTTCCAGAGGAAGATGGAAGAAGGAATCACCTTCTGCCTGCACAGCCGTAGAGACTGACGTGACGAAGCTGTTGGTAAGAAACCGCGCCACGCTCATGAAGTTTGACTTGCCAGAGTTGTTCGGTCCCACGAGCACCGTGATGGGCTCCAGTGGGATGGTCTGCTCCTCGCCGAAGCTCTTGAAGTTCGCGAGCGTGATGGACTCGATCATGCCCGGAACGTAGCACTCCCTACCGACAAGGTAAGGCGCGGCGTCACGGCTCCGGCTGCTTCACCATGAACCGCGCGTAGGGTGCATCCGGCCGTGGTGCCGTGCGCGCCGCGCCCTGGCCCAACACGGGCAACGGGAAGCTCAGTGGCTTTCCGTCCGACGCCACCGCGTTCCCATCCACCTGCGCCGCGCCCAGTCCCTGCCTCTGTCCCTGGAACGTGGCCTGCGGATTTCGCGCGGAGGCCTTGCCCGCCTGGATGATGCCGTAGCGCGCGGCCACCGCTCCCACCGTGGACAGCACGTCCGCGGTCACCTGCTTCCAGCGCGAACGCCCCGGCAGCACGTCCACCACCAGCCCCGCCAGTGAGCACGTCCGCGACAGCATCCATAGCGCTCCGGATGCTCCCGAGTGCAGCGGCTTGCCCACCTCCGCGACCTGACGCGCCTCCAGCTCCACCGCCTCGCGCGTGAACAGCTCCGCCACCTTGCCCGCGATGCGGAAGCGGCGCAGCACTTGCTCCTCCGCGTCCGTGTGCGGGAGCAGCGACAACAGACTCCCCGCGCTCGCCGTCGCGGAGGACATGAAGAACAGCGGCAGCGTGCGCCCCACCTGCTGCCAGAGCGGCACCGCCGTGTTGCTCACCAGCACCGCCGTGTAGCCCGCGAGCGGCAGGCCCAGCACCGCGCCCATCCGTCCCGCCGCGCGCCCCAGCGTGCCCAGCACCCCGGGCCTCCGTCGCAGCACCCACGCCGCCGTGTTCACCGCGCCTGAACCCGCCAGCACCCACGAACCCATGCTCATGGGCGACGTGGGCCGGAACACCCGCAGCATGTTCAGGAAGCGCGACGGCCGGCCCAGGTCGTGGATCAACAGCCCCGCGCTCACGATGTCGCCCGCCAGGCCCACCGTGTGACAGCGCTCGGCCAGCCGCTTCAGCCTCCGTCCTCCGAAGGACTCCAGCGCCACCCCGAGCACGCTCGCCGCGCCCGCCACCCCGCCCACGTAGAAGTACGCCGGGACCGTCCAGATCCACAGCGGCTCCTTCAACACCGGAATGCCGTAGTAGCTCGGCGCCTCCGCGCTGTCCGGCCCTGACCGCGACGGCACCGTGGACAGCACCCCCACGCCCGGCTTCGCGGGCTCCGGATCCTTCACCTGCTGCTGTGAACCCTCTCCCTCCAGGATGCCCGCGCGCGAATCGATGTTCCGCCCGTCCGCCTTGCGCTGGAGCCGGTCCAGCAGCGTGTCGTCGCTCATCACCCCTCCCGCCCCAACACCAC
>NZ_RAVW01000636.1 GCF_003611585.1 Corallococcus exercitus | reverse complement strand
GTGCTGGGCGCGGCGGTGGTGGTGACGGAGCGGTCGGGGTGGCGGGTGGAGCGCGACGACGGCTTCGGGGTGGCGGTGGCGCTGCCGGAAGGGTGGCGCCGCGAGGAGGATGGCCAGGGCCGGCGGGCCTTCTCCAACGGCCTGACGGGCCTGGGACGGGCCACGCTCACGGCGGAGGCCATCGAGGCGGGTGAGCCGGGGGACGGCTCCGCGCAGGCCCGGCACTTCCTGGACGAATCGCTGGTGCCCGGCAGGGCGGGGCCCGAGGGGCGCACAGTGACGGTGGGCGCCGTGGAGCCCGCGTCGCTGGGGGGGCGGCCCGCGCAGCGGATCCGCGCGGAGCTGGACGGGGCGGGCAGGCGGACGCACCTGGTGGCGTGGTTCGTGCCACGCGGAGAGTGGGTGTACCGGCTCGTCTTCACCTGGCCACAGGCCTATCCGGCCTATGCGCGGGTGGTGGAGCGGATGACGGCGGACGTGCGCTTCGAGGAGCCCGCGAGCCTGCGTGTGGCCCGCGCACGGGCGCTGCTGGTGCCGGGGGTCGCGGGACCGCTGCGCGAGCTGGGGCATTCGCTGCGGAGGTGGGGGCTGGCGGCGGACGCGGTGGAGCCCCTGGCGTCGGCGGTGCGGCTGGCGCCGACGCAGGTGGACACCCGCGTGGAGCTGGCCCGTGCGTACTTCGAATCCGGGCAGGTGGAGGAGGGCTGTCACGCGGCGGCGGAGGCGCGGGTGTACGGGCCGTCCGACACGGGCGCGCTGGAGGCAGGTGTGCGCTGCGCCCTGGCGCGAGGGGACACCGCCGGGGCCCTGCTGCGGCTGGAGGAGGCCCGCCGCGTGGATCCGCGGGATGCGCGGCTGCGCGCGGCCGAGGGCGCCTTGAAGGCCGCGCTCGAACCGTCGGGTCCCTAGCCGGACATGGGATGACGCCAGGGGCGGGGCTTGAGCCGCGCGAGGGTGCGTCGCTTCATCGCGCGCCGAACGGGCGCACCGCGAGCCCCGCGCCCAGCATCCCTTCGTCGCGCCGGAAGAGCCCCGCGTCATTCTTCACGCCCGTGGCCGTGAGCCGCACGAGCACCGGTGCGTCGTTGACCGCGAGGAGCACGTGCTCCAGCGCGACCTCGCCGCGCGCCCGGAAGTGGGCGCCCCCATCGAATTCGAAGCTCCAGCCCGCGAGCCCCGTCGCGCGCAGCGCCCAGCGCCCATCCCGCGTCTCCCAGCCCGCGTCGAGCAGCAGGGACGTGAAGGGGGACACCTCGTTCCGGGTCACGTCCGGCGAATGGCGCAGGGTATGGCTCGCGGCGGGGCCCACGGCCAGCCAGCCCCATTCGGTGTTCGTGCGAAGCGGATCCAACAGCAGCCCCACGCGGCCGGTCTCCAGCGTCCAGCCCGAGCCCTCCCAGGTGCGCCGCTCCAGGTGCGCCGCGCGCGCGGCGAGCGCCACGTCGAACGGGAAGGGGATGCGCCGGGGCCGCCCGATGGAGACGAGGATGGAGCCTTCCTCCACGTGCCTGCGCAGCAGGCCCTCGTAGGCGGTGAAGGTCAGCCCCTTCCTCTCGCCGCCCCAGGCCTCCGTCATGATCAGCCGGTGCGAGTCGAACCACAGCGAGTCCGCCTTGCTGCCGCTCGAACGGTCCGCGCGCACCAGGAACCCCGTGCGCACGGCGAGCGCCTGCGTGTCGTCCTGCACGCGCAGCGAAGTGCCCAGCACCCAGCCGGTGCCGGGGTCGAAGCAGGTGGGGAACATCTCACCGTCCGCCGTCCGGCCCTCACACGACAGGCCGGGCACGGTGCCCAGGAGCAATGCCAGCGCGAGCGCCACCATGCCGGGCCTAGCCCTTCCCTGGGGACGACGTCGGCGCGGACCTTCTCGCCGGAGCCCACAGCGAGAAGCGCAGGCCCGCCTGCGCGGACCACTCCCATCCCGCGGGTGCGTTCGCCACGTCGTCGCGCCACGTTCCGCGTCCGTCCAGCAGCAGGCTCACGGGTTGGTCGTTGATGGCCAGCAGGATGACCTCGTAGCCCGCGCGCAGCCGCAGCCGCTCCGGACGTAGCGGCCGGCCCTCCACGCTCTCCGCGAGCAGCACCTTCTGGGCCTCCGCGCCGAAGCGCACGTGGTGGAAGCCGTCACGGTCCAGCGTGAAGTCCCCCTCCAGCGCCGCCGCGGGAACGAGCGTGAAGAAGCCGTTCGTCCGGTCGCGCTCCACGGCGGGGCCCGCCCGCACGCGCACGTAGGACACGAGGTCGCTCGAATGCCACAGGTCCAGCGTCACGTCGGCCGCGGCCAGGGAGAGGAAGTCCGCGTGCACGTCCTCGCGGCGCACCTGCTCGCCGTGGAGCACCTCCATCCAGAAGCCCAGGTTGGCGTAGACGTCGAAGCGCCGGGGGCGGCCGTAGAAGGTCGTCACCCGGAAGAGGGGCGCGTCGTTCTGGCTGCGGAAGTCGTAGCGCAGGAGCGTGGCCTCGTAGGAGGCCGCGTCTCCCAGGTACAGCTCCGTGTCCAGGAGCGTCATCCGGTGCAGTCGGTCGGAGTCGCCGGGCCACTCCAGGTCCACGCCGAAGTCCACCCGTACGCGTTCGTCCACGCCGTCCGTCCCGCGCAGCCATCGCGGCGCCCACGCTCCGCCCAGGTAGACGCGCCGGTGCAGGTCGAAGTTGTACTGGAGCACGCGCCCGCGCTCGTCGCGGTACCAGCCCGGCGGCGCCTCCGCGATGGCGGGCACCAGGTGGTACTCGCGCGCCTTCTCCGGGGGCATCAAGTGCGACACGCACCAGTCCACCCGCTGCAGGGGCTGGTCGTTCTCGTGGCCCTCCGCGTCCAGCTCATTCGCGGGCGACACCAGGCACTCCTTCTTCGCCTCGTCGCAGCGGGCGCGCCACTGCCCGGAAGGCACGGCAGGCGTGGGCGGCAGGGTGAGGCACAGCACCTGCCCGTCATACGGTTGCTGGGGAGACGACGCGTTTGGAACGGCCATCTGGAAGTCCCACGGCTCCGGCGTCGCGGGCGGCTCAATCGTCGCGGCCTGTGTTGCTTCCACCGGCGCTTCGACCGGAGCTTCGGGCCCCGCCACCTCCGGCACCTCCACCTGCCCGAGCAGGAGGGCACATCCCAGGGTCACCGCTGAAACCAGCATCACTGCTCCTCATGAGCGGCCCGCCGCGCTCCGGCCACGCGGTCAGGCTTCGTGATGGGAGCCCTTACAAGGCCCGTGCCCCTGGCTGGAGGACGGGCTTCCGCGGACTTGCCCGTGCGGCTGTGCAGGCGCCTGCACAGCACCTGTGCACACGGAGGCCGCGCGCTGGCGCGAGAACGACGCACCCCCTTCCAGGTCGGTCGACCGACGGGGGTGGTGGGGGTATAAGCCCCCCGGCCCCAGGTGGTGCACGGTGGGCCCGTCCCGGACGACGAAGGAGCACGCGCGCGTGGCAAGCGACGGCGAAAAGAACTCGCAGGGGGAAGCGACCTTCACCCAGGCCATCCTGGGTGAGGACACCCTGACGACGGGCTGGGCGAAGAAGTGGCTGGCCTTGTCCTTCAGCACGCGCGTGGTCCTGGCGACCGCGGGCTTCGCGGCGCTGCTCTTCGTGCCCTACCTGGGCGCCGTCGGACTGTGGGACCCCTGGGAGACGCACTACGGCGAAGTGGGCCGGCAGATGATCCAGCGCA
>NZ_RAVW01000635.1 GCF_003611585.1 Corallococcus exercitus | reverse complement strand
CGTGGGCTCGGAGATTTGTATAAGAGCCAGGAGCAGGCACGCGGACCAGAGCGTGGAGCGGTTGCCCAGCACCTCCAGCAGCAGGAACGTGGACGCCACCGCGCCCGTCACGGCGCCCAGGGTGTTGATGCCGTAGAGCAGGGCGAGGTCGCGGCGGTGCGGATCCTCATCGGAGAGGACCGCGCGCGCGGCGGCCGGGAGCGTGCCGCCCATGAGCACCGTGGGCACCGCGAGCACCAGGAGCGACAGCACCAGCCGCACGACGGTGCCCAGGCCCAGGCCCATCACCGGCGTGCCGCCCAGGGCGATGTAGATGGCGCGCACCGCCTCCACGAGGAAGGGGCTCAGCGCGGCGCTCGCGGCGATGAGCAGCTCCAGGTTCGCGTAGAAGGCCAGCGGCCGCGCCTGCCGGTCCGCCCGCGCGCCCAGGAGCGCGCTGCCCAGTCCCAGCCCCGCCATGAAGATGGCGAGCACCGCGGCCGACGCGGCGGTCGAGGCCCCGAAGATGAGGCGGAACTCCCGCAGCCACACCGTCTGGTAGACCAGTGCGCAAAGCCCCGAACCGAAGAGGAGGGGAGCCACCCTCCCGACGCGTGTGTTCATCAGACCCTCGAGGAGCCCGCGCCCGACCAGCCCGTGGTGGGTCGCGGCTCCCTGTCGGGCCGCAGTATCCCGTGAAGCCTGTCCTATGGAAAACAGTGAAGCGGGGCCTGCCTGCCCTTACGGTGCCGGCTTCGCATGCTCGGCGGCCTGGCGCTCCGTGCGGCACCAGGCCAGCTGCTCCTGGATGGTGGCCAGGGGGACCGCCAGCTCCAGCTTGAAGGACGAGCCGTCCGGCCGCACCTTCGCGAAGTCCAGGAGCTGCGCCAGGTCCTCCTTGCCCTCCGCCTGCGCCTTCATGCGCGCCATGGACAGCGCGCCGCCCAGGGACTTGCCCAGGTCCGTCATCTTCTCCGCGTCCAGGCCCGTCACGTTGGCCACCATGGCCACGTCGCCGCTGGTGTCCAGGTGCAGCTCCACGTTCTGGGCCACGTCCGTCAGCCGCTGCGCCAGCTCCGCCTGATCCGGCCCCAAAAGCCGCGCCAGTTGCTCCACCGCCAGCACGCCGTACATCTCCCCGTAGGTGCTGTTCTCATCCAGCAGCGGAGGCCCGTCCTCCACCCCGCGCCCGTCCATGCGGTCCAGCACCGTCTTCACGGAGTCCGGCGACTTGCCGAACACCAGCATCTGGTCGTTCCAGGTGCCCACCGAGGTGTCCATCCGGCCGCGCCGCGTGCCGCCATCCGGCAGGGTGAACGTCGTGTCCCCCGGCTCGTACACGCGCGCGCCCGGGCCGTGGTCGGACGCCACGCGCTCGCCCAGCAGCTCCTGGTACTTCGCCTTGCTGAAGTCGCCGGAGAGGATGACGCCCTCGTCGGTGATGACCAGCCGGTCCAGGTCCTTGAGTGGATCCACGCCGCTCATCGCCTTGAACTGCTCCAGGTTCTTGCCGCCGTCGCGCAGCAGGCAGTCCATGAGCAGCTCGCCCACGGGCGAGTAGCGAAGCGCGTTCGCCTCGATGACCACCGCCGTGTGGCCCGGGCCCCGGGGCAGCGCCGCGAGCAGCGGGTCGCGCGGCTTCACGGGCGCGGCCACCCCCGCGTCCACCACCGCGGGCATCACCCAGGTGCGCCGCTTCTCCGCTCGCGCCACGTCCTCCCCGCGCATGCGCCGGGGGAAGGCCACGTCCTTCTCCTCGGCCGGCGGCGTGTCGCCCTGGCCCGTGAACATCAGGACCGCGCCCGCGGCGAACAACAGCAGCGCCCCCAAGAGCCACACCCTCCTGCGCCCGCGCGATTCCATGACTCAGCAGTCCTTTCCCTCGAAGTGCCAGAAGCCCACGGAGAGCGCTCCCAGTCCGAACACCAGCACGCCGCCCAGCAACATCCCCAGCGAGCCCTTCTCCATCGGCGTGGAGCTGGCCAGGTCCGCCGCGCGCGTCGCCAGCGCGGACAGCCGGGGCAGCACCAGCGTCACCGCGTTGAACGCCGTGCGGCCGAAGCCCGCCTCCAGGTAGCGCGACACGTCCGCGCGAAAGCCCGCGAGGATGCCGCCCACCAGCAGCACGAAGCCCGCCGCGGAGCACAGCGCCGCGCTCCGCACCAGCGTCGCCGTGGTGAGCATCACGGCGTACACCGCCGCGAACCCCACGCACGCCAGTCCCCCGGCGATGAGCGGCCCCATCGTCCAGTACCCCGCCTTCACCCCGAAGATGAGCGTCAGCCCGCCCGCGGCGTACACCGTGCCGCCCAGCGCCAGCGTCATCACGCCCACGAACGTGCCGGCCAGCAGGTGCCAGCGCTGGAGGGGCAGGGCGAGCAGGTGCTCGATGCGGCCGGGCGACAGGAGCCCCGGCGCGAAGTCCGAGCACGCCACGATGCCAAAGAGGATGCCGCCGTAGAACACCAGGTACGCCGCCGCGCGGTAGACGGGCCTCAGCGCCACGTCCACGGACATGATGTTCGAGCGCATCACCTCGCCGAACAGGCGCGTCGCCGCGAGCGCTCCGTCCACGACCTCCAGCTTGAGGCTGAGGGCCACCGTGGCCAGCACCAGCGTGAGCCCCACCATGAAGGCCAGGATGAACTTGCGCGACGCCGCCTCGCGCAGCACGTACCCCGCGATGACGAAGACCGGGCTCCTCATGCCGCCACCCCCGGCCCGCCGACAGCGCCCACGAGCACCGCCTCCAGGTCCGCGCCCTCGCGCTTGAGCTCCATCAAGAGCGCGCCCGAGGCCCGGGCCCGATCCAGCGCCGCGTTGAGCACCGCCACGTCCGCCGCGTCCACCATGTACACGCCGTCCTCCCGGCCACCGCCCGCGGGCGCCACGCCCGTCCGCGAAGCACCGCCTGCCGCCGCACCCCGCGCCGGATCCGCCACGGCCATGAAGCCCGCGGCTCCCAGCGCCGCCGTGTCCGCGCCGGGCGCGAAGCGCACGCGCCAGCGCGCCCCCGCCTTCGCCAGTTCATCCAGCCGTCCCTCGCGAAGCACGCGCCCGTCCGCGAGGATGGCCACGCGGTCGCACACGCGTTCGGTCTCCGCCAGCAGGTGCGAGTTGAGGAACAGCGTCACGCCCTTCTGGACCTCCTCCTGGAGGATGCGGCGCACCTCCAGCCGGCCCATGGGGTCGATGCCGTCCGTGGGCTCGTCCAGGACGAGCAGCGCGGGCTCTCCCAGGAGCGCCGCCGCCAGCCCCAGCCGCTGGCGCATGCCCTTGGAGTAGCCGCCGATGCGCCGGTCCACCGCGTCCGAAAGGCCCACGCGCTCCAGCAGCTTCGCGTGCGCGCCCGCGTCGGCCTTCAGCCCCTTGAGGCGCGCCACGGTGGCCAGGAACGCGGGCGACTTCCACGTGCCGGGCAGGTGCAGCCGCTCCGGCAGGTAGCCGATGCGCGCGCGGATGGCCGGATCCTCCGGGGATCCGCCCAGCACGCGCACCGTGCCCGCGCTGGGCCGCACGATGCCGAGCACGCTCTTGATGAAGGTCGTCTTGCCCGCGCCGTTGGGGCCAATCAGCCCGAACGCGCTGCCCGCCGGGACGTGGAGGTCCATGCCCTTGAGGGCCTCATGGCCGCCGCGTCCGAACGCTCGGCGATACGTTTTTCGCAGGCCCTGCACTTCGAGGGCGGGAGGTGGGGTCGTCACGGTCATGACTGTAGACGACCCGGCGGGGCGATGATTGCACCCGCATGGCAC
>NZ_RAVW01000634.1 GCF_003611585.1 Corallococcus exercitus | reverse complement strand
CCACCCTTCCGCCCCGCATCCACCCCGTCAAGCCAGACGAAGGGTGCAAGCCCGCCGCCAAACGATTCCGTGACGGAACCCGCTTTCCCATTGACTCCCGGAGCTTTATGAAGATGATTCTCATTATCATTAGCTGGGTGGCAACAATTCACGGCGGTCCGGCGCGAAGCGCGCCCGGGCCTGGCCGAGCCTTGTCTGGCATTGCCGGGCCGGGTCAGGGCCGACGTGTGTCTGGGTTCAGGTGATTGTCTTGAGTGATCCATCCCCCGCCGCGCAAGAGCGCACGCTGCTGTGGCTCCTGGCGGCGGTGCAGTTCACCCACGTCGTCGACTTCATGATGCTGATGCCGCTGGGCCCGCTGCTGATGCAGCGGCTGGGGCTGTCGGCGACGCGGTTCGGAGCGCTGGTGTCCGCGTACACGCTCGCGTCCGCGGCCATGGGCGTCCTGGGCGTGTTCTGGCTGGACCGCCTGGAGCGCAAACGCACGCTGCTCATGCTCTACGCGGGCTTCATCGCCGCCACGCTCCTGTGCGGCACGGCCACCGGGGCCACGGGCCTGCTCATCGCGCGCACCGTGGCCGGCGCCTGCGCGGGGCTGATGGGCGCGGTCGTCATCGCCATCGTCAGCGACAGGGTGCCGGCGGAGCGCCGGGGCCAGGCCATTGGCACCGTGATGACGGCCTACGCGCTGTCCGCCGTGGCGGGCGTGCCGCTGGGCCTGGGCCTCGCGAACCTGGGGGGCTGGCGCTCGCCGTTCATCGTCCTCGCGGGGCTCGCGGGCGTGGTGTGGCTCCTGCTCCTGCGCTTCCTCCCTCGCGTGGACGGGCACCTGTCCCAGACGGCCGGCGCCACGTCCACCGCGGGCTTCACGCCCCGGCTGGCCCTGGGCTGGGGCCTCACCTTCACGGTGGTGTTCGCCAGCTTCCTGCTCATCCCCTACCTGGGCGCGTTCATGGTGGGCAACGTGGGCCTGACGCTCACGGACCTTCCCTGGGTGTACCTGGTGGGCGGCGCGGCCACGTTCGTGAGCTCGCACTGGATTGGCCGGCTGGCGGACCGGCTGGGGCCCGCGCGCGCGCTGGCGCTCCTGCTCGTCGCCACCATGGTGCCGCACCTGCTCTTCACGCACCTGCATCCATCCCCGCTGCCGATGGTGACCCTGGTGTTCGTGCTCTTCATGACGCTCACCTCCGGCCGCGCCATCCCCACCATGGCGCTGGTCGCGTCGCAGGTGCCGTCGTCGCTGCGGGGCCGCTACCTCGCGGTCAACATGGCCGCCAGTGACGGCGCCTCCGGGCTCGCCGCGTGGATGGGCGGCCTGCTGCTCAGCACCGCGCCGGACGGCACGCTCATCGGCTTCGCGCAACTGGGCTGGCTGGCGGTGGGCATCTCCGCGCTCGCGCTCGGGCTCTTGTGGACCTTCGCGGGCCGCGCCGTGCGGCTGGACGCCACGCCCGCGCCTTGAATCCCTCTCCACCCCTCACCAGGACCCGCCATGTCCCAGACAGCACCGCGTCACCCATCCCTGCCCCGCCCCATCGTGGGTGACATCAAGCTGGAGCGCTCCAACCAGCTGCTCGCCGAGGCCCGCAAGTGGGTCCCCGGCGTCACCCAGACGATGATGAAGAAGCCGGACCACTTCGCCCCCGGCGCCTTCCCCGTGTTCCTCGCGAAGGGCAACGGCGCGCTGGTTGAGGACGCGGACGGCCAGGAGTACA
This sequence comes from Corallococcus exercitus, assembly GCF_003611585.1. Classification (GTDB taxonomy): domain Bacteria; phylum Myxococcota; class Myxococcia; order Myxococcales; family Myxococcaceae; genus Corallococcus; species Corallococcus exercitus. Next base: position 2,018 of record NZ_RAVW01000634.1, on the reverse strand, counting down.
TCGACTACATCCAGGCGCTGGGCGCCAACATGCTGGGCCACAACCACCCGGCCGTCGCGGAGACCCTCCGCAAGCACCTGGCGGAAGGCATCATCCACTCGCTGCCCACGCCGGTGGAGGTGTCCTCCGTGAAGGCGCTGGTGGAGGTGATCCCGGGCGCGGAGATGGCCCGCTTCTTCAAGACGGGCGCGGACGCGACCTCCGCCGCTGTGCGCCTCTCGCGCCACCTCACCGGCCGCGAGCACATCGTCACCGTGGGCTACAACGGCTGGCACGACCACTTCATGTACGACACCCCGGGCGTGCCCCCGACGGTGGCGAAGCTCACCACCCGGCTGCCCCTCTTCACGCCCCCGGACGAACCCGCGCTCCTCGAGCACATCGAGAAGCACGGCGCCCAGCTGGCCTGCGTGCTGCTGGCCATCCCGTACAACCGCACCGTCACCCGCGAGTTCCTCCTCCAGGTGAAGCAGGCGTGCGCGAAGCACGGCGTGATGTTCGTCCTGGATGAAGTCGTCACTGGCTTCCGCCTGGCCCTGGGCGGCGCGCAGCAGTACTTCGACGTGCAGGCGGACTTCGTCACCCTGTCCAAGGGCATCGCCGCGGGCATGCCCCTGTCCGCCATCGCGGGCCCGGAGAAGTACCTCTCCCGCCTGAGCGAGCTGCAGGTGTCCACCACCTTCGGCGGCGAGATGCTCTCCCTGGCCGTGTGCGAGGCCGTCCTCCACGAGTACCGCCGCACGAGCCACATCGAGCACATCGCCAGCCTGGGCCGCCGCCTGCGCGACGGCGTCAACGCCCACGCGCGGGAGACGGGCTCCAGCCTGGAGGTCATCGGCTACGACGCCGTGCCCTTCTTCCGCTTCAGCAAGGTCATCCCCGAGCACATCGAGAAGATGATCCCCTTTCAGGCCGGCATGGCCCGCCGGGGCGTCCTCCTCCGCCGCGACCTCAACTTCATCAGCGCCGTGCACACCGTGGAGCAGATCGACCACACCATCGCCGCCGCCGGCGAGGTGCTCCGCGAGCAGGCCGCGCGCGCCAAGGCCAGCGCCGCCTGAGCCTGAAACATCCGCTCGCTCACCCCGCTGAAGCCAGACACCGGACGGTTCCGCGTTTGAGCCTTCTTGACAGGAATTCATGACCATGGCACTTCCAGGCCCCGAAAATGAGAATGGTTCTCATTTTCATTCAAATAATCCGGGCGAACGGGTGATGGCTTCGACGACGGGACACGCGGTGGTGACGGGCGCGGCGCAGGGCATTGGCGCCGCGGTGGCGCGAAAGCTGGCGCGCACGATGCCTGTCGCGGTGTTCGATCAGAACGCCGCCGGGCTGGAGTTGCTGGTGGCGGAGCTGCGCCAGCAGGGCCTGAAGGCCACCGCGTTCCCGGTGGACGTGCGGGACAAGGACGGCGTCGAGGACGCCATCGGGCACGTCGAGTCCAGGCTGGGCCCCATCCAGGTGCTGGCCAACGTGGCGGGCATCCTGCGGATGGGCTCGGTGCTCACGCAGAGCGACGCGGACTGGATGTCCACCTTCGCGGTCAACACCCACGGCGTGTTCCACGTCTCGCGCGCGGTGGCGAAGCACATGGTGCCCCGCCGCTCCGGCGTCATCGTGACGGTGGGCTCCAACGCGGCCGGCGTGCCGCGCATGCAGATGGCGGCCTACGCGGCGTCCAAGGCCGCCTCCACGATGTTCACCAAGTGCCTGGGACTGGAGCTGGCCCAGCACGGCATCCGCTGCAACGTCGTGTCCCCCGGCTCCACCGACACCGCCATGCAGCGGGGCATGTGGACGGATGACTCCGGCCGCGAGGCCGTCATCGTGGGCTCACTGGACACCTTCCGTACGGGCATCCCGCTGCGCCGCATCGCCACGCCGGACGACATCGCGGACGCGGTGGTGTTCCTCGCGTCGGACCAGGCCCGGCACATCACGATGCACGACCTGTGTATCGACGGTGGCGCCACGCTGGGCGTCTAGCGCGCCCGCGACGCCGCCCTCCCCCACCC
>NZ_RAVW01000633.1 GCF_003611585.1 Corallococcus exercitus | reverse complement strand
GCCCACCCACCACCGCGAACGTGTAGCCCACCTCCTTGGAGCCCCAGCCCAGCCGCGCCTGCACCAGCAGCGCGAACGCCACCTGGAGCGTGGTCATGGACAGGAACACGGCGAAGAACAACCCCAGCACCATTCCCAACGCCTTGCGCCGGGGCGCGTCCTGCAACGCGGCCCAGCGCGTCTGGGATTTCGCCGCCACGCGCTTCGCCACCGGGTGCGTCTCCGGCATCGCGATGAGCGCGCCCAGGAAGCCCACCAGCGCCAGGCCCCCCGCGAGCAGCGGCGGCACCCACGCGCCCAGGCCGGAGAACAACCCGCCCAGCGTGGGCCCCAGCACCATGCCCAGGCCAATGCCCGCGCCGATGCGGCCCATGGCCTTCGCGCGCGTCTCCTTCGTCGTCACGTCCGCGAGCGCCGCCTGACACGCGGCGATGTTGCCGGACGTCGCCCCCGCCAGGATGCGCGACGCGAAGAGCAGCGGCAGCATCCGCTGGTGGCTGGCCAGCGCGAACAGCGCCATCGCCACCGCGTTCGCCAGCAGGCTCAGGAGGATGACCGCGCGCCGCCCGTGCCGGTCCGAGTACCGCCCCAGCAGCGGCGTGGCCAGAAGCTGCGTGAAGCTGAAGCACCCCAGCAGGATGCCCACCGTGCGCGCCGAGCCGCCCATGGACTGCACGTAGAAGGGCAGCATCGGGATGACGATGCCGAAGCCCACCAGGTCCAGGAACACGGTGAGGAACACCACCGCCTCCACCCGACGCAAGAGGCCCGGCGAGGCGGCGGAGGACGCGCCCACGCTGTCAGCCACCATGGCCCGCCCGGTCCACCGGCAGCGCGTCCGCGTAGGCGCGCAGGATGCGGCCCTCGTCGTAGGCGTACTGGAAGCCCGTGGCCTCCAGGAAGCGCTTGTTGTCCACCACGATGGGATAGCGGAGGTGGTCCGTGGCCCCCACCGACAGCCGGGGGAAGCCCGCCCGGCCCAGCAGCAGCGACAGCACCGGCGACGGCAGCGGCACCGGCGTGCGGCCCGTGCCCCGGATGATGACCGACAGCGGCACGGGCGCGGGCCCCGCGACGTTGAAGATGCCGCGCACCTTCTTCTCCAGCGCCAGCTGCAGCGCCGTCACCACGTCCTCCTCCTGGAGCACGTGGAAGAGCGGGTCGTAGCCCAGCACCATGGGCACGCGCTTGCCGCGCAGCAGGTTCGCGAGCGTGCCCGTGCCCGGCGTGCCCAGCGTGTAGACCAGCCGCAGCACCGCGGTGGTGACCTCCGGCATGCGCCACAGCGCGGTCGCCGCGTACAGGTCCGCGGCCACCAGGTCCGCCAATTCCGGGATGGCCTCCAGCGCGCGCGGAGGCTCGTCCTCGGAGTGGTACAGCGGCGAGTCCGGCGCCGCGCCGTAGAACGTGTGCCGGCCCACGAAGAGCACCTGCTTCACGCCGTGCGCCGCGCAGTGGTCGAACAGCGCCTTGGTGCCGTCCAGGTTGATGCGGCCGCGCTCGCCGCCGGGCACGGTGAACGCCGTCACCGTGGCCATGTGCACCACCGCCTCCGGCTTCCAGCGGCGGAAGACGTCCTCGGCGGCGCGCTTGCGCACGTCCACCGGGTGCACCTGGATGCCCTTGGGCGCGTCCCGCCACGGCCGGATGTCGATGCCCGCGACCTCGTGGCCGCTGTCGCGCAGCTTGAGCGCCAGCCTGCGCGCGATGCCGCCGGAGATGCCTGGAATCAACACCCTCATGGCAACAGCCTCCGGGTCCGGCGCAGGTTGCGCTCGGCGCGGTTGTCTTCGATGAGCCGCTGGATGCGGGCCTTCACCTGGTCCACGTAGCCCTGGATGACGTGGTCCTCCTCGTCGCCCGTGCCCTCGAAGACGAGCGGCTCGCCGTAATGGATTTCCAGCCCCACCGGCAGGGGCAGGGGCAGCAGGTACGGCGTCAGCGGGATGTACGGCATGCCCAAGAGCTTCCCCAGCGCGTACGCGTTGGTGATGGTGGGGATGGCCGCGCCGCCGCCCAGGAAGGCGAAGGGAATGATGGGCGAGCGCGTCTGGAGCGCCAGCCGGATGAACCCCGTGCCGAAGTCCACCAGCGAGTAGCGCTCCGGGTAGAGCTTCGCGGTGCCGCGGGCGCCCTCCGGAAAAATCATCAGCAGCCGGTCGTCCTCCAGGAGGCGCACGGCGTGCTCGGGCAGGCCGGTGAACTGGCCGGTGCGGCTGGCCCACAGCGAGGCCACGGGGAACTTGTGGATGAAGCGCTCCACCATGCCCTGCGCGAGCCGGGGCGGGTCCATCTCCAGCAGCGTGGAGGTGAGCACCATCATCCCGTCCACCGCGACGCCGCCGGAGTGGTTGCCCACCAGCATGCCCCGGCCCTGCTTGGGGATGTGTTGCACGCCGGTGCAGCGCACCCGGAAGTAGTTCCGGTAGAGGAAGGCGAAGAACTCCAGCGCCCACTTCAGGTGCTTCTTGGAGATGCCGTAGGGGTCGACACCGTACTCGTTGAAGGGCAGCTCCAACCGCTCCACCCGCTCTGACAGGGACTCGCTCTGGGGCACGGGGCGCACCGTAGCACCGCGCGGAGGCTTTGCACGGGGCGCCCGCGTCCCCCATTGTGCACCCGACGGGCGCCCTGTCGGGAGGCGGGAGGGGCCCCATGGGAGTGACGCGCGATGGCGGGGCAGCCGTGGATGGGAATGCTGGACGGGGCGCTCGCGTGGGCCATGACCCTGCCGGAGGGCCTGTCCCAGGAGGTGGCGGTGGACGTGGCGGGCCGGCGGGTGCGCCTGTCGCACGCGCGGGTGGAGGCGCTGTCGCGGGGCGTGCTGGGCCGCGTGAAGGGGCTCACGCTGCGCTCCTGGGACAGCACCCCCACCGTGTACGACCTGCGGCTGGACGTGCGGGGCTGGAAGCTGCGGGTGGAGACGACCCCCCAGCGCGTGGAGCTGGCCCAAGGGCGCTACACGCTGTGGCTGGCCACGCCGGGGCGCGTGGAGCTGGAGGAGTCCCCCGGCGCGTCGTCGCTGCTGATGGGCGCGCTGCGCACGGGCGCGGGGAAGGCCGCGCTCCAGGCGCTGGCGCGCAGGCTGCTGCCGCCGGAGCTGGCCTGGGACGGACAGGTGCTCCGGGTGGAGGGAAGACTGCCGAAGGACGGCGCGCTGGCGGCCCGCCTCTTTGAATCCTCCTCGCTCAAGATGACCGCGGCGCACGCTCCGGAGGGGCTGTGGCTGTCCGCGGAGGCGTGGCCGGGGCTGTTGGACCTGCTCCAGGCCGCGCTGGTCCCGGCGTCGGTGTAGGGCGCTTTTTCAGCGGCCCTCGCCGTCCCACACGTTGGCGCGGCCTTCCAGGGGGCCGCGCTGCGGGCGGACGATGCAGAAGCGCTGCCCGGTGGGGGCCTCCACCACCCACCAGCGCTTCACGTAGGCGACGCGCTTCGCGCCCAGCGCCTCCAGCCGCTCCAGCTCCGCGTCCAGGTCGTCCGCCTCGATGTCCAGGTGGATGCGGCTCTCGTGCTCCACCTGCTGGATGAGGAGCATGGGCTCCTCGGGCTTCGCCTCCAGCTCGCGGTAGGAGGGCGAGTCCGGGTCCGGCGGGGCCACCTTGCGTCCCAGCGCCGCGCTCCAGAACCGGGTGGCGGCGTCGAGGTCCCCGACCTTGCAGTCGATGACGAACGTGCTGAGGCGGCTGTGATGCATGGCTTGCTCCTGAGGGGCCGGGCAGGGGGGAAGCCCGTTGGGGG
>NZ_RAVW01000632.1 GCF_003611585.1 Corallococcus exercitus | reverse complement strand
CACGATGGGCGTGGGCGCGGGGGACTCCTCCTCGCGCATGACCCCGGCCCTGCGCACGACGGGCGTGGGGGCCCGTTCGTCGTCCTCCGTGAGGCCGGCCGGCCGGCGCACGATGGGCGTGGCCGCGGGTGACTCGTCCTCCGGCGACTGGGGGCGGCGGACCACCGGGGTGGGGGCGCGCTCCTCCTCTTCAGAAGAGGCCGGCCGGCGCACGATGGGCGTGGGGGCCTGCTGGGAGGTGGCCTCGTCCTCCGCCACCGGCCGGCGCACGACCGCCGTCGCTCCGGAGGAGGATGCATCCTCAGAAGAGGCGCCATCCCGCGCGTCGGAGGTCCCGGCCTCGTCCCCGCCGGCTTCCCTCATGGCCATGGCCATGGCGAGGGGTTTCGCGGAGGGGCTCGTCACCATCTCCGTGGGCGGGGTTGGCTCCGAGCCGCGGCCTCCGAGGGGTTCCGGCTCCGGCTTCGCGGGGGCGGCGGTCCTCGCGGTGTCGTCGGTCGTCTTGGATGCGGACGCGGGCTCCGGCGGGGGCGCGGCTTCCTCACCGGCGGGCGCGGCGGATTCCCGGAGCGGCAGGCCCATGACCATGGGGACTTCGTCGGGCCGCATGTCCGGCTCGGTCTTGACCAGCCGCGTGTCCATCCCGTCGTCCAGGGCCATGCCCATCACCACGGGCGGGTCCTCCGCGCCTTCCTTCGCGGGGGGCGCGGCGGCTTCGCCGGACGCGGCCTGCGCGGCGGGCTTCGCGGGCGGCTTGGGCGCCGGCGCGGGCTTGGACGCCTCCGGCATGCCCAGGTTCGCGAGCCGGTTCGTGGGCGTGCCCGTCATCGTGACGTCGGGCGGCTCGCTGGCGGCCTCCACCGGGACGTGGCCGCGCTTCTCCAGGAGGGAGTCGTAGAGGTCCAGCAGCTGGCCCCGGATGAGGCCCGCGTCCAGCACCTTCTCCGCGAACGCGCGCCCGGCCCGTCCCAGCGCCACGCGGCGGGGCACGTCGCGCGCCAGGTCCAGGATGCGCTCGGAGAGGGCGCGGCTGTCGCCCGGGGGGAAGAAGACGGCCGCTTCCTTCGGAATCAGCTCGCGGGTGACGGGCAGGTCCGCGGCGATGACCGGCCGGCCGGCGGCCAGGTACTCGGAGACCTTGGCCAGCGGTCCGCCCTGGAGCCGGTTGCGCTCCGAGTCGTCCAGCGGCAGCACGCCCACGTCCGCCAGCGCCAGCACCTTCACCAGGTCGTCGTGCACGACGGGCGGCTGGAAGTCGACCTTCTCCTTGAGGCCCAGGTCGTTGACCAGGTCCTCCAGATGGGGCTTCCAGTCCGGGTGGTGCGCGCCCACCAGCGTCAGGCGCACGTCCACCTGCTGGGACGCGAGCGCGGTGGCGCGCAAGAGGGTGGGCAGGCCCTGCCAGCCCACGTGGCTGCCCAGGTACATCATCCGGAGGGGGGAACCGTCCGGGGCGCCGAGCACCTCCGGGTCGTACGGCTTCAGGTCCACCGGCGCGCGAAGCGTGCGCAGCTGGTCCTCCGCCGCGCCCAGCCCCTGGATGTACGCGCGCGTCGTCTGGGAGCCGGTGACGACCAGGTCCGCGTTCATCAGGCAGAACAGCTCCTGGCGGCGGATCTTCGACAGGAAGCGGCGGTCCCCGTCCGTCTGCGGATGGGTGTAGCGCAGCTCCTGCGAGGGGAACGTCTGCGCCTCATAGATGAGGCGGTAGCCGTAGTCCGCCTTCAGCTCGCAGAGCGCGTAGCCGCCGAAGGGGTCCGTGAAGTGGGCGAGGGCGTAGTCCTCGCTCTCCAGCTGCCGGCGCACGGCCCGTTCAAAGGACTGGATGCGCGACGCCAGGTCCCCGGAGCCTACCGGGACGCGGAGCAGCCGGGCGCCCTGGTACTTCTCGATATGGGAGTGGTCGGGCGTCTTCGCCGACAGCACCACCACGGAGAAGCGATCAGGCAACGCCTTCAGATACTCGGTCAGTCGGCGTGAGGAGCCAGACGGGCCGGGGATGACATCGAAGCTGCACAGGAGAAGTCTGGGCAGGTCACTCAAGCCGCCGCAGGATACTTGGACCGGGGTGAGGTGTCATCGGGCGTGACGGAAGTTGAAGGGGGGGTCGGCGGAACAACACATCCCGTGACGGATGCGTTGACCCCCTGTATGCCGCGTCATAACGAGGCGAGGTGTCCATGGATGAGCGGAAGGGCGTCACCGTGAGCTACCTGCGGCAGCTGGCCCGGAAATACCTCCGGGATGGAGCTGGCGCGTCCCGCGGGCGGGAGTTCGTCACCTCGCTGGCCGAGCGCATTCCCGCCCTGGGGCGGCTTGCGCGCATGGCCGGGCTGGCGACGTCCCGGCGCGGCTCCGGTGACGTGGGCGGCGAGGAGCGGGTGCTGGATTCCGGCCGGGCGGATTCACGTCCTGCCCCCGACCCGGCGTCCGAGACCGTGCCCCTGCCTCCGCCTGAGAGCTCCGCCGCACCGCAGGCACGGGAACTTTCCGAGGAGCCCATCACGGAGCCCGGTGGCCCCAAGACGCGGCCCGCGCGGGTGGTGACGTTCCCCGCCCGGGGCAAGGCGCGCCGCGACCCGGACGACGAGGACACGCAGCCCCTGGCACCCGACGTGCCGACGCCGCGCCCGTCGAGTGCGCCCAAGGAGGATGTGCCCGCCGCCGCCGCGAAGCCCGCGCCCGCGAGCGAGCCACCGCATGCCGCCGAGCCCCTGGTGGAGGGGTTCTTCGTGACGAAGATGGCGGGAGAGAAGGAAGCGCGCCGCCACCACCTGTTGGAGGAGCAGGCGCCGCGCCTGCCTCCCGCGGATGCGTCGCCCGAGCAGGACGAGCGCCTGGGCAACCTGCCCCTGGACTACCACGACGACGCGATGGTGCTGCTCGCGCGGGATCCGCACACGCTCTTCGTCTTCTGGGACTTCAGCGACGCGAGCCGCAACCGGGCGCTGGATGACCTGCCGTCGCCGCGCGCCGTGATGAAGGTGTTCGACGGCGAGGGCGTGTCGCGCGAGGTGGACTTCGCGCTGGAGTCGCGCAGCTTCTACCTGCAGGGCATGACGCCCGGGCGCACGTACCGGGTGGAGGCGCACTTCGTCGGTTCGGATGGCCGCTCGCGCCGCATCGGACATTCGTCCAATCGGGCGACGCTGCCGCCCGCGGGACCGTCGGCGGACACGTCCATCCGGTTCCTGCGCATGCCACCTCCTCCCGTGGTGGACCGGCTGCGCACGGAGGCAGTGCCCGTGGCGGCATCCGCACGCGTCCCCCGGGTGGAGGAGCGCGAGTACGTGACCTGGCGCCGGGTGCGGCTGCCGGGCAGCGCGGGCATGGTGGACGTGCCGGAGGTCCACCGCGAGCGCGACGAAACCTATGTCGATGCGCCGCGAGTCCCGGGTGCGTCGGACCAGCGCTACGCGGAAGAGGCCTATCTGGAGAGCGCGCCCCGTGCGCCCGGGGCTTCGGACCAGCGGTACGCACGCATGGGCGAGGCGACGCTCGGTGAGGGCGCGGTGCTGGCCCCGTCTCGTGCGCCGGGGGCTTCGGATCAGCGCTACCTGGCCGTGGAGCGGGCTCCGGGGGCTTCGGACCAACGGTATATGGAGGGGGCGGCGGCTCCCCAGTATCTGGAGGTGCCGCGTGCGCCGGGCGCTTCGGATCAGCGGTACGGGCAGACGGTGCTTCCGGGCGGCGTGTCGGAGTACCGCTATCTGGAGGTGTCGCGTGCGCCGGGCGCTTCGGACCAGCGGTACGTGGAGGGGG
>NZ_RAVW01000631.1 GCF_003611585.1 Corallococcus exercitus | reverse complement strand
GGCGGGGGCTATCCCGACCGGCTCGCCTCCCGCCTCCGGAAGGACGGCCTCCCCGTGGGCCATACCAACCTGGGGCAGAGCGGCGCGCGCGTGCGCGACGTCGTCAACAACGCCCTCAAGCGCGTCATCGCGTTGCAGCCCACGCTCATCACCCTGGGCGTGGGCACCAACGACATCTGGCGCGGCACCGAGGTGGCGGAGTTCCAGGACGACCTGGACCGCATCGCCCGGCGGCTGAAGCAGACCGGCGCGTCCATGGTCGTCGTGAACATCGCGGACATGGCGCTCGCGCCCATCGCCAAGATGGTGCCCAGCGCGCTCTACGAAGGGCGCATCGAGCCGTTCAACGCGGCCATCGCCTCGGTGGCCCGCGCGCACGGCCTGCACCTGGTGGACCTCTACGAGGCCAGCCGCGAGATGATCCCCCGGCGTCCGGACTTCTTCTGCTCGGACGGCTTCCACCCGTCCTCCGTGGGCTACGACGAGTGGGCGGACCTGATGTTCCCCGTGGTCCGCACGCTCGTGCAGCGGTAGGCCCCAGCAGGGCAGGGCACCTGGATGCCCCGCGCTCAGGCCTTCGCGATGCCCGTGGGCGCGGGAGGCGTGGAGGGCGCGTCCGTGGGCGGAGCGCTGATGCTGCGCTCGCGGCCGGGGTGCACCTCCATGCCGGGCTCGAACGCCGTCACGCGGTTGCGCCCCGTCCGCTTGCTGCAATAGAGCGCCGAGTCCGCGCAGTCCACCAGCATGTCCTGCGACGTCGCGTCCGTGGGGAAGTGCGAGACGCCGATGGACACCGTGACATGCCCGCCGGGCAGCCCCGGACGGTTGAGCGTGACGGCGTCCGCCACCGCGCGGCGCAGCGTCTCCGCGACCTCCACCGCCGTGGCCTTGGACACCTGCGGCAGCAGCAGCACGAACTCCTCGCCGCCGTAGCGCCCCAGCGTGTCCACCTTGCGCGCGCGGGTGCGCAGCACTTCGGAGACCCGGCGCAGCGTCTCGTCTCCGGCGCGGTGCCCGGCCAGGTCGTTGAGCCGCTTGAAGTGGTCCACGTCCACCATCAGCAGGGCCAGGGGCACGCCGAAGCGCTGGGCCCTCGCCAGCTCCAGGTCCAGTCGCTGGAAGAGGTGGCGGCGGTTGGGCACGCCCGTGAGCGCGTCCGTCAGCGTGAGCTTCACCGTCTCCGCGTGCAGGCGCGCGTTCGTCACCGCCGTCGCGGCCTGATCCGCCACGGCGGTGAAGAGCTCGATCTCCTCCGCGGAGATGCTCGCCGTCTCCGGGCGCTGGAAGTTGATGACGCCCAGCAACGTGTCCGCGTGCACCATGGGCACCGCCAGCAGCGTGCCGTGCTCGGAGCCGCCGCGCAGGCCGCGCCGCGCGAAGATGCTGGTGCTGTCCGTGAGGTCCGGCAGGTACACCGCCTTGCGCGTCTGGGCGGCCCGTCCGCAGGCGCCCTCGCCCATGGCGAAGGTGTGGCCCTCCAGGCCCCGGCCCTGAGGCCACGCGTGCTTCACCTCCAGCAGGCCCTCCTCGTTGAGGAGCATGATGGAGAAGTCGGGGATGTGCAGCCGCTCCACCACCATGCGGGTGATGCGCGACAGGAGCTCGTCCAGCTCCAGCGTGGTGTTGAGCGAGCGCGCCACGTCGTACAGCAGCGACAGCTCCCGCAGGCGCTCCTCCAGCTCGTCCTTCAGCGCCAGCTTCTCCTTCACCAGCTGGAGGTCGCGGTGCGTGTCGATCTCCTCCACCTTCATGGAGGTGAGCCGCGCGAGCATCTGGTTGAAGGCCGCGCCCAGCCGCGAGATCTCGTCCGTGCCCCGCGCCTCGGCGCGCACCAGCAGGTCGCCGTCCGCCGCGCGCCCCATGGCCTCGCTCAGCCGCTTGAGCGGCGCGGTGAGCACGAAGCGCAGCGACAGCCAGGTGACGAGCGCCAGGATGCCCACGAAGAACACCATCGCGCCCAGCGCGTCCTGGAACACCGTCTGGAGCTGGCGGTGCAGCGTGGGCTCGCCCAGGCGCACCTGGAGCACGCCCATGCGCTGTGCGGCCTCGCCGGTGTGACAGCCGGAGCACTCCGGACCGCCCAGGGGCCGCACCACCTCCGTGCCGTGCTCGCTGGAGCGCGCCGTCTCCGGCCCCGTCGCGGACAGCCGCGCGGCCTCCGGATGCGGGTGGCCCTGCTCGGCCGGCCGCCGGCTCCAGCGGATCCGCCCGTCCGGCGTCAGCACCCGCAGGTCCTCCACGGAGCGGAACAGCCGCGTGTCCGATGCCAGCACGTCCGCCACCGCGCCATGCGGCGCCGCGCCCGGCGCCTGCGGCAGCGTGAAGGTGGAGGCGACGGCCTCCGCCAGCGCGAGCGCCTCCAGGTGCGTGCCTTCACGCACCGCCTGTCGCGCTTCGCGCGAGAAGTGACCCACGCCCAGGAGCGCCACCACCAACCCGGGCAGGGCGATGCTCCACAAGAGCTTCCTGCCAATCGTCTCGGAACCGAGGGCCATGTGCGGGGCGCAGTGTGCTCCGGGCCTTCGCGTTCTGTCCGCGAGTGCCGGAGTGTTGAAAATTGTCAGGGGCATGACACGCCCTGTCAAACGCATTGGCGTCGAAATATTGAACCTGGAGTGTTGTTCCCCCGCATGTTCCTGTTTTCAGGGGCTGCGCCCATGGCACGGTGGACGCCCTCCCGAAGCCCGCGCCCGGAAGCCTGCCCGGGGTTAGGAAGTCCGCCCATGTCCACGCCCCTGTTCCTCACGTCCGCGCTGCTGCCGGTGCCGCACGGCTTCGCCACTCGAGCGGGTGGGGTGTCCGAAGGCCCCTACGCGTCGCTGAACCTGGGCTTCTCCGTGGGGGACGAGCGCCCGCGCGTAGAGGAGAACCACCGCTGCCTGGCCCAGGCCGCGGGCGCGAAGCTGGGCGCGCTCTGCCGGGTGTCGCAGGTGCACGGCGACACGGTGCTGGAGGCGCGCGGCGAAGCCGACGAGGTGCTGCGCCCGACGCTGGGTGAGGCGGATGCCCTCTGGACGCAAGGGGAGGGGAGCTGGGTGGCGGTGGGCACCGCGGACTGCGTACCGGTGCTGATTGTGGATCCGCACGGCCGGCGCGTGGCGGCGGTGCACTCCGGATGGAAGGGCACGGACCTGGAGATCAGCGCCCGCACGGTGGAGGCGCTGGTGGCGCGGGGCAGCCGGCCGGAAGAGCTGCTGGCGGCGGTGGGCCCCTGCATCCAGGCGTGCTGCTACGAGGTCTCCCCGGAGCTGGGCGACCGCTTCCGCGCGCGCTTCGGTCCGGACGTCGTCCGCGCGGGGGACAAGCCGCACCTGGACCTGCCACTCGCGGTGAAGTCCTCCCTCTTGAAGGCGGGGCTGAAGCCGGAGCATGTGGACGTGCTACAGGCCTGTACGGCGTGTGATCGCGACCGGTTCTTCTCCCACCGGCGGGACGCGGGACGCACCGGGCGTCACCTCAACTTCGTGGTGCACCGCTTCTAGCGGAGGGGCCGTCCGGGTCGTTTTCTTGACGGTCTCCGACCGGCCTTCCTATCCTCGACCTGGAATCCCCTCCGTCCAGGCTCGTGCCGGTGCGTCCCTTCCTCTTCCGCCTGTTTGCCGCCGTCGCGCTGTCCGCGCCGACCGCCTGCGCCACCACCGCTGCTTCCCAGACGGAAGTGGGCCGGCTGGAGGCGGAGGTGCGCACGCTGCGCGCCGCCCAGGCGTCGCTGGTGGAGCGCCTGGAGCGGCTGGAGAACCGCGACGCCGTCTCCCGCGCCCGCTCCGTCTCCCCGGCCCCTGTCTCTTATACAAATCTCCGAGCCCACGAGACATGC
>NZ_RAVW01000630.1 GCF_003611585.1 Corallococcus exercitus | reverse complement strand
GTCCACATAGCCCTAATCGAGCCTTATCGTCGGCAGCGTCAGCTGTGTATAAGAGACAGGAACCTGGCCCACGCCTCCACCGACCTGCCCGCGCCTGGTATTGCCCGGCCCGTGGGCACCCTCCACGGTCAGCCCATGCACCTGGTGCGGCTGACGGGCACCAGCCCCTGGTGCCGGCACGCCACGGGGGATGTCCTCTTCCTCGTCACCCGCGGCGTCCTGCGCGTGGAGCTGCGCGAGCGCACCATGGACCTGGAGGAGGGCGAGCTGCTCATCGTCCCCCGGGGCGTGGAGCACCGCTCCGTCGCTCCCGGCGAAGCGCTGGTGCTGATATCGGCGCCACCGCTCGACGGTGAAGCAGCCGGGCAGCCTCCCGCTCCCTGAGCGCCACTCCACCACCCTCCAGGCGGGCGAGCCCCCGTCCTGTCGCGGGTGTGGTGATTCCTCCCAGGGGGACCACGGCGCACTTTTGCCCTGAACGAATGGATGGGCGGCTTCCCGCGGCGGGCTCACCGCTGTCGCCGGACGGCTGCCCCCTTCACGAGGAGCGGGAGCCGCCATGCGCATCCACCACCTGAACTGCACCACGATGTGCCCGCCTGGCCGGCGGCTCATGGACGGGCGGCGCGGCTTCACCGGCCCGGCGGCGCTCACCTGCCACTGTCTGGTGTTGGAGACGCCGCGCGGCCTGGTGCTGGTGGATACCGGGTTCGGCCTCAATGACGTGTACGCGCCGCGCGTGCGGCTCAACGGCCTGTTCCGCGACGTGCTCTGCCGCCCCGCCCTGGCGGAGGAGGCCACCGCCATCCGCCAGCTGGAGCGCATGGGCTTCCATGCCAGCGACGTGCGCGACATCGTCCTCACGCACCTGGACTTCGACCACGCGGGCGGCCTGGACGACTTCCCGCATGCTCGCGTGCACGTGCTGGCGGACGAGTACCGCGTGGCCACCGCGCAGAAGAGCTGGCTGGACCGCGCGCGCTTCCGCCCCATGCAGTGGTCGAAGGAGACGCGCTGGGAGACCTACGTCCCCAACCAGGGCGAGGGCTGGTTCGGCTTCGACTGCGTGCGCGAGCTCAACGGGCTGCCGCCCGAGATTTTGATGGTGCCGCTCGTGGGCCACACGCTGGGACACGCGGGCGTGGCCATCGACACCGGGGACGGGTGGCTGCTGCACGCGGGCGACGCGTACTTCTACCACGGGGAGATGGACCTGGACCGCTACCGCTGCACCGCCGGCCTGCGCGCCTACCAGAAGCTGATGCAGAAGGACGGGTGGATGCGCTGGTACAACCTGCGCCGGCTGCGCGAGCTGGTGCAGCGCCACGGCGACCAGGTGAAGGTCTTCTGCGCCCACGACTCGCTGGAGTTCGAGCGGCTGGAGGAGCGCGAGAAGCTGCCCGCGGACTTCCCCATCCAGCCCGGCCTCGTCGCCCCCGTGCCGTCGCTGCACCTGTAGCCGGGGCGGACGTCACTGCTGGAGCGGAGGGGCCTCCGCCATGGACGTCTCCTCCACCGGCCGGGGCATGCGCGGCAGGTCCACCGTGAAGGTGGCGCCCCGCCCCGGCACGCTCTCCAGGCGGATGACGCCGCCGTGCGCCTCCACGAGCTGGCGGGCGATGTAGAGCCCCAGCCCGTAGCCGGCCTCCGCCTCCGCCTTCCGGGTGCGCTCCCGCTCGAAGCGCTCGAAGACGCGGCGCTGGGCCTCCGGCGCGATGCCCACGCCCTCGTCGCGCACGCGCAGCCGCGTGTGCTCCACGTCCAGCGCGGACACGGACACCGTCACCGGGTGGCCCCGGCCGAACTTCAGCGCGTTGGACAGGAGGTTCGTCACCACCCGGTCCAGGCGGATGCGGTCCCACTGCCCCACCTGCCCGGGCTCCACCTCCAGCTTGAGGTCGCAGCCCGCCTGCGCGGCGGCCTCCGCGAAGCGCTCCACCACCTCGCGCGCCAGCTCCCCCAGGTCCACGGGGGCCGCGTCCAGCGCCCGCTTGCCGGAGGACAGCCGCGACAGGTCCAGGAGGTTGTGGAGCAGCTGGCCCAGCCGCTGCGCCTGCCCGCGCGCCGCCACCAATCCCTGCCGCACGTCCTCGTCGCGGCCGGCCCCCTGCGCGCGCTGCACCTTGCTGAGCAGCAATTGCAGCGCATGCAAGGGATTGCCCAGGTCATGCGCGGTGACGGCGATGAGGTCCACCGCCTCGCGCGCCTCGCGCAAGAGCCGCGTGTTCACCAGGGCCAGCGCCGCGCGGCCGGCCAGCTCCTCCACCAGCACCTGGTCCGCCTGCGTGAAGCGGCGGTGGCCCCGGGCCGTCATCAGCACGAAGGCGCCCAGCGTCTCGCGGCCCGCGCGCAGGGGCACCACCATCGACGACCCGATGGCGACGCGCTCGATGAGCACCAGGTGCTCGTCGGTCTCCGCGGAGTCCTCCACGTCCTGCGTCTCCACCTCCACGTCCAGCCGCGAGCGCCCGGTGCGCATCACCTCCCAGACGGCCGGGGGCATGCCCGCGCGGGGGGGAAAGCGCCGCAGGGCCTCCCACAGGCTCGCCTCGCGCTCGGGCTGCACGTGCGTCACCGCGCGGGGCCGCAGCTCGCCCGCGGGCGTGAGCAGGTAGAGGATGCAGCCGTCCGCCACCTCCGGCACCAACAGCCGCGCCACCTCCGCCGCCGTCAGGTCGGGGTCCAGGGACTGGTGGAAGACGCGGCCCGCCTCCGCGAGCAGCTCCTGCATCCGCTCGTTGCGCCGCTGCTCGGTGATGTCGCGCGTCACCACGGAGAAGCCCTGCGGCATGCCGCCCTCGTCGCGCAGCGCGGTGATGGACACCTCCGCCCAGAAGCGCGAGCCGTCCTTGCGCTGCCGCCACCCCTCCGTGCGCAGCCGCCCCTCCCGCAGGGCCCGGGCCAGCTCCCGCTCCGGCACGCCCGTCGCGGCCTCCTCGGACGTGTAGAAGACGGAGGAGGGGCGGCCCAATATCTCCGCCTCGCTCCAGCCCTTGATGCGCTCCGCGCCCGGGTTCCAGCTCGCGACCCGTCCGCGCGCGTCCAGCAGCACCAGGGCGTAGTCGCGCACGCCCTCCACCAGCGCCTGGAAGCGGTGCGCGCTGGCCGCCGCCTCGCGCCGGAGCGGGTTCAGCCGGCGGTGGAGCACCCACGCCAGCGCCGACGCCAGCCCCAGCCCCAGCAGGGACGCCACGAGCAGCAGCGCCGTCTCCCACCGGTCCGTCAGCAGCGCCGCCTGGTTCTCCCGCGCCAGCCGCGCCAGCACCTTCTGCTCCAGCTGGGCCTGCGCCTCGCGCACCCGTCCATGGGCCCGGGCGAGCCGCTGACGCGCCAGCGTCTGTTCCCCCGGCGTGGGGTGGTTCAGGAGGGCGTGCAGGGCGGTGTCGTGCGCCTGCTCGGCGGCGCGCACCTCCTCCACCAGCGCCTGGTCGTCGGCGGAGGTCAGCCGCGTGCGCAGCCGCTCCTCGGTGTCCAGGAAGCGTTGCCGGGCCCGCGCCGTGTCCTCCGCGAGCGACTGTCCGCCCGCCAGCAACGCGCTGTTGGCCAGGGACACCTTGTCGCTGAAGGCCCGCCCCAGCTGCCCCACCTCCTGCAGGTCCAGGGAGCGCTCCATCACCCGCGACTGCACGGAGCCGCGCGTCGTCAGCAGCGCGCCCACCGCCATGGCCAGCAGGACGAACGCCACCACGAGGCTCGCCCCGAGCCCCCACCCGTCCTCCTGTGCCAAGCGCCTGGGACCTGCCATGGGTGTCCCTTCCCCGCTGGACGGACGTGTCCCTCCGCGCCCCCGCGTCCGTTCACGGTGGGGGCCCCCCGCC
>NZ_RAVW01000062.1 GCF_003611585.1 Corallococcus exercitus | reverse complement strand
GCCCCATCCCCGCCACGTCCGACCCCGCCCACCTGGAGGACAACGTGAAGGCGGGCTTCGGACGGCTGCCGGATGACAAGCTGCGCGCGCGGATGGTGAAGCTCTTCGAGTCCTGATCAGCGCGGACTACAAGTCAGGCGACGGCGTGTAGCGCAGCTCCCCGCCGGGCTCCAGCACCAGCCCGGTGCCGGGCTCGCCGGCCTCGTCGTCGCGCCCCACCTCCAGCACGCCCTCCTCCGCGTCCCACTGGCCCAGGTAGTACTCGCCGCCCGCGGCCATGCACGCGCGCCCTTCGGACACCACCGTCTCCACCACTTCCTTCTTGTCGCTGGTGAGCCGGTAGAGCGTCCACGTCTTGCCGTCCTCGCGGAAGCCCTTCACCAGGTCCGCCAGCTCCTCGTCGCGCGGAGTGCCGCCGGCGGTCTCCTCGCGCTTCCACTGGCGCGGCTCCTTCGCCGGCTGCGTCTTGTGCCACGCCCGCGCCAGCTCCAGCAGCTTCTCCTGGGCCGCATCCTGGAGCGCGTGCATCGCGTCCGGCAGTTCGATCTCCTCCAGCGCCAGCAGCGCCGTCTCCAGCTGCAGCGCCTTCAGGCTCCACTCGTTCCACGCGGTCTTCAGCATTCGTGTCGCTCCCCGGGCGTCACGCCTCGTTCCCAAGGGAGAAACAAGCGAGCCGGCCCGGCACGCCCCCTATCACACGCCCGGCTGCCCTGGTGCCGACCCGCCCGCACGGACGGTGTTCCCCGCCCGAGCGCTGCCTACCTTCAACCCCCAAGGGGAGGCGAGCACATGACGACGACGACGAAGACTCCGCAGGACGTGGTGGAGCACCTGGGCAAGCTCATCCACGGCATCAAGGTCGCGATGATGACGACCGTCGACACCGACGGCAGCCTGCGCAGCCGGCCGATGTGGACCTACGACAAGAACTTCGACGGCGAGCTGTGGTTCTTCACCAACGACCACACCCACAAGGTGGACGAGGTGCAGAAGGACCACCACGTCAGCCTCGCCTACTCCGACCCCACGCGGGACCGGTACGTGTCCGTCAGCGGCCGCTGCGCGCTGATCCACGACAAGGCCAAGGCGAAGGAGCTGTGGAACCCGTCCCTCAAGGCCTGGTTCCCCCAGGGGCTGGATGATCCGAACCTCGCCCTGCTGCGCGTCTCCGTCGAGAAGGCCGAGTACTGGGACACGCCCAACAGCAAGATGGTCCAGCTGGTCGGGTTCGTGAAAGCCGTCCTCACCGGCGAGAAGTACCACCCGGGCGACAACCAGAAGCTCGACCGGGGCGCCCCCCGCCACAACTGACCGGGAACCCGAACGGGGCCGCCGGAAGGCCGGCGGTTCCCACGCTCTCAAAACCTGACATGCGTGTCAGGGTGTGCGTGAAAGCAGGACAGGCTCAGACCCGTACCACCTTGACCCACCCGGCGAGCGCCCCCGAGGGAGCCTGCCGCGGTGGGTAAGACTTTTGCCTCTCGGATGCTGTTTCTCTGACAGCGCCGTTCGTCCTGGCTTGTAGCGCCCCCCCGGCCCGAGTCATGCACCGGGCGACGCCGTGGTACGAGCGGCAAACCGTCCTCACATCACGTTGAAGTGACAGACGGTTTAGAGTATCAACCATCCGCTTTCGAGATTTTCCACCTTCCGTCCGGCAGCGTGCCGGCGCCGGATGGACGGACTCGGAGACGCTCATACGGGCGGAGCGAATTTCCCGCCTTTCGAAGGAATCAGGACGATGGAGAACAAGAAGAAGGTCGCGAAGCCCGAGGGCAAGCTGGCGGTGCTCATCCCGGGCCTGGGCGCGGTGTCCACCACGCTGATGGCGGGTGTGGAGCTGGCGCGGCAGGGCAAGGGCGCCCCCATCGGCTCGCTCACGCAGATGGGCACCGCCCGTCTGGGCAAGCGCACCGACGGCCGCACCGTGAAGCTCAATGAGCTGGTGCCGCTGGCCACGCTGGAGGACGTCGTCTTCGGCGCGTGGGACATCATCAGCGAGGACGCCTACCAGGTGGCCGTGCGCTCGGGCGTGCTGAGCGACAAGCACCTGGAGCAGGTGAAGCCCTTCCTGCAGGGCATCAAGCCGAAGCCGGGCGTGCACGACCCCGAGTTCGTGCGCCGCATCACGGCGAACCACATCAAGGCCACGAAGACGCACCGCGAGAGCATCGAGGCCATCCGCCAGGACATCCGGGACTTCAAGAAGGAGCTCAACGCCAAGCGCGCCGTGATGGTGGTGTGCAGCAGCGTGGAGACCTTCCGCCCGCTGCCGGAGGCGTTCCAGACGCTGGCCAACTTCGAGAAGGCGCTGGACAGCAACAGCCCGGACATCAACCCCACGGCGCTCTACACCTACGCGGCCATCAAGGAGGGCGTGCCGTTCGCCAACGGGACGCCGAACGCCGCCGTGGACACGCCTGCGCTGCAGGAGATGGCCAAGCAGGAGGGCGTGCCCGTCGCGGGCCGTGACCTCAAGAGCGGCCAGACGATGATGAAGACGGTCATCGCGCCCGCGCTCAAGGCGCGCATGCTGGGCCTGGAGGGATGGTTCTCCACCAACATCCTGGGCAACCGCGACGGCGAGGTGCTGGATGATCCCCAGGCCTTCAAGGCCAAGGAAGTGACCAAGTCGAGCGTGCTCGACACCATCCTGCAGCCGGACCTGTACCCGGAGCTGTACAACAAGTACTCGCACAAGGTGTCGATCCACTACTACCCGCCCCGCGGCGACGCGAAGGAGGGCTGGGACAACATCGACATCACCGGGTGGCTGGGCTACCCGATGCAGATCAAGGTCAACTTCCTCTGCCGCGACTCCATCCTGGCGGCGCCGCTGGTGCTGGACATCGCGCTGTTCATGGACCTGGCCAAGCGGCTGGAGTGGCGCGGCATCCAGGAGTGGATGTCCTTCTACTTCAAGAGCCCCATGGCGCACCCGGGGCTGCCCGTGGAGCACGACCTGTTCATCCAGCTGACCAAGCTGAAGAACACGCTGCGCGTCGTCGCGGGCGAAGAGCCCATCACCCACCTGGGGCTGGACTACTACGGGGATGACCTCCCGCTCTCCCGATAAGAACGCCTCCGCGTTCAAGTGGCTCGTCACCGTCCTGGCGGCGGGCCACTTCGCGTTGGTGGTCTCCACCGGAAGAGTCCGGTGGGAGCACGTCGCGGCGGATCTGCTGCTGGTGGTGCTGGCCTGGTCCGGCGCCGGCCCGCGGCGGTTCCTCCGCGGCGCGTTCCCGCTGTGGCTCACCGGCATGATTTTGGACAGCCAGTCGCTGTGGCTGGGCCTGCGCGGCACCATCCACACGGGCGACCTGTGGAACCTGGAGAAGCTGCTGTTCCCGGCCCCGGGCGGCACGCACTGGCCCGAGTGGTGGTCGCGTCACCCGAACACGGTCCTGGACCTGCTGTGCGGCTTCGCCTACGCGGCCTACATCTACCAGGTGTTCCTCGCGGCGCTCTGGTTCTTCTTCAAGAAGGACGTGCGCTTCGAACAGCTCTGCTGGACGTTCCTCCTGGTGAACGCCATGGGCGTGGTCATCTACGTCCTCTACCCCGCGGCGCCCCCCTGGTACGTCCTGAAGTACGGGCCGGGGCTCGCGAACCTGGCGGCGCCACCCAGTCCGGCGGGCACCGCGCGCTTCGATGCCTTCTTCGGCATCCACTACTTCGCGAACTTCTACGGGCGAAACCCCAACGTCTTCGGCGCCATGCCGTCGCTGCACGCGGCCTACCCGCTGATGATGGTGCTGGTGCTCTGGCACAAGGGCCCCGCGTGGCGGGTGGCCAACAGCCTGTTCGCGTTGCTCGTCGCCTTTTCCGCCGTGTACCTCACGCACCACTACATCCTCGACGTGCTCGCGGGAGTCACCGCGGCGGTCGTGGCCTTCGTCGTCGTGAGGGCTGTCTTCGCAAGACGGGCCCTGGCAGCGCCAGCAGTGGCGCCCGTGCCCCTGCCGTCTGGAGGAAACACCCGTGCATGACAACGTCCTGGCCTTGCTGAGTGGAGACCTGTCCCCCTCGGCGCGCATCTGGACCGCCCTGGCGCCCGCGCTCCTGGCGATCGCCTACTTCCTGGTGGGGCTGGTGCTCTTCTGTATCCGGTGCGCCATCAAGGGCATCCCAAGAGACGCGGAGACGCTGACGCGCGGCAAGTCGGTGCTGGTGGGCTTCTTCCTGCGCCACTACTTCTTCTGGGTCATCCAGCCGCTGTGGCGGGTGCTCCTGCGCTCCGGCCTTCCGGCCAACGCGCTGTCCATGCTGTCGGGCCTGCTGGGCGTGTCGTCCGGCGTGGCGGTGGCGGCGGGCCGCTTCGCGCTGGGCGGCTGGCTGTTCCTGCTGGCGGGCGTGCTGGACGTGATGGACGGCCGCGTGGCGCGCACCCGCAAGGAGGCCAACCCCGCGGGCGCGGCGCTGGACTCCGTGCTGGACCGCTACGTGGACTCCGCGATGCTGATGGGCCTGGCCTGGTACTACCGGGACAGCTGGGTGCTCTTGCCCGCGCTGGGGGCGCTCTTGGGCTCCTCGCTGGTGCCGTACGTGCGCGCCAAGGGTGAAGGCCTGGGCGTGAGCGTGCGCGACGGCGCGATGCAGCGGCTGGAGCGGGTGCTGTTCCTGGGCGTGGGCACGGCGCTGTCGCCCATCCTGGAGGCGCTGTTCTGGCCGGAGCAGAAGCACCCCATGCACTGGCTGGCGGTGGCGGGCCTCGTCTTCGTCGCCATCCTGAGCAACGTCACGGCGGTGTCGCGCTTCCGCACGCTGGTGCGGGCGCTGACGCCGAAGAAGCCGGTGCAGCCGCGCTCGGGCGTGGCGCTGTTCGGCTTCAACGCGGCGGCGGGCGCCATCGCCACGGCGGTGGACTTCGTCGCGGTGCTGGGCATGGTGGAGTGGGGAGGCCTCTCCCCGGTGTGGGCCACGGTGGCCGGCTGCGTGCTGGGCGGCGTGGTGAACTACTCCATCAACCGGGTCATCACCTTCCGCAGCCGCGGGGCGGTGGCGCCGCAACTGGCGCGCTACACGCTGGTGAGCGCGACCAGCGCGATGCTCAACGCGGGCGGCGTGGCGCTGCTCACGCTGCACCCGCAGCTGGCGTACACGCTGGGCTGGTGGGTGGTGCGCGGGGTGGTCTACTTCGCGTGGAACCTGCCCCTGCAGCGCGACTACGTCTTCAACGACAACTCCTCGGACGAGCTCCTGGAGCAGAGGCCCCATGCGGCGTGAAACGCGCGCCCGCGGCTTGAGGGCCCTGCTGGTGGGGGCCCTGCTTTCGCTTCCAGGGGTGGCGGCGGCGGGCGGCGTGCTGGGGTTGTCCTACAACTCCAGCGACCGGTACGGAGAGAGCTTCACCTTCGTGGCGGACACGGACGACGGCACCTACGTGACCGTGAACCTGACGGTGACGAACATCGGCCCGGGGTCGCGCACGGGCATCTGCCGCGCCACGGTGCTGCAGCCGGGCAAGCCCGTCTGGTCGCCGCAGAAGCGCATGGGGGCGAGTGACTGGGGCTACGACCCGGCCCTGGACATGCTCACCATGGGCGAGTGCTCCGCCCGGGTCACGGACACGGGCCTGACGGTGGAGGCGCCCCTGGACAACGGCCGGGTGAAGCTGGAGTACGCGCGCAAGCCCGAGCCGTGGTCGCCGGAGGGCTCCGTGGTGGACAACGGCAAGGACCGCTACCGCCACGAGGTGCTGGTGGCCGGCAGCCCCGTGAAGGTGTCGCTCCGCGTGCCCCTGCGGGAGGCGGTGACGCTGAAGGGCGGCGGGTACGTGGACCACTCGCGCAGCACGGTGGCGCCGGCGAAGCTGGCGAAGCGCTGGGTGCGCTTCCGCGCGCTCAAGGGCCCGCCGTACGCGGTGGTGCTGGGGCGTGAAGGGCAGGAAGGCGACTACGCGCCCGTGTACGTCTGGGAGGACAAGGGGGACGCGAAGCTCCTGGAGTCCTTCACGCTCACGCAGACGGGTGAGAAGGCGAAGAGCACGTGGCGGGCGGAGTTCACCGACCGCGACGGAAAGCCGGCACTGACGTTGCGCGGCACCTCCCTCCTCCAGCGCAGCGCGCCGGTGGAGTCGCTGGGCATGCTGGGCGGGCTGGTGCGGCCGGTGGTGGGCTCGCCGGTGACGTACCTGCTGCGCGGCGTGATGGAGCGTCCGGGCAAGGCGCCGGTGGAGGGGTTGATGGAAGTGTCGATGGAAGGCGAGTAGCCGGCAGGGGTCTTCAGCGTGAGCGAGTCGTTGCTGCGGTCGGTGCATCACGTCCCCGGGGTCCGGGGGTTCGTGCGCAAGCAGGTGCTGCGGGTGGTGGCGCGCGGGGTGGAGTGGACCACCAAGCTCCCCGGCAAGCGCGCGCTCAACGTGTCCCAGGTGAACGCGTGGCTGCACGTGGGCGGCAGCGTGCCCCGCGCGCGCTACGGCGAGCTGAAGGCCCGGGGCATCACCTGCGTCATCGACCTGCGCGCGGAGCGCTGCGACGACCGCGAGGCGCTGGCGGCGCTGGGCATCGAGCTCTTGAGCCTGCCGGTGACGGACCGCCATCCGCCGTCGGTGGAGCAGCTCTCGCAAGGGGTGCGCTGGGCGCTGCCCCGGCTGGACGCGGGCGGCGTGCTGTACGCGCACTGCGAGCACGGCGTGGGCCGCGGACCGCTGATGGGGCTTGCGGTGATGGTGGCGCGCGGCTGGGACGCGCCGGAGGCGTACCGGGCGGTGCGCCACGCGCGCTGGCAGGCGACGCTGAACGACCGGCAGCTGCGGGGACTCGCGGACTTCGTGGCCGCATGGACGGGCGTGCCGGAGCAGGCTGCGTAGGCAGCGGGCGTCGCCGCCTCACGCCTTCGCGCTAGAGCGGGCCCCGGAGTGGGTGTCCTCGCCTGACGCGTCCTTCCCGGAGCGCTTGGGGGCCCGTCCGCCGCTGCCCATCAGGGTGTCCATCCACCTGTTGCTGATGCCGAAGTTGCGGTCCGGCGTCGCGAAGTGGTGCGCCATGTGGTGCGCGCGCAGCGCCTTGCCCCAGGCCGTGCGCGGCGTGCGGTGGTGCGTGGCCCAATGGAGGGTGTCGTAGGTCACGTAGCCCCAGACGATGCCCACGAAGTACGGAATCGTCTGCACCGGGTGGCCCACCCACCACAGCAGCCCGCCGATGAGGGACGACAGCGGGAGGGTCACGATGAGCGGCATCACCAGGCGCTGGGCGTCGTCCGGGTACTTGTGGTGGTAGCCGTGGGCAATCTCATGCACCCGCCGGGTGAGCGGGCCTTTGCCCTCCCAGTGGAAGAAGAACCGGTGGACGCAGTACTCCATGACAATCCACGTCAGCAGCCCCAGCGGGACGAAGAGCACGCTCGCCCCCACCGTCGTCCGTCCCGAGTACAGGCTCCACCCCAGCAGGCCCGCCGTGAGCGGGACGTAGAGGAGGACCGGCACCGCGGGGTGCAGCTTCGAGGCCGCCTCCATGAAGGCGTTCTCGAACATCCGGCCGGCTTGATGTCTGAAGTATGGGCGCCCCATGCAGGATGAAGCTGGGGCCGGGGACTCCCGGGCGCCCATGCCCGTTCGTCTCTCCGCAGTGTCGGCTTGCGGAACGGCCCTGGCCCCTCCGGCGCAATGAAAAAGGCCCCGGCGGGATGTGCCGGGGCCTCCTTGCCTGCAACGTCCGCTTTCGCGCTTCAGCTCTCGGCGGGGTGCTCGGTTCCGTCGCCGCTGGCAGGGGTGGTGGCGGCGCTGTGCTTGTTGCGCCAGCGGTCCACCAGCAGCAGCAGCGCCGGGAAGCCCACCAGGACGATGACCATGTTCACCGCGAAGCCCAGGTTGGCCAGGTCGCCAATGGAGTTGAGGCCCGGGTGCTTGGCGAACACGAGCGCCAGGAAGCCGATGGCGCTGGTGAGCAGGCCGCCGGTGATGGCCCGGCCCGTCTCCGCGTACACCGTGGTGAAGTCCGCACCCGGTTCGCCCAGGCGTTCAATCAGGTGCACGCCCGCGTCCACCGTCGTCCCGATGAGCACCGGGATGACCACGATGTTCAGGTAGTTGAACTGCAGGCCCATGAGGGCCATCAGGCCCACCAGCGCCGCGATGGAGAGCAGCGTGGGCAGCATGCAGATGAGCGCGTTGCGCAAGGAGCCCAGCGTCAGCCACATCGCCAGGAAGACGCTGATGACCGCCGCCACCAGGATGCGCGGCCCTTCGGAGGCCACCATGTCCAGGATGTCCGCCAGGATGAGCGCCTCGCCCGCCGCGGACACCTGGCTGCCGTCCGGCATCTGGAGGTTGCGCACCTCCTTGGTGAAGCGCCGCGTGCCGATGCCGTCCGACAGGCTCACGTTCGCGTAGACCAGCACCACGCCGCCCTTCTGGCCGGCCGCGGGCTCGAACTGGCGGCGCAGGCCCACCGGCAGGTCCTCGCGCGTGAAGGGCTTCGCGGCCGTCATCCTCACCGCGCGCACCAGGTCGTCGCGCTGGGCCTTGTCCACGCGCGCCGGGTCGATGCGCTGGAGCTTCTTGTGGATGGACTGGAGCAGCGCGTGCTTCTCCTCCTGGTGCTGGGGCACCAGGTCCTCCAGCGCGCCCACGAAGTCGATGGTGGAGTCCTTGCCGAACTTCGCCTTGCGCGCCTGGAGCTGGTTCACCACCTCGCGCTCCATCGCCTCCGTGTCCGTCAGCACCACCACCGGCGTCGCTGAATAGCCCAGGATGTGGTCGATGCGCCGGTCCAGCCGCACGCTCGGCAGCGACACGTCATCCAGCTTCGTGGAGTCGTAGTTGAAGCTCACCCGGTACGCCTGGCTGATGAGCCCCACCAGCGCCACGCCAATGACCAGCGTCACCGCGCGGTAGCGGCGCGGCAGGAAGCGCGCCAGGATCGCCATGGGCCCCGACTGCGACTGGTGCTCGCGCGGCACCCAGCCCACGCGCGACACCAGCCCCAGCAGCGCCGGCAGGATGAGCAGGTAGGACGCCACGCTCACCAGCATGCCCACCGCCGCGATGACACCGAACTCGTGGAACGCCCTGAACTCCGACAGCGACAGGCTCAGGAACGTGAGCGCCGCCACCAGCGCGGAGATGAGCGCGGAGAAGCCCGTGTGCCGGAACGTCTCACGCACCGCCTCCTCCGACGTCATGCCCTCCGAGCGCAGCGTGCCCCACCGCCCCAACAGGTGGATGCCGTGCTCCACGCCCAGGCCGCCCAACACCGCGGCGAGGAAGCCCGTGAGCAGGTTCACCTGCCCGTACGCCACGCCCACGAAGCCGTAGGTCCACGCGAGGCCGGCGATCACCGGCACCATGGTGAGGCCCACGGACAGCGCGCTGCGGAAGTGGAAGACGAGGTAGGCCAGCAGCAGCACCAGCGCCAGCGTGGACGCGCGCGCCAGGTCGCCGGTGATGACCGCCTGCTGGTCGATCTTCTTCTTGAACGTGCCGGTGATCTCCGTGTGGAAGCCGGGGCCGTACTTCGACAGGTCCTGCTTCGCCAGGTAGTCCTGCACCTGGGCGATGACCGTCTTGGAGTAGCCCAGGTCCGCGGACGAGCCCCGGGCCTTGAGCAGCATCACCACCATGCGCTCCTGCGGATCCAGGTAGTACAGGCCGCCCTGCCCCGCGAGCCGCATGTTCGCGCCGCCGGTGTACTTCTTCTGGATGTCGCTGAAGTCCAGCGACGGAGGGGGCTCCTCCTCCAGCCGCACGAAGAGCGGGTTGGCCTGCTCCTTCTCCCAGGCGAAGCGCGCGTCGATGCGCTCCTCGATGGTCTTCAGGTCCGGCAGGTCCACGTAGTAGAGGCCGTGCTCGTCGAAGAACTGGCTGGGCCGCTGGGCGTTGACGAAGCGGATCTCCGACAGCGTCGCCAGCTTCGGCGCCATGTCATCCACGAACTGCTTGAGCTGCTCCGGCTCCGCGCCGATGCCGGCCACCACCACGTTGCCCATGCCGCCGAAGCGCGTGCGCAGCTTCTCCAGGTCCTGCACGGACTGGAACGACTTGGGCAACAGGTTCGCCAGGTCCGCGTTGAGGCGCAGGTCTCGCGCGAAGAAGGCGCCCAGGCCCGTCAGCACCAGCGTCACGAACAGCGCCACCCAGGGCCGCTGGTGGCTGCGGGCCGCCAGGGAGCCCATCGCCGACTCGAACCGTCCGGACCACCGCGTCTCACTCATGGATGTGATTTCCTGCTGAAAGCCCGCGCCGTGACGGCCAGGGCAACCTTGAGCCCGAACGAACCGGGCTGCTCACGCGTATATGCCCCGAGCCACCGTGCGTCCAGGCATCGCCCCGGGGCCTCCGCCGGCCGCATGCCCGGCGCGGGGAACAAACGAAGCATGAACAAACCGCGCCATGTATGCCGCCCCCGCGCGCGTCATGCCAGGGGATCCGCTTCCCTCTGAGCCTTGAGGCATTTTGCCCCATGCCTCTGGGTCTCGGGCGTTCGGGCGGGTTCCCCTGTCGCGCCGTGGTGCCAGGGGTCTGAGGCATGGCCAGCTTTTGCTCCGACACGGGCCCTGCCAGGAGGCAGGCGCCCAGGGAGCACGGTCCATGGCCTCACCCCCGTCTTCACCAGCGGAGCGCACGTGGATGCACCGGGTGGAGCGCACGATGGGTGCGCTGGCCGCGCACAACCACCGCCGCCCCGTCATCGCGCTCGTCTGCGCGCTCCTGCTGTCCGTCGTGGGCCTGCTGTCCGCTCGCCACCTGTCCCTCAACGCGAACCTGGTGGCCCTGCTACCGGACTCCTTCGAGAGCGTGCAGGCCATCCACTCCCTGGAGGAGCGCTTCGGTGCACAGGGGTGGGTGGTGGTGGTGGGCGAGGACGCGGATCCGGCGCAGCTCCAGCGGTTCGCGGACGACCTGGCGCCGAAGCTGGAGGCGCTGCCGGGCATCCGCTACGTGGAGATCACCCGCCCCAGCAGCTTCTTCAAGAGCCATGCGCTCTACTTCCTGTCGCCAGAAGATTTGAAGGAGGTGGAGCGCCGCATCGACGCGCGCCTCACGTGGGAGCGGCAGCGCGCCAATCCGCTCTTTGTTTCACTGGATGACGAACCGGCCCCGTCGCTGGACTTCAGCGACATCGAGAAGAAGTACGCCGGCGGCGCGGTGACGCGCCTGTCCAGCCATCCCAGTGACTACTACCTGGATCCCGCCGCGCGCCGCGTGGTGGTGCTGGCCAAGCCGGAGACGTCGTCCGCGGACCTCACCTTCTCGACGAAGATCGTCGGGGAGGTGCAGGGCCTGCTGCGACAGCAGCACCTGTCGAAGTACGGCCCCGGCTTCCACACGGAGATCACCGGCTCCTTCCAGAAGAAGATGGATCAGCAGGCGCAGATCACCCGCGACGTGGCGGTGTCCTCGACGGTGGCCACGGTGCTGGTGCTGCTCTACCTGTTGCTGCACTTCCGCAGCGTGCTGTCGGTGGCGATGGTGCTGGCGCCGGTGGGCGCGGGGCTCGCGTGGACGTATGGCCTGGTGGGCGTGGCGTACGGGCGGGTCAACCTGCTGACCGCCTTCCTGGGCGCCATCCTGGGCGGCCTGGGCGTGGAGCACGGCATCCACCTGCTGGGCCGCTACCTCGCCCTGCGCGGAGAGGGGAGGTCCTCCGAGGCGTCCACGCGCGAGGCGTTCACGCACACGGGGGGCGCGGCGCTGGTGTCCGCGCTGGTGGCGGCGCTCACCTTCTTCGTGCTGGGCACCTCCCAGCTCCGGGCGTTCCGCGAGTTCGGCGTCATCGCGGGCGTGGGCATGCTGGTGCTCGTCCTCGCGTACGTGGTGGTGCTGCCGGCGGTGCTGGGGCTGGTGTCGCGCTGGGGCTGGAGGCCACGAGCCTCCTCCACGGAGACGACGGAGGCCCCGCTGGGCCGCATCATCACCCACCGGCGCGGGCTGCTCACCGCCGTGTCCGTGCTCGTCGTGGCGGGCCTGCTCACGCAGCTTCCGCGCCTGCGGTTCGACTACGACATCTCGTCGTTGCAGGACCAGCGCCTGGACTCGTTCGTCCTGGACCGCGCCGTCAACCAGCTCATCGGCTACTCGCAGGTCCCGCTGGTGGTGCTCACGAACTCCCGCGCCGAGGAGGCGGCGGTCGTGCAGCAGCTCCAGGCGCGCAAGCAGCAGCGGGGCGCGAACTCCACGGTGGATTTCGTCGCGGCGCTCACGAGCCTCGTGCCGGAGCGGCAGGAGGAGAAGCAGGCCATCCTGAAGGACATCGGGAAGCTGCTGAAGGGCGTGCCCGAAGGGCAGCTCACCCCCCAGCAGCGCCAGCAGCTGACGGAGCTGCGCGGGCAGGTGGAGGCGAAGCCCTTCACCGAGGCGGACCTGCCGCGCAGCGTGCGCCAGCAGTTCGAGGGACGCGGCGGCCCGGGCACCGGCTTCGTGCTGGTGTATCCGTCCGCGGATCAGTCCGACGGCCAGGCCATGCGCCGGCTGGCGAAGGAGGTGCGTGGGGTGAGGCTGCCGGACGGCCGGGCCGCGGTGGTGGCGGGCGAGGCGCTGGTGCAGGCGGACATCTTCGACACGGTGGCGCACGAGGCGCCGTTCATCCTGCTGGGCTCCATGCTCACGGTGCTGGTGGCCATGTGGATCACGCTGGGCGGCCTGCGCACCGCGCTCCTGTGCCTGATGCCCACCGTGGTGTCGCTGTTCGCGGTGCTGGGGCTGATGCCGCTGCTGCACATGGAGTTCAACTACCTCAACATCCTGGTCATCCCGGTGCTCATCGGGACGACGGTGGACGCGGGCGTGCACCTCATCACGCGGCTCGCGTCGCCGAGCAGCGACTTCGTGCAGGTGTATTCGGAGACGGGCAAGGCCATCTGCGGCGGCCTGCTCACGAGCGCGGTGGGCTTCGGCGCGCTGCTCCTCGCGGACCATCCGGGCCTCAACTCCATTGGCGCCCTGGCGAACGTGGGGTTCGGCATGAACCTGCTCATCATGTTGGTGACCTTCCCGGCGCTGCTGCTGGTGCTCTCCGAGCGCAAGCGGCGCCACCGTGCGGTTTCCCCGCGTCCCCGGGGTGAGCACCTCATGAAGGAAGGCCAGGGTCCTCATCGGCCCACGCCCTCCCATTAGGCCGAGCCACCGTCCGCCCGGCCGTGCACACCGGAAAGGAGCGGGACGATGTCTCAGCAATGGATCTGGATGAGCCTGGCGGCCAGCACCCTGGCGCTGGGCACCGCGAACGCCCAGGTGGATCCGAACTCCGCGGCCGCCATCACCACGAGCCAGCCGAACCCGGGGGCGCCTCCGGGCACCCCCGCCACCGCGTCCGCGGGCAGCCCCATTGGCAACCCGTACACGGAGCCCCTGGGCGACCCCACCGGCGCGGCCAACCCGGGCATTGGCGGCAGCGGCACGACGGGCACGGGCGCGGTGATTCCACAGCCCTACAGCGCCCAGCCGTCCATCTCCGGCGTCTCGCCCGGCACCCAGCCAATCAGTCCCGGCACCAGCACCACCGTGACGGGCAGCGGCGCGGTGGTGCCGCCCAGCACCAGCACCACCGTGACGGGCACCGGCGCGGTGCTTCCTGGCACCAGCAGCACCGTGGCGGGTTCGACGGGCTCCACCGCCACCACGGGCGCGCTGATGCCACCCGCCACGACCACCCCCGGCACCCTGCTGCCGGGCGCCTCCAACAGCACCGTGACGCCAGGCACTCCGACGGGCACGATGTCCAGCACGGGCGCGGTGCTGCCTCCCGCCACCGGCACCACGCCCCCCGGAATCACGGGCCCGGGCATCACGGGCTCCCAGCCCACCACGCTGTCGCCGGACAGCAACACGTCCAGCAACTCCGTGACGCCGCTCGGTGGCGGCGACGTGACCCGGAGCCCCGTGGGCCCCTGAGCGGATTCCCCAGGGACCGCGACCCTCAGTGAGCCGCCCGGCGATGCACCCGTGGCCAGGGCGCTCGCATTCCGACGGACACGCAACCCTCCCATTCCGCCCGCCTGCGCTGTTCCCCGAGCAGGCAGGCGGATGAGCCACCCCTGCACACACCGTGGGGCCTGCTCACCTTCGGTCCTGCAGGAAGTCAGGACCTTTCAAGCAGTCAGACTCCTATCGGGGGAATCCACATGAAGAAGTTCCTGAAGACCCAGCTGACGGTGGCGGCGGTTCTCGCGGGTGCGCTCGCGCTCGGTACGGGCTGTAAGTCGGATCAGTCCGCGACGCGCGGCACGGAACCCACGCCGGCCTCCGACTCCACCACCGGCTCGGGCATGGACACCAGCGGCACCGGGACGGACACCTCCGGCTCCGGCACCACCACCACGCCGCCGCCCAGCAGCGGCGGCTCCGGTTACGACACGGGCAGCACGTCGCAGGACTCGACGATGCCTCCCTCGGACTCCAGCACGGGCGGCTCCGGCGCGATGGATGAATCCGCGCAGCCTCCCGCCAGCAACGACAACAGCACCATGGATCCGGGCACCGGCGGCGCGGGCACCGGCGAGGCCGAGCCGGGCGTGCACGACGGCGAAATGACCGAGCCGGGCACGGGCGGCTCCGGCACGTCCACGGACGACAGCGCCATCCCGGATGACAGCACCCTGCCCAACGACTCCACGCTCGACCCGAACAGCTCCGGCGCCAAGGGCAACATGAACACGCCGACGCCGGACTCCACGGGCACGATGGCGCCCAACAGCACCACGCGCTAGGCCCTCTTCACCCCTGCCGCCGTGACACCCACGGAGGCACGGTGACTTCCGGAAGCGCCCGTGACCCTCACCGGTCGCGGGCGCTTCGCCTTTTCCAGCGCACGGCCTGGCGCGCGAACTTCCGTCAACAACAAGACCCCGCCGACGCCCATGCGGCGTCAGCGGGGTCATGGAGACAGCGGGGCCTGGATGATCAGGTCACCTTGACGCCTGGCGAATAGGGCTGGCCCACCGGTTCGATGATGCGCGGGCTCCCGTTGTCACCCGGCCCATTGCCGGGGCCACCGCCCGGGTCGAAGGTGGAGGGCACGTGGTGCTCACGGTCCTCATCCTCCGTCCCGGCTTCGCGCGCCGGCGCGGGAGGCACCCCCTCCAGGGGAATGTGCAGCACGTCCTTCTTGCTCATGATGAACGCCTCCTTTCTCCCCTCAGGGTGGGGCGCACAGGGGCTTTGCGCCACCGGGCGCTCCCCTGCCCGCATGCCCTCCAGCCCCCGGAATCTGTTTCTCCCGGGTGACAGGGAGCGGCCGGGGGCTTATCCAAAGAAGTCCAGGCAGCGCGCACCCGAACCCGAGAGAGCATCCACCGCATGAAGCTGTTGCTGGCAGGCCGACGAGGAGCAAGCGACCCGCTGTTCGCCCCCCCGGAGGCGCCCCTGCTCTGGCTGCGGCGCGTGGAGACGTGGGTCCAGCAGGTGGCGGACGGGGTGCTGGAGGGCAGCCGCATCGAGGACGGTCCCCAGGGCGCTCCCGTGCTGCGCCTGCGCCTGCACCCGGCCGCGCCGGAGGTGTCGCTGCTCGCGGCGACCCAGGAGCGCATCGTCGTGTCCGCGGAGACCAGCGCCGTGGGCCCCGGCTATCACCGCTACCTGGTGGACCTGCTCAAGAACCTGGGCGACCTGCACGGCATCAGCTGGGCTCCGCCCGACGAGGACGTGGGCGTGGGCGACGCCACGGGCTACTTCCACACCGGCGACGCGGGCCCGGTGGAGGAGCACTTCCTGGGGTGGCTCCAGCACTCCGTGGGCCAGGTGCTGCGCATGCGCAGCCTGGGCAACTCCGGCTTCGCGCTGTCCATGCGCTTTGGCCACACCTTCCAGCACCCCGGCGCGCTGCTCACGCCGCTGGGCCCCCGCGACGAGCGCTGGCTGCGCACCGTGCACGAGGAGCCGCGGCAGGGCATGGACGTGTTCCCCTGGTGGAACCCCGGCGTGGACGCGCGCGAGCGCTTCACGCGCGCCCTGTGCCGCCTGTGGACGGACGTCGTCTGGCGCTCGCCGCTCTTGGAGGAGGAGCGCCAGCGCCTGCGCGACGTGGCCCGGCTGCTGGAGCAGGCGTGGCGCGAGGACCCCACGCTCCCCTACCCGTGGCGCGAGTGGCAGGAGGTGCTCGGCTACCTGGGCATGGGCGGAACGGTCGCGGAGGAGGTGCATCGCCGGGCCCTGGAGTCGCCCGGCGTCGGGCCTTCGATTGGCTACCGGCGGGGCTCCGTGCAGGTGGCGCTCCCCGAAGGCTGGGAGATCCGCATCCCCGGCTCCCTGGCGGAGACGCGACTGGGCGACGGCAGCTGGGTGGCCCGGGACCACCGCCGCACCGTGCGCGTGCTGCCGCTGGAGGACTCCGTGGAGGACAGCCTCGCGCCCACCAGCCCGGAGCGCCGCGCCCTGGAGCTGGAGCACCACGGCGCCCGCGTCAGCGGCCGCGCGTCCCTGCACATGGGCCCCGGCGAGTGCCGCCTGACGGCGTTATGTCGTTCTGGAAACCGCCGCGCGCTGTGCGTGGTCAGTTTCGATGATCCGGATGAGCGGGACTGGGCCCTGGGGACCTGGCGCTCGCTGGACCACGCCGTCGCCGCCTGACACGGCAGGTCGTTTCAGCACCGACCACTTGCAAAAGCGCCGCCCGGTGGACAGTCAGCGGGCCCGTGCGTCTTGCCGCACCGCGGGGGCGCACCCACATTGCGCCGGCACCATCCCCACGGAATCGAGTGAGACGCATGAGCAGCAAGCGGGAGATCTGGCCGGGCAAGCCCTGGCCGCGTGGCGCGACCTTCGACGGCTCGGGCACCAACTTCGCGGTCTATTCACAGGTCGCCACGCGCGTGGAGGTGTGCCTCTTCGACCGTGCGGACCCGACGAAGGAGCTTGAGCGCTTCGACCTGCCGTCGACGACCGAGTTCGTCTGGCACGGCTACGTGCCGGACCTGGAGCCCGGGACGCTGTATGGCCTGCGCGTGCACGGGCCCTACGAGCCGGAGAAGGGGCACCGCTGCAACCCGCACAAGCTGCTCGTCGACCCCTACGCCAAGGCGCTGCACGGCGAGGTGGACTGGAAGCAGCCGGTGTTCGGCTACCCCCTGGACCATCCGAAGAAGGACCTGATGCGCGACGAGCGCGACAGCGCGGCCGGCATGCCCAAGGGCGTGGTGGTGAGCGACTTCTTCGACTGGGGCAATGACCGGCGCCTGGACATCCCGTGGCGCAAGACGGTCATCTACGAAGCCCACGTGCGCGGCCTCACCATGCGCCACCCGGGCCTGCCGGAGCACCAGCGCGGCACCTACGCGGGCCTGGGCTCGCCGGTCATCATCGAGCACCTGCAGAAGCTGGGCGTCACCGCGGTGGAGCTGTTGCCGGTGCACGAGTTCGCGGACGACTCGTTCCTCAACGACAAGGGCCTGTCGAACTTCTGGGGCTACAGCACGCTGAACTACTTCTCCCCGGAGCAGCGCTACGCCAGCCGCAAGACGCCGGGCGGCGCGGTGGCCGAGTTCAAGTCGATGGTGAAGTCGCTGCACGCCGCGGGCATCGAGGTCATCCTCGACGTCGTCTACAACCACACGTGCGAGGGCAACCACCTGGGGCCCACGCTGTCGTTCAAGGGCATCGACAACGCGTCCTACTACTGGACCATGCCGGAGGCGCGGCACTACCTGGACTTCACCGGGTGCGGCAACAGCCTCAACGCCTCCAACCCGCAGACGGCGCGCTTCATCGTGGACAGCTTGCGCTACTGGGTGGAGGAGATGCACGTGGACGGGTTCCGCTTCGACCTGGCCACGGTGCTGGGCCGCAGCGGCAAGGGCGGCTACGACCCGAACGCGCCCATCTTCCAGATCATCAACCAGGACCCCGTCCTGGGCCGCGTGAAGCTCATCGCGGAGCCGTGGGACGTGGGACTGGGCGGCTACCAGGTGGGCGGCTTCCCGTCGCCGTGGCACGAGTGGAACGGCAAGTACCGGGACGCGCTGCGCAAGTACTGGAAGGGCGACGAGAACCAGGCCGCGGAGGTGGGCTACCGGCTCACGGGCAGCGCGGACCTGTTCGCGGCGGCGCGGCGCAGGCCGCAGGCGTCCATCAACTTCGTCACCGCGCACGACGGCTTCACGCTGCACGACCTGGTCACGTACAGCAGCAAGCACAACGAGGCCAACGGCGAGCACAACCGCGACGGCGCGGATGACAACCAGGCGTGGAACTGCGGCGTGGAGGGAGAGACGGACGACACCGACATCATCTCCCTGCGCGAGCGCCAGAAGCGCAACCTGCTGGCGTCGCTGTTCCTGTCCACGGGCGTCCCGATGATTGTCGCGGGCGACGAGATGGGCCGCACGCAGCAGGGCAACAACAACGCCTACTGCCAGGACAACGAGCTGTCGTGGGTGGACTGGAACCTGGACAAGACGCGCCTGGACCTCCTGGAGTTCACGCGCAAGCTCATCCAGTTCCGCCACGGGCAGCCGGTGCTCCAGCGCCGCCGCTTCTTCCAGGGCGAGCACCTGTGGGAGTCCGAGCACAAGGACCTGGCGTGGTTCCGGCCCGACGGCTCGGAGATGGGGCCGGAGGACTGGCAGAAGCCCTTCGTGCGCTCGCTGGCGTTCCTGCTGGGCGGCGACGCCATCCCCACGCCGGACGAGCGTGGCCAGCGCGTGAGCGGGGACTCGCTGCTGGTGCTGCTCAACGCGCACCACGACACGGTGACCTTCACGGTGCCGCCGCCGGGCGAGGGCGGCGCATGGCGGCTGGAGCTGTACACGGCGGACGACAAGCGCGGCGACGAGGAGATGAAGCCCGGGAAGTTCGAGATGGCCGGGCGGTCGCTGGCGGTGTTCCGCAAGCCGGGGAGCAACAACACGCCGTGATAACGTGCCCGCGCTGTTGAGCAGGAGCGCACGGTATGGAGGCAGAGACAGACGGCGGCAGGAGGGACGAGGCCGCCGTCGCGAAGGTGTACGGGGAGATCGCCTCCGCCTACGAGGTGCTCTACCCGTCCCTGCATCGCTACGGCGACCGCGTGGAGCGCTTCCTCGCGGGCGTGGTGAAGCCGGGCCTGCGCGTGCTGGACGTGGGCTGCGGCCCGGCGCTGCACACGCGCGGGCTGGACGCGTCCGTGGACGTGGTGGGCCTGGACGTGGCGCCGGAGATGCTGGAGCTGGCGAAGCGCGCGCGGCCGTCGGGCACGTGGCGCGTGCACAGCTACCTGGATCCGGTGCCGGCGGACCTGGGCCTCTTCGACGTGGCGCTGGCCATTGGCTGCCTGGACTTCTGTGACGACCTGCCGCGCGTGCTGGGCCACCTGGGCCGCGCGCTGAAGCCGGGCGCGCGGATGCTCTTCACGGTGCTGGAGCGCCGTCAGGGCCTGGAGGCGCACGAGGAGGCCACGCGCCGGGTGCGCACGGCGGACACGGACGTGACGCTGCACCTGTACAGCGCGGTGGAGACGGCGCGCGCGCTGGACCTCGCCGGGCTGCGCACGGACTTCTACCTGCACGCGCCCGGCTGGGAGCTGCTCGCGGAGGAGCGCACCATGTGGTTCGGCTGGTGGTACGTGACGAAGGGCTGAAGCCGCTCCGTCAGGATTCCGGCACGCTCGCGTCTGGTGGCCCCGTCGGCGAACTTCAGGGGGCGCACGGGGCTGTCCCGAGGCGTCCGATTCCACGCGGGGGCGCTTTGCGCCGGGGCATGGGACTCGGACGTTCCTCACGGCCATCACTCCCGGGTGTTCCTGCCGCGATGGAAGGCCGTACCGGTCGCACGCCACCGTGAGGCGCGCATCGAGGCCCTTGCTGGGCAATCACACGAACTAGCTCAACCTGGTAGAGCACGAGATTCAAAATCTCGGTGTCGAAGGTTCGAATCCTTCGTTCGCCCGGGACCCCGTCGTTTTTCGCTGGTGCCAACGCGAGTCCACCGCGTCCTCCTCCCCACGCCGCACACTGGCCGGTCGCCAGGGCCTCTGGAGACGTTCCGTGCTTCATGCGGAGCGCTCCGGTCGCCGTCCGTGACCGGCATCCGGTGCGGTCGCTCGGGAGGCTGAACGCGGTTCCGGACGGTCTGTTCGCGGGAAGCGCCCGTGGGGCGGCGGGGTCCTTTTCTCCAGCAGCGGAGCCGCACTCTTTTCTTGTCGTCGAGGTGACGTGTCATGGGCATCGGTCGGGTGGAAGTGGCGCAGAACGAGCGGCTGTTCGTCGTGGTGAACGGGCGGGCGGAGCAGTACCTGGGGCCGGGCCGGCACTGGGTGGTGCGTCCCTTCCAGCACGTCCGCTTCGAGCGCGTGCCGCTGGAGCCACCCGTCACCCGGCTGGACGAGGCGAAGCTCGCGCTGGTGCCGGAGAAGGACCTCCAGGTGCTGGAGCTGGGCGCGGACGAGCGCGCGGTGGTCTTCCATCACGGCCAGCCGGTGCGGTGGCTGGGGCGGGGACAGCACCAGGTGTGGACGGCGCAGCGGCTGCCCGGTCGTACCGGTCGGCCCGAGTCGCCCACCGTGCGGGTGGAGCGCGTGGACGTGTCCGGCGTGGCGACGACGCCTCCGAGCGACGAGGTGCGCGCGCTGATTCCGGCCAGCGACTACGTGGAGGCCACGGCGACGGAGGGCACGGTGGCGCTGCGCTACGTGGACGGCGTGCTGGACGCGGTGCTGCCGCCGGGCCGTCACGCGGCGTGGACGGTCGCGCACAAGGTGCAGTTCGCGGTCATCGACCTGCGCGAGCGGCTGCTCCACGTCACCGGCCAGGAGGTGATGACGAAGGACCGCGTGACGCTGCGGCTCAACCTGTCCGCGGCGTACCGGGTGGTGGACGCGCGGCGGCTGGCGGTGGTGGCGCGGGCGCCGGATGAAATCCTCTACCTGGCCATGCAGCTGGCGGCGCGTGAGGCGGTGTCCACGCGCACGCTGGATGAACTGCTCGCGGCCCGTGAGGCCGTGTCCGAGGAGCTGTACGCGCAGGTGAAGTCGGGGGCGGAGGGCGTGGGCCTGGAGCTGCTGCGCTTCGGCATCAAGGACGTGGTGCTGCCGAAGGAGATGAAGGACCTGCTCAACCGGGTCATCCAGGCGCAGAAGGAAGCGGAGGCGAACGTCATCCTGCGGCGCGAGGAGACGGCGGCGACGCGCTCCATGGCGCAGACGGCGAAGGTGCTGGCGGAGAACCCGCTGCTCGTGCGGCTCAAGGAGCTGGAGGCGTACAAGGACCTGGCCGCGAAGGTGGGTCAGGTGCACCTCGTGCTCGGAGAAGGCGCGGTGCCCACGCTGCAGCTCAAGGGCGGCTGAGGTTTCTGTGAGAATCGAGGCCCTCGGACCGGAAGTACGGTCCGGGGGCCTTCGTGCGTTCAGAGGGTCGCGTAGAGGGGTCGTTACGGTTGACCCCTCCCCCTGTTTCGGGCGAGCTAGGGCGCATGTACGTGAAAGAGGTCCACCTCTCCAACATCCGGTCCATTCGGACCCTGCGGTGGGAACTGCCGGAGGGTTCAGGCCCCGGATGGCACGTCGTCATCGGCGATAACGGAGCTGGCAAAAGCTCTTTTCTCCGGGCCGTCGCACTGGCGCTGGTGGGCCCCAACGAGGCGATTGCGCTACGTCAGGATTGGTCCGAGTGGCTCAGCGTCGGAGCAGGACACGGCTCCGTTCGTCTGAAGCTGGTTGGGGACGAGCGCTACGACAAGTTCGTCGACACTGACAGGTTGCTCCTTGATGCAGGCCTCGACCTAGTACCGGTGATGGAAGCACAAACCGTCCTCATCAGGGGCCTAGGCATGGACAAGCACGAGCCGCCTGTTTGGATTGAACGCGCAGGATGGTTCAGTGCCTCGTATGGACCGTTCCGACGTTTCACTGGTGGAGACAAGGACCAGGAAAGGCTGTTTCACTCAAATCCAAAACTCGCCCGACACTTGTCCGTATTTGGAGAGTCCGTCGCGCTTTCGGAAAGCCTCGAATGGCTGAAGCTCCTCCGGTTCAAGAAGCTGGAAGAAGATCCCGAGGGGGACCTTCTTGAGTCCTTGAAGCAATTCATCAACCAGCCTGACTTTCTTCCCAACGAAGCCCAACTCGAATCGATCTCGTCCAAGGGTGTTCGTTTCGTCGATGGCAACGGCTGCGAAGTTCCCGTCGAGAATATGAGCGACGGCTACCGCTCCATCCTGAGCATGACCTTCGAGCTGATCCGTCAGCTCTCACGGACCTATGGTTCCGACAAGCTCTTCGTTCCCGGAGACGCAACGACCATCATCGTCCCCGGTGTCGTCCTGATTGACGAGATCGACGCCCACCTGCATCCCGTGTGGCAGCGCCGTGTAGGCCGATGGTTCCGTGAACACTTCCCGAACATCCAGTTCATCGTCACAACGCACAGTCCGCTCATCTGCCAAGCCGCGACTGTGGGTAGCGTTTTCCGCCTTCCCCGGCCAGGCAGTGACGAAGAAGCGGGCATGGTCACCGGCGTCGCGCTCGACCGACTGCTCTACGGAAACGTTCTCGACGCTTTTGGCACTGGTGCATTCGGAGAGGTTCCCCTGCGCTCTCCGGAAGCCCAGGAGAAGCTCGAACGGCTTGCCGTCCTCAATCAGAAGGAGCTCAAGAAGGGGCTTTCCCCTGAGGAGCAGGCTGAGCAACAACTTCTGCGCACCCAACTTCCAACTGCCGCCAGCACTCTGCCCAAGGGCCCTGCGGTGAGCCGATCGTGATTCGGCTCCCGGATCTCCCGCTGCCGGAACCAGCCCGTACGCAGCTTGCCGCCTACCAGCATGAGATTGATGCGATCCCTGAATACGCGACGCGTATCAAGCAGGGGAGCAAACGGTTCAAGGCGCTGAACAAGAAAGGCAATCCTACGTTCGACAGCGTCAAGGCGACCTTGACACGGATGTGCGTCGGAGCACGTCGTTGTGCCTACTGCGAAGACTCCGCAGCGCACCAAGTGGAGCACATTCGGCCTAAAGCATTTTACCCGGAGCTGGTCTTCGCCTGGATGAACTACCTCTACGCTTGCGGAGCCTGCAACGAGTACAAGAACAGCCGCTTCGCCGTCTTCGCGCAGGGAACTGGCACGCTGACGAAACTTCGAAGGAAGAAGGGAGCACCTGTAGGTCCTCCTGTCTCAGGAAGTCCCGTGCTGATCGATCCCCGCTTTGAGGATCCAACCGAGTTCCTTGAGCTGGACCTCAGCGATACCTTTCATTTTCTCCCCAGCGCCCCCGAGGGCACGGTCGCTCATCAGCGAGCGAGTTACACAATAATTGCGCTCGGCCTCAATACTCGCGACTACCTCCCAGTTACACGGGCCGACGCCTACACGAACTACCTCTCCCATCTCACTTGCTACGTTGAGGCAAAGCAGAAGAACGGTCCTCCCAAACGGCTCGCGCAACTGGAGCAGACCATTCGGACGCACCATCACCCCAGCGTCTGGCGGGAAGTGAAGCGGCAACATCCGAGTCTCCAGGACATGAAGCACCTGTTCGAAGCGGCTCCCGAAGCCCTCACCTGGTAGCGCCTGACCCAGTGGCCCCGTGGCCACGGAACCACACCCGGACTGTCTCCCGCCGCCCCCACTACCAGCCTTTTCAGAGGGGAACCGGGGTTGGCCCGGGGGCTGCAATGTCTCCGGGCACACCCTGAAACCAAGGTTCCCGACCATGCGAGTCCTGCTCGCCGCGCTCTTCGTCTGTCTTCTGGCCGCCCCGGCCGCTGCTCAGCAACCCTGTCCCCCGGCCGCTTCGCCCACCGCGGGCGTCGCCCAGGGCACCCTCGTGGCCCGCTTCCGCGCGCAGCCCGACACCGCGTGCCCGGACACGGAGCCGCGCACCTTCAGCCTCAAGCACACGGAGGTGGACGCGGAGGTCAGCGGGTTCCTCGCGTCCGTCACCGTGACGCAGGTGTTCGAGAACCCCTACTCCGCGCCGCTCGAAGCGCTCTACGTCTTCCCGCTGCCGGAGCTGGCCGCCGTGGACGGCATGGAGATGCACCTGGGCAACCGCATCATCCAGGGCGTCATCCAGACCCGCGAGCAGGCCCGCGACACCTACGAGCGCGCCAAGGCCGAGGGCAAGACGGCCGCGCTGCTCGACCAGGAGCGCCCCAACATCTTCACTCAGTCCGTCGCCAACATCCTCCCCGGCGAAACCATCCGCGTCCGCATCCACTACGTGGAGCGCCTCACCTACGACGCGGGCACCTACCGCTTCAGCTTCCCCATGGTCGTGGGCCCCCGCTTCATCGGCGGCCAGCCGCTGCCCACGCGTCAGGGTGAAGGCGAGGAGCCCGACACCACCACCGTCCCCGACGCGAGCCGCATCACGCCCCCGGTCATCACCGACACGCGCAGCGGCCACGACATCCAGCTCACCGTGCGCCTGGACGCGGGCCTCCCGGTCCACTCGCTGCGCTCCACCACCCACCGCGTGGACGTGACGCGTGAAGGGCAGTCCCGCGCCAGGGTGAGCCTTGGCCGCGACGACCGCATCCCCAACAAGGACTTCATCCTGGAGTACGTCGTCGCTGACGCGCTCATCCGCCCCGCCGTCCTCATGCACCGCGACCCCGGCGCGGACCACGGCTACTTCCTGGTGATGCTCAACCCGCAGCTGTCCCCCACCCAGAGGGAGATCGTCCCGCGCGAGCTCTACATGGTGCTGGACACGTCCTGCTCGCAGTCCGGCCTCGCCATCGAGAAGTCCAAGGCCATCACGAAGGAGGTGCTCAACCACCTGATGCCGGAGGACACCTTCCAGGTCCTCAACTTCGACACGCAGGTGACCAAGTTCGCGCCCACCGCCGTCCCCGCCACGCCGGAGAACATCCAGAACGCCCTGCCCTACGTGGCCAACTTCTGGGGCGGTGGCGGCACCGACGTGAACATCGCCGCCCGCGAAGCCATGCTGCCCCCGAACGACCCGGCCCGCCTGCGCATGGTGCTCTTCATGACGGACGGCCTCATCGGCGCGGATGAGCAGGTGCTCGGCACGCTCCAGGAGCACCTCCGGGAAGAGACGCGCATCTTCTCCGCCGGCGTGGGCTCCAGCACGAACCGCTACCTCATCACCAAGATGGGTGAGCTGGGCCGGGGCGCCTCCACCCTCGTCAACCTCAACCGCCCGGAGGAAGACGTCGCCCGCGAGTTCGAGCAGCGCATGCGCGGCCCCGTCCTCACCTCGCTCGTGGTGGACACCGACGGCCTGCCCGTCCGTGACGTGTACCCGAAGTCCGTGCCGGACCTCTTCGCCGGCCAGCCGCTGTTCCTCGTGGGCAAGTTCACCGGAACCGGTGACGGCGTCCTCCGCATCTCCGGCCGCGTGCGTGGCGAGGTCCGCCGCTTCGACGTGCCCGTGCACTTCCCCGAAGTCGCCCCGGAGCACGACTCCCTCAAGAGCCTCTGGGCCCGCCAGCGCATCGAGGAGCTCACCGTGGAGGGCTACCGTGGCGAGACGCCGGAAATCATCCAGGGCATCACCGAGACCGCGCTCCAGTACCACCTGATGAGCCGCTACACGTCCTTCGTCGCGGTGGAGCAGGTGGCCCGCACGGCCCCCAACGGTGAGACGGTGCGCGAGATGGTCCCCGTGCAGCTTCCCGACGGCATGGTGGCGGGTGCGCTCAGCCGCGAGGAGATTCCGCCCGGCGACCCCATCATCTCCGTGCGCGCCCCGCGCAACGCCCGCCGCGTCACCGCCTACTTCCCCTTCGGCCTGGTGAAGCCGCTCACGTTCGACACGCTGACCCGTTCGTGGCGCGGCCGCTTCCTCGTGCCGCTGGGCATCGCGGATGGCTACTACACCGTGTTCATCATCGCGGAGCTGGCGGACGGCCGCGTGGAGCGCAGCGAGGTGCGCTACCGCCTGGACTCCCAGGGCAACGACTTCGACGTCGTCCTCTCCCAGAAGGAGGTGGCCCCCGGTGACACGCTGACACTGGATGTGGATGCGGTGGAGGCCACGCAGGAGGTCAGCGTGTACGGCGACCTCTTCGGCGAGGACCAGCAGCTCCTCGACACACAGGACCGCATGCGCTTCACCAAGGCCCTGGTCATCCCGGAGGGCACGCCGGCCGGGACGTATGAGCTGGTGTTCGTCGCCCGCGACGCCGCCGGCAACCGCTTCGAGCGCCGGGAGACGCTGCGCGTCATCCACGCCCGGCGCGACTGACCCGCGAATCAATCTCGGGTACCCTGGCGGTCCGTTTCCGGCCCCGCGCCTTCACCGGCGCGGGGCTGTTTCTTTCGCCCAGGCCGCGAGGAGTCTTCCGATGTCGTCGTCGTCCCTGCACTACACGCCCAACCTCCGCGATATTGAGTTCAACCTCTTCGAGTTCCTGGACATCGGCCGCACGTCGTTGGGCAAGGGCCCCTTCGGAGACCTGGACGAGACGGCGGCCCGGCAGACGCTGGAGACCTTCGCCCAGCTGTGCACGCAGGAGCTGGCGAAGAGCTTCGACGAGTCCGAGCACAACCCGCCGAAGCTGGTGAACGGCGAGGTGAAGCTGCCCCCGGGCCTCAAGGCCGCGATGGGCGCCTACTACGACGCGGGCATGCACCTCTTGGAGACGCCCACGCACCTGGGCGGGCTGGGCGCGCCGCCGTCGCTGGGCTGGGCCGCGTTCGAGCTGCTGCTGGGCTCAAACCCCGCGCTGGCGTTCTTCACGCTGGGCAACCTGCTCGCGCGCGTCATCGACAAGCTGGGCACGGAGTCACAGAAGCAGCGCTTCCTGCCGCACATCCTGGAGCGCCGCTGGAGCGGCTCCATGGTGCTGACGGAGCCGGACGCGGGCAGCGACGTGGGCGCCGCGCGCACCAAGGCCCGTCAGGTGAATGGCGACGTCTGGGAGATTGAAGGCGTCAAGCGCTTCATCACCAACGGCGAGTCGGACATCGCGGAGAACATCATCCACATGGTGCTCGCGCGTCCGGAGGGCGCGGCGCCGGGCACCAAGGGCCTGTCGCTGTTCGTGGTGCCCAAGTTCTGGGTGAACGAGGACGGCAGCCTGGGTGAGCACAACAACGTCGTGTGCACGAAGCTGGAGAAGAAGATGGGCCTGAAGGGGTCCGTCACGTGCGAGCTGACGTTCGGCGACGGCAAGCCCACGCGCGGCCTCTTGCTGGGTGAGGTGCACGACGGCATCCGGCAGATGTTCCACATCATCGAGAACGCGCGCATGGCGGTGGGCCTCAAGTC
Source organism: Corallococcus exercitus (assembly GCF_003611585.1). Classification (GTDB taxonomy): domain Bacteria; phylum Myxococcota; class Myxococcia; order Myxococcales; family Myxococcaceae; genus Corallococcus; species Corallococcus exercitus. The sequence continues at coordinate 3,927 of NZ_RAVW01000062.1, read as the reverse complement.
CATGGCCGCGCTGTCCGCGGGCTACTTCCGCGCGCTGTCGTTCGCGAAGGACCGCGTGCAGGGCAGCGACCTGGCGAAGGCGCGCGACAAGTCCGCGCCGCGCGTGAACATCCTCCAGCACCCGGACGTGCGCCGCATGCTGATGGCGCAGAAGGCGCACGCGGAAGGCCTGCGCGCGCTGGCGCTGTTCACCGCGTCCGTGCAGGACCAGGTGGAGCTGCAGGGCGGCCACCGCTCCACGGCGGCGGGCGAGGCGGACGTGCTCAACGACATGCTGCTGCCGCTGGTGAAGGGGTACAGCTCCGAGAAGGCGTATGAGCTGTTGTCCCTGTCGCTCCAGGTGCACGGCGGTTCGGGCTTCCTGACGGACTACCCGGTGGAGCAGTACATCCGGGACCAGAAGATCGACTCGCTCTACGAGGGCACCACGCACATCCAGGCGTTGGACCTGCTGATGCGCAAGGTGGCGCGCGACGGCGGCGCGACGCTGTCCGGCCTGCTGGGCCGCATCCGCGAGACGGCGGAAGGCAACGAGGGCGGCCCGGAGCTGAAGACCGAGCGCGCCGCGCTGGCGGAGGCCCTGGGGCACCTGGAGACGCTGCTCGGCACGCTGATGGGCAAGCTGGGCGAGTCCGTCTACCACGTGGGCTTCCAGGGCAACCGCGTGCTGTTCGCCGTGGCGGAGGTGGTCATCGGCTGGCTGCTGGTGCGCCACGCGGCCGTGGCGCTGGACCGCATGAAGACCAACCCCGGCGACAAGGCGTTCTACAGCGGCAAGGTGGCCAGCGCCCGGTGGTACTGCCACGAGGTGCTGCCCGGCATCGCGCACGCCGCGCGCATGGTGGAGAACGGCAACCTGGACCTGATGGACGTGCCGGAAGAGTCGTTCTAGGCACGCGCTGACCCCGGGCCGCGAGTGCGGCTCCGGGGAGACACACCGGGCTGGCCCGGAGTTCGCAATGGGGGTGGAGCATGATGCTCTCCACCCTCACCGCGCTGACCCTGGCCGCCACCGTCACCAACACCGAGACCGTGCACGACCTGGAGCCGTTCGGCGGCCACGTCGTGGCGTGCACCGAAGGCGGCCTGGAGCTGTTCACGGCCTCGGGCCGCCCGGTGCGCGTGCTCACGGTGGAGGACGGGCTGCCCAGCCACTTCTGCCGCGCGCTGGAGTCCACGGGCGACCGGCTCTTCGTGGCCACGGATGAAGGGCTCGTGTCGCTGGACACGCGCTTCCACGTGACGCCGGTGCTGGACGTGCGCTGGCAGGCCCTGCCTCCCGCCGAGGACGCGAGCACTCCGGACTACCTGAGCCGGCTGGAGTCCCTGGCCGCGGTGCTGCCGCCGGGCCCCGCGTACACGGCGTTCTCGCCGCGCTTCGCGGGCACCGCGGAGGGGCGCCTGTTCGAGCTGGGCACCGAGCGCGCGTGGTCGTTGCCCGGGCCGGTGCGGTTCATCTCGGACACGCGAGACGGCGTGGACGTGGGCACCACCGAGGGGGCCTTCTCCATCAACACGAGCGGCAGGCTCTCCGCCGTGAGCAACGTGCCCACGGGTCCGCTGTCATTCACCGTGACGGAGCAGGGCGTGCGCATCGTGGGCAGTCACGGTGAGGTGCACGCGTGGGAGACGGAGTCCGTGCCCCTCCAGGCCGTGAGCGTCCCCAAGGGCGCCACCGTGTTGCGCGACGGCTGGGCGGGCACGCGGACCTCCGGCGTGTTCCTCCAAGGGAAGACGGGGTGGCGCCGGGTCACTCCCACCGGGCAGCTCTGCGGCAATCACATCACCGCGCTCGCGCGTCACCAGGGCCAGCTCGTGGTGGGCACGTTCGACCGGGGCGTCTGCATCCAACGCGAGGACGGCCGGTGGCAGACCGTCCGCGTGCCCTCACTCCCGAGCGACCAGGTGCTGGGCATCACCAGCGACGGCGTGAACCTCTACGTCGCCACCACGTACGGCCTTGGCTTCCATGACGGGAAGGTGTGGACACAGGTGGCCTATGGCGCTCGCAACCCCGTGGCCCTGGGGAAGCTGTCCGTACTCAACGTGTCACAGGTCGACGGCGGCGTGGCGCTGGTGGATGGCCGGGGCATGTCGCTGGTCACTCCCGCCACGTCCCCCCTGTCCCTGGTGAAGCGGCTGCCCCTGCCGAAGGAGTGGAGCAAGCATCCTTCCGTGGGTGAAGGCGCGGGCCGCTTCCTGTGGATGGGCAGCGAGGACCGGGGCCTGCTGCGCTGGGATGGCATGAAGTGGCAGCGCTTCCACGACGGCCGCGACCTCACCGACAACTGGATCACCGCGCTGTCCACCGACGCGCAAGGACGCGCCGTCGCGGGCACCTGCCAGGACGGCTTCAACTACTTCGACGGCGCGAAGTGGACGCGGGTGCGAACCGCGTCCGGCCTGCCCTCCCCCGCCATCGTCTCCGCCGCGCTTGTGCCCGGGGGCGCGGTGGTGGGCACGCTGCTCGGCGCGTCGTACTTCGACGCGGGTACCGGGGAGGTGCACGCACTGCCGAAGCTCGCGGATCCGCGCGTCTACGCCGTGCTCCCGGAGGGCGACTCCGCCCTCTTCGGTACCGAGGGCGGACTGTCGAGCGCGGCCTGGAAGCCCCTGACCGCTCCCGCACTCAGCCAACGCTGAGTAGAAGCTCCCGTCAGCGGCGCACTGCGCGAACCTGTCCGACTGTCGGACAGGTTTGGAGAACCGCCGCTGGGGGCCTCCGCCCCTCGGAGCAACGGAAACCTGTCCGACTGTCGGACAGGTTTGGACGCGTCGGGCGTCTGGCCCTTACACCGGCTTCGGCTTCGCCGCTCGCGCCGTCAGCTCGCGCTCCACGTACAGCCGCAGGATGTGCATGAAGTCCTGCGCGTTCGTCACCACGCCGAACGCCTGGTGCGTGCCCCGGTCCTTCAGCTTGCTCACCACGAACTCGGACGAATCCACGCAGATGGTGGGCAGCTCGCGCAACGTGCCGTCCTTCTCCGTCACGAACGCCGGCAGCATGTTCCCCGTCGCGATGGCGTGAAGCGCCGTGGCCACGAGCACCGCCATCGTCGCCTTCACCGCGTGCCGGCGCATCGCGTCCTGCGCCGCCAGGTTGTCCGTCACCACGTCCGGCAACGGCCCGTCATCCCGGATGGACCCCGTCAGCACGAACGGCACCCCGTGCTTCACGCACGCGTGCATGATGCCGTTGGTGATGATGCCCGCCTCCACCGCCGTCGCGATGGAGCCCGCCTGCCGCACCCGGTTGATGGCGCGCATGTGCAGGCCGTGCCCGCCCGACGTCGCCTCGCCCGCGCCGCTCATCCCCAGCGTCGTGCCGTAGATGGACGCCTCGATGTCATGCACCGCCACCGCGTTGCCCGCGAGCAGCGCCCCCACGAAGCCGTTCTCCACGAACCACGTCATGTCCGCCCGCGCCCGCGAGTGCACCAGCGCCGGCCCCGTCACCCAGATGGGATAGCCGCCCCGCTCGCGCTCCTCCACCAGGAGCCGCGCCATGTGCGCGTAGTCGATGGGCTTCTCGCGCGACACCTCGCTCGTCATGAACTTGAACTCGCCGTCCCCGCCCTCCGCCAGGTAGGCCATGTTCACGTAGACGCCTTCGCTGCCGTCCTCCGCCTTGCCCACCACGACGCGCTCTCCCGCGCGCACCCGGCGGCCCTCGCGCACCCAGAGCTCGCCCTGCGCGTCCAGCACCAGCGCTCCGTCCATGCGCGGCTCGCGCGGCATCCGCCACCGGCCGTCCACCCGCACGTACGTGGGCAGGTTCGTCGTCGTGAAGAAGCCCTCCGGCAGCACGCCGTCCGCTGGCGCCGGAGTGAAGCGCGCGTCCGGGTAGCTGGTGAACCGCGCCGCCGTGAAGTCGGGATGAGCAATGGTGTGTCTCTCTTATACCCCTGTCGCTCCCGCCGCGAAGGC